>PFWS01000062.1:0-10115 GCA_002791255.1 Candidatus Uhrbacteria bacterium CG_4_9_14_3_um_filter_36_7
TGATTGAAAAACTTCTTTATCTTCAGTTGCATAAGCATCTAAAATTTCACGTCGGCGTGTATAAAGAAGTTCGCGGTGTTTATTTAAAACATCATCATACTCAAGAAGATGTTTACGCGCATCAAAATGATGACCCTCCACTCGTTGTTGTGCTTTTTCAATCGAACCTGAAACAAATTTATTTTCAATCGGTTCATCATCTGGAATTCCCAAACGATCCATCATATTTTTTAAACGATCTGAGCCAAAAATACGCATTAAATCATCTTCTGTAGAAATATAAAATTGGGTTTGGCCTGGATCCCCCTGACGACCACTACGTCCACGCAACTGATTATCAATACGTCGAGCTTCATGTCGTTCAGTACCAAGCACAAATAAACCACCAAATTCACGAACTTGTTTAGCTTCATCCTCAGTAGGTGGGTTTCCTCCAAGAATAATATCCACCCCACGACCTGCCATATTTGTAGCAATCGTTACAGCTCCAATACGTCCGGCTTGAGCAATAATTTCTGCCTCACGCTCATGATTTTTTGCATTTAAAACATGGTGTGGGATATGAGCTTTTTCCAAAAGAGCCGAAAGTTGTTCATTACGATCGATAGAAGCGGTTCCGACTAAGACTGGCTGACCTTTTGCATGAAGTCGTTCAATCTCTCGAACAACTGCCTTCATTTTTCCAGCTTGAGTTTTATAAATACGATCCGGCAAATCAAGACGTTTGCTCTGCCGATGAGTAGGAATCGATGTTACATCTAGCTGATAAATTTTTCCAAATTCTTCTGCTTCAGTTGCCGCTGTTCCAGTCATACCAGCAAGCTTTTCATAAAGACGGAAATAATTTTGAAAGGTGATTGTTGCAAGGGTTTGACTTTCTCGTTTAATTTCAACTCCTTCTTTTGCTTCAATTGCTTGGTGAAGCCCTTCAGAATACCGCCGTCCTTCCATAAGACGTCCTGTAAATTCATCAACAATCACCACCTCTGCACCGTTTACCACATAATCTCGATCTAATTTAAATAAAGCATGGGCTTGCAAAGCTTGCTCTGCATGATGAATATAGGCAATACTTTCTCCTTCATAAAGATTTTCAACTCCAAGTATTTGCTCAATTTTAGAAATTCCTTGCTCAGTAAGTGTAACAGCACGCATCTTTTCATCAACTTTATAATCTTCATTTTCGACAAGTGTTTTTGCAACCTGAGCAAATTGTCTATATAAAGCATCTGATTCAGCAGCTGGAGCTGAAATAATAAGCGGAGTTCTTGCTTCATCAATTAAAATTGAATCCACTTCATCAACAATAGCAAAATATGGTTTTGACCGTTGTACCATTTCTTGCAAATCCATAACCATATTATCTCGCAAATAATCAAATCCAAATTCATTATTGGTTCCATACGTAATATCAGCCTCATACGCTTGCTTACGAGAAACTGGACGTAAATAATCCTCATGAACACGAAATGAGCCAGTGGTATCACGCTGTTCATCATGTTGTATGGCTTCTGGTGTATCTTCAACATGTTTAAAGGTTGGATCATATAAATAACCGCCTTCGTGTTGAATACAACCAACTGAAATTCCAAGTGCATAAAAAACTTGTCCCATCCATACTGCATCGCGTTTAGCCAAATAATCATTAACTGTAACCAAATGACACCCCTTTGCAGTTAAGGCATTTAAATAAAGTGGTAGTGTTGAAGTTAATGTTTTTCCTTCTCCTGTGCGCATTTCCGCAATACCTCCACGATGCAAAACCATTCCTCCAATTAATTGAACATCATAATGACGTTGATTTAATTCGCGTCTTGCAGTTTCGCGAACCACAGCATAAGCTTCGATTAAAAGATCATTAAGGGACTGCCCTTTTGCAAGTTGATCTCGAAAAATTTGCGTTTTTTCTTTTAACTGCTCTTTTGAAAGAGCTTGTAGAGATGCCTCAAGATTATTTATTTTTTCCACGTCTTTGCGCAAAGAAGCTAACATTTGTTTATTTGGATCTCCAAACAAAAATTTCAAAAATTGAGACATAAGTTTATTCTTTTCCTGGTCGTTTGATATGTTGATTTTGATGAGTTAAACGATCTTTATAATCACTTAATTGTCGCTTTAAATTATCTTTTGCTGCATCAATTGCTTCATAAAGATCTTCACGTATTTCTTCGGCTCTAAAAAATTCTCCTGGAATATCTAAATTCATTTCTGCTCGAAATACCTCTCCCTTATAATGATGTTGTGTGGTTTTTCCCACCTCAACCGTTAATTTTGCTGAAGCCTCAAAATCTGTGAGAAGCTTTTCAAGTAAAAAAACTTTTTGCTCAACATACGATCTAATTGCATCTGTAAGTTCAATATTAGTTGATTGAATTGAAGAAATATTCATAAAAAAAGAATGAAGAATTAAAATTAAAAATTAATTCACCTATCATTATCAAACCCAACATACTGAACTTCTTCTTGAAGTTGAATACCAAATCGATCTCGAGCCCGCATTTTAATAAGAGCAATCAATTGAATCATATCACTAGCTGTGGCTTTACCTTGATTAATCAAAAAATTCCCGTGAATATCACTTATTTGTGCATCACCAATACGTTTACCTTTGAGCCCTAGTTGATCAATAAGCCAACCAGCTGGAATTTGTTTTTTCTCACGCATACTTAATGGAATTTCGATTTCTTTAGCCAAACGATCTAAATCTTCTTGTTTTTGTACCTCATAATTTTTAAACATACAACCAGCTGATCCTACCGAAACTGGCTGACTTGCTTTTCGCTTGGCAATAAACGTATCAAGCGAAGCTATAAGTGCTTCTCTATCAGGGGTAAAAACACACTCATATTCAACTGATAAAATAATATCATGGGAATTTTTTATAGAAGAACTCCGATATTTAAACTCAAGATCTTGAGTAAAAAGCCTTAAAATAGATCCTTGACGATAAACCTGCACGCTTTTAACTACATCCTTCATTTCTCCTCCAAAGCATCCAGCATTTCCACGTACAGCTCCACCAATCGTACCAGGAATAGTAATAGCCCACTCAAGCCCAGCAAGTCCTTGGTTTACAGTTTGCCGAGCAAGAAAAGAAGTAAGAACACCAGCATCTGCTTGCACGAAAGTCCCCTCTATTTTATATCCACGTGAAGCTATTTTTATAACGAGACCATTAAAACCATTATCACTGACTAAAATATTAGATCCACCACCAAGCACAAAAAAAGGAATAGCATATTCATTTGCAATATCTAATATTTTTTTTAATTCATCTGTTGTTTTTACTTCAACAAACCATTTTGTGAGCCCACCAATATGAAAGTGAGTATAATTTGAAAGAGGCTCATTTTCTTTATATTGATTACCAAATGTTTGTTGCAAAATAGAACTAACATTGAACATAAAATTTATTCAAGTAAGATCTCGAGCTAATAAATCAATATCACCTGCCCCTTGGATAAGAACAACATCATTATCTTGAACTATCTCTCGCAAAGCCATTTCTGTATGCGATAAATCTTTTGTATAAACAATAGATTTTTCTGGGTCTTGATGCTTGATTGCTTTTACTAAATCATAAGAAGAAATAGGTTCTTTTTCATTTGTACGCCCTTTAACTTCATAAATTTCTGTAATAATGGTT
Source organism: Candidatus Uhrbacteria bacterium CG_4_9_14_3_um_filter_36_7 (assembly GCA_002791255.1). Classification (GTDB taxonomy): domain Bacteria; phylum Patescibacteriota; class Patescibacteriia; order UBA9934; family GWF2-40-263; genus UM-FILTER-36-7. The sequence continues at coordinate 3,647 of PFWS01000062.1, forward strand.
TTATCTGCTTGACCAAGTACGCGAACAAAATCGTTGAATAACAATTTTGTTCTTGCGTGTTGATGTGGTTGAAAGACATGAATAATCCGTTTATCTCTAAAAAATTCTCGCAAAGCATGAATAGTTCCTTCAATTGCTGTTGGGTGATGCCCGTAATCAGAAATAATCTCGGCTCCATGCCATGTTCCCACATGCTCACACCTACGCCAAATACCACTAAAATTAGCTAAAGTGGTTTGAATGATTTCAATAGAAATTCCTAAAGACAAACTTGTTGTAAAAGCAGCAAATGCATTTAATAGATTAAATTCACCAGGAATAATAAGCTCAAGCTTTTGTAAAGAAACATCTTGTTCTTGATCGCGGATTTCTGCCCATTGACGACCGTTTAATACCTCCCGATCATAATATTGGTATCTTCCCTGTTGATGACCGTAAGAAATACTATTATCTATTATCAATTTTTGTGATTCCTGATCGTCTTTATTATAAACTACAAAACCTTTCCCTTTACGCCTATCAATAAATTGCTGAAATGAATCACGAATATGATCAATATCGCGATAAAAATCTAAATGATCTTCTTCAATATTAGTAATCACAACTATTTCTGGATGAAGATGAAGAAAATTTGCCTGATGTTCGCAGGCCTCAACTACTAAGTATTTTCCCTTACCAGACCTAAAATTACCCTGAACAAAAGATGGGACTTTTGATCCAACAATCACAGTTGGATCAAACCCAGCAGCTTCTAAAATAAGCCCGATCATGGCTGTTGTTGTGCTTTTTCCATTGGTTCCACAAACAGCAATAGTTGAATAATGTTTTGAAATTTCTCCTAATACTTCTGGATAAGACATCTGGGGAATCCCTTGCTCTTTGGCAAAAACACGCTCAGGGTTATCAGCTGGCACAGCCGGAGAATATATAAGCAAATTAGTTTTTGCTGCAACATTTTCACCCAAATGTCCAGAAAAAAAAGAAACTCCCATTTTTTCAAGTTCATCAGTGATGGGAGAACTCATCACATCTGAACCACTTACGGTAATTCCTTGATCTAAAAAAAATTTTGCTGCTGCAGAAATGCCTATTCCCCCAATACCAACAAAGTGAGCGTGTTGTATTCCATCAAACATATATTTTTATTTTAACAAATTTGAGTTGGTTTGTATAAAAAAGAGACCGTCTCCAGTGTGTACTAAGTAAGCACTCCTGGAGACGGTAGAAAGGTTCAAAAAAAATAACTCACAAATCATTGATTGTTGATGTTGTGATCTTTCTCCTTTTTCCTAAAATTAATTTTCCACACTCATCAATAGTCAAGCTATAATCAACGGTATCCCCATTTGCGAGTCGACAATATCCAAACGATACTCCATCATTACTGGAACGTTCAACTAAGAAAAAAACACGAGATCCTAATTCAAGCCTATAAGCACCGTCTCTAATCTCAAGAAACGTAATCTCGTCAAACGTAAAAACAATCTGAATCTCAGCTTCCATAATGATTCCTCCACAAATCTACAACCACAGTGAAAAAAACTGACTCAAACTTATCAAAAAATAGAAAAAATCTCAAATATTCTGTAAGATATTGCCTAAGAATTCACTTATTCTTAATTCTTACTTCTTCACTATGCTTCTTCAAACAACTGATCCAGAACTTGCCAAAAGCCTTAATAGCGAACTTAAACGCCAACAAGAAGGTCTTGAAATGATTCCTTCGGAAAATTATGTTTCAAAATATGTCCTGGAAGCTTTGGGTTCAATTCTTACCAATAAATATTCAGAGGGATTTCCTGATCAACGTTATTATGGCGGCAACCAGTTTATTGATGAAATTGAAAAACTCGCCAAAGAGCGAGCAAAAAAACTTTTTGGCGTTGACCATGCTAATATCCAACCTTATTCAGGCTCTCCAGCTAATCAAGCTGCTATTTTTGCGCTCTGTAATCCAGGCGATACTATCATGGGTATGCATTTATTTTACGGAGGACACCTTACTCATGGATGGAAAGTGAATTTTTCTGCCAAATATTATCGATCGATTCAATATACTACTGGCTCAGATGGTTTACTTGATTATGATCAAATCGAAACTCTAGTAAAAAAAGAACGTCCAAAAGTACTCTTTTGTGGAGCCACAGCTTACCCTCGCCTTTATGATTATCCACGCCTTGCTAAAATCATTCATGAAGTAGACGGATATTTTATCGCAGACATTGCCCACGAATCTGGGCTAATTGCCGCTGGTGTAATTCCTTCCCCTGTTGGATACGCAGATATTATTACAACCACCACTCATAAAACACTGCGTGGACCGCGCGGTGGAATGATTCTTTGTAATGGTAAGCCTTCACATCCACTTGCTCCTCTTAAAAAAGGAGAAAATCCACGAGAACATCTGCCGACTCTCATTGACCGGGCTGTTTTTCCAGGTTTGCAAGGCGGACCACATAATCATCAAACTGCAGCAATTGCGGTTACGCTTGGTGAGGCACTACAACCTTCTTTTAAAATTTATGCTGAGCAGATTCTTAAAAATGCAAAATCTCTTGCAGACGCTTTAATAGATAAGGGATTTGAACTAGTAACCAATGGAACAGATAATCATTTAATGCTTATAAATACCACTAAAAAAGGATTAACTGGAAAAGAGGCAGAACTTGCACTAGATAAAGCAGGAATTACCGTCAATAAAAACACGATTCCATTTGATGAACGAAGTCCATATGATCCATCTGGGATTCGACTTGGCACCCCGGCTCTAACCACACGTGGCATGAAGGAAAAAGAAATGGAACAAATTGCTATTTGGATTTCAGAAGTTTTTGATCACTCAAATGATGAAAAAGTTCTTGCACATATTCGTGAACAAGTAAAAGCAACAACAGATCAGTTTCCGATCTACAAAGAAATTGAATATTAAAATTAGCGTGCCAATTTAGAAAACTAGGATAAAAAAATAAAAATAAAACCGGTAAAAGATAAATCTCTACCGGTTTTTATAGCAAGAAAAAATTATAAAATCACAAGACCTTGATCATCTGCAAGTCGCCGAAATGTAGGAGAAATACGATAAAGTTCTTCAAACGAAGAAGCAACAGCCTCTACTTGGTTATCGTCGTTCAAAACTCCCTCAGCTGGTCGCAGGACAATAAATCGATCGCAGAAGCGCAGAGTACTTAAACGATGAGCAATAACCAGTGCGCCAATCCCAGAGGAAGAGAGCATTTGTTCAATCCCGCGTTGAACTGCCTGTTCAGTGGTTGAATCAAGACTACTCGTCGCCTCATCAACAATAACAAATCGCAACTTTCCAACTAAACTCTTGGCCATGGCTGCGGCAACCATCAGGCGTTGAGCTTGGCCTCCAGAAAGCTGTAAACCACTGCGACCAACTCTTGTCTTAAGTCCATTTGTTAGCCTTTTACCAAGATCCAGTTGAACTTGGCGTACCAAACTCCATAGCTGTTCCTCGGTTATCTTTATTCGATCTTCTTCTGATAAGGCATAAAGCAAATTATCCCGAAATGTTCCGTCAAACACTTCTGCTTGTTGTGGAACATATCCAACTATCTCAAGCCAGCTACTAAGATCAAGGTCACGTAAATCATGTCCATTAATTTTAACAGAACCTTGTTCTGGATCCATGAATCGCAACAAAAGTCGCATAATTGTAGTCTTTCCTGCTCCACTTGAACCAATAAGAGCTACTTTTTGCCCTGGTAAAATAATCCAGGAAACATTACGAAGTACAGGAACTACTCCCCCATTTTTCTTTTTTCCTTCTTCTTCTAATTGTTCCTCTGTGTAAGTATGACCCACAGATGAAAACTCAATCGTTACCGACTCACAAGGATCAAGATGTATGGCTTTTTGTTTTTCCATAACCGATCGAGGAAGAAGCAAGGCGCGGCGAAGAGAGGTTACACCAGGCAAACATTCGTTTAATTGTTTTTCAACATGCTGAAATCGCCAAAGATTATCAGAAACAGTTCCAGCCCAAACCATGAGTGGAAAAAGACTTCCAATCTCCATTACTCCAGATGAAACTGAAGCAATTCCATATCCAAGAATTGCGGTAAGTGCCAGAATATTTATATATCCACGATGAATAATAGCCATAGAAAACCAAATCCAAAACTTTCGATCGCGTGAAATAAGATCACGAAGCCTTAGCTCAATATCTTTAGCTTCCTCCTCTTCTTTTGCACACGTCTTAACTCGTTGAATGCGTTCAATACGTTCAAGCAAACGCCGGTTAATAGCACGGAATTCTTGATCAAGAGGAGTACATACTTGTGAAACCTTTTGATTTAAAAATAACCCAATAATCAAATAGCTAAGAAGTACAGCTGTCATAATAAATCCAGAGAATTGATTAAGAAACCAGAGAAAAATAAAAGAGATAAAAAGAAGAATCAATGCTTCCAGGCCATCAAAAAAATGACATTAATCGCCCGAAAAAGTTTATCCCTTCCCTTTTCAATATTTCCCATACTAAGTAGTTGATTCTCTCGTAGATGTTGATCAAGAGATTTCTCTAAAAAAGCTCGCAAACATGTAGTATCTACTTGAATCTGATTAAGCCCAAACACCCATTCTCTAGCAATGAAATTTTTTCGATCAAAAAATCCTCTACTAAAGAAAAGAAAAAAGAAGCCAAGAAAACCAATAGCAATCGATCGTGGCTGATCATGGATCAAACCGTTAATAATCTCACTCAAACACCATGGTTTTGCGGATTCAAGTACCATTGAGCAAAGAATGGCCAAAAACATTTTCTTAGCCCATTGCTTACTTTCGTTTGAAATAACTTTATTCCACACCCAGCTGTACACATCAAATGCACTACGGATTTCTACCAAATACTCGCGCCAGTTTCTCGATCCTTTTTCCTCGCTCATCTTGCACCCCATGTAATTTGTGAAGCAATAAACATGTAATGAACAAAAAACAATCCTGCCGCTTGGCAAGATTGTTTGATATTCAAATTATTTTTATTTTAAAAAATTTAAGTATCTATAATTTTGCCAAATGGTAAATCAATAACGGCAACATCTGCATGATTAAGAAAAAAGGCTTGATTAAGTTGTTGTCTTTGGCAAAAGCTCATACGGGTTTTAATAAATAAACATATTATATTAGCAAAAAAATAAAAAGAGTCAATATGTCTGTGGATATTGATCTTTTTACCCTTTCATGATAAGGAAAAACAAGACCTTTAAAAAACCGTGAGGGAACTATTATGAAGAGAATGTTGATTTTGGTGGGTCTGCTGCTGTTTTTGTCGTCTTGTCTCACGACTTCATCAACGGATCTTACGGATCTTATTAATGAGACAGAATGTTCGAACAACGTTTTTGATATATTTCCATCAACCGATGAAGAAAAATTACTTTTTGTTGGGGCTAGCTCGGAGAATTACGCTTCGAGCATAACTAGTTGTCCATCTGGGCAACTGGATATAGAAGGTATTAGTGGTTATTTATTGTATTTTGTGTTCCCTGATCAGTGGGAAAAATCCTACTGGGATGGGAATATATCATACGGTGGCTATAGAGCCACTGTAGGAGACGGTGTCGGTTATGAGTTGATCCCTGAATGGTGCCAAGATGGTACTTTTGAGTGGACGAGTTCGGCAGGGCTCCCTGGAGGGAATGACGACTTGTCCTTTATTGGAAAATGTATACAAGAAGAAGGAGAGGGAGAAGGAACAACTCCTGCGCCACAAGAGTGGTGCAAGGAAATCGAGATCAAAATCTACAACGGATCAGAGGGCCAGATTGGTTCTGGCACATTGATAAGTTGTGAGTAACAAGGAGAAGAGGATGAAGAAACTCTTGATGCTGCTGGGTATCACGATAATGTCGTGTGTCCCGGTCGAGGACGAGGACTTGCCAAGCTCGTCACCGACAGTAGAGATTCCGGAAGTTTGCTTCCCCGCCTACGGGGATTCAGATGGTGACGGATATGGTAATGCCGCATATGTAGTAGAGTTCTGTGACGGTATCCAGGAAGGCTATGTGCTTGAGGATGGCGACTGCGACGACTTGGATCCCGAAATCAACCCCGGCATGGACGAAGTCTGTGACGAAATCGACAACGACTGCGACGGAATCGTAGATGGGTCGTCCGCTGTCGATGCAAAAACGTGGTATCTGGACGCTGACGAAGATGGGTACGGAAACCAACAGCTCTGGATCTTTGCTTGTTCTCCGTCGTCGGAAGGTTATGTGTCCATCAACGGGGACTGCGATGATGAGGACGCAACGACTTATCCCAATGCCCCAGAGCTTTGCGACGACATCGACAACGACTGCGACGGGAATGTCGACGAGGATGTTGTAGATCTTACGTGGTATATGGATACAGATAGGGATGGGTACGGCAGCTCAAGCACAACCGTGGCCTGCTCCAAACCAGACGGCAACTACATCGCCCGAGGCGGCGACTGCGACGATTC
>PFWS01000062.1:10193-14714 GCA_002791255.1 Candidatus Uhrbacteria bacterium CG_4_9_14_3_um_filter_36_7
TGCCACGCTTACGTGGTACCAGGACAACGACAAGGACGGCTGGGGGGGGAACACTGTAACAACCCAATCCTGTCAAAAACCAGCCGGTTACGTCGCCCAGGCCGGAGACTGCGATGACTCAAAGGCTACCGTGAATCCAGGCGCGACTGAGGTCTGCGATTATCTGGACAATGACTGCAATGGGCAGATCGATGATGTTGAGGATGCGCCAACCTGGTATCGCGACGGTGATCAGGATGGTTATGGTGATCCGTACGTTACAGTCGAAAACTGCTGGCTGGTTGGTGGATACACTGACAAGGCCGGCGATTGCGACGACGAGGATCCAGAGGTTAATCAGTCTGCGAAGGAAATCTGGATCCAGGATGGGTCCATCTTCGACTACTGCGCCGACGAAGTCGATAACGACTGCAACGGACAGATCGATGAGTCTGATTTCGACTGCCAGGACATGGATAGCGATGGAATCGAAAACGGGATCGACGCCATCAACGTCATAGATCATGACGGGGATGGCAAGTTCGAAACCATCTCAATCATGGCGGAGATGGTTATGGATTATCCATATAACACTGGGGCGGTTTACCCGCAAGGCGAACCGTTGACCTCGGGTGGGTACTCAAATGTTGACCAGTCCAAACTTATTCCATTTTCCTCTGGTTATTGGAATTTCTCTTTCACTGGTCTGACTGACCAAGTTGGTACCTTCAGGTTCATCTCAAACCAAGCGACTCAGTGTCCTTGGGTTGTCACAAACCTTAACTTGTTCTGCCAGACTACAGAGGACCCATTCTGTAAGGTGTTATACACCACGGATGGATGTAGCCAGCCAATCGATTTTGTGGTCGGATACATATGGGAAGAAGGAAATCTAACACCGCTTGACTGACATTTTTCAGGAGGAACTGTTCTTCACCCTGGTTTTTCTCTTGCGAGACTGGCCAGGGTGTTTTTTATAATAAATTAATTGTAATCTTCTAATGATTTAAAAAATGCTTGATCATTACTTTACCTATCCTCGGCAATGACAATAAGCTCATTGTGGGATTCGGTATTGTTCTTGTTCAAAATTGATTGTATTTTAATGACACATCGGGCTGTGGCGCAGATGGTAGCGCGCAAGGCTGGGGGTCTTGAGGTCGCGGGTTCAAGCCCCGCCAGCCCGACCAGTATAACTAGAATCTAGTATTTAAAAAATGTTACTTCATTGTGTTTAGCTGGAAAAAAATAAATAGACCAATCATTGCTCTTTCGCCAATGGCAGATATGACAGATGCTCCATTTTGTCGCACTGTCAAAAGCTTGGCTTCTCCAATTATATTTCGTGAAATGGTATCAAGCGAAGCTATTATCCGTGGCAATCAAAAAACACTGAACATGACAAAAATTCATAAAGATGAACATCTATTAATCCAACAAATTTTTGGTAAAGATCCAGATACTATGGCCAAAGCCGCAAAAATAATCGAAGAACAATTTTATCCAGATGGAATTGATATTAATATGGGTTGTCCAGTTTATAAAATGATCAGTAATTTTAATGGAGCAGCTCTTATGAAAGATCCTGGATTAGCCTGTCGTATTGTTCAAAAAGTCAAATCAACAATTGCCATTCCAGTTTCCGTTAAAATCCGAGCTGGATGGAGTGATCCAAACGAATGTATCGAATTTGTTAAAAGTCTTGAAAGTGCTGGTGCGGATCTTATTTCCATTCATGGAAGAACCAAAGTACAAGCATATAGTGGCAAGGCCAATTGGCAAGTAATTGCTCAAGCAAAAAAACAGGTTTCTATTCCTGTTCTTGCTAATGGAGATATTTTTTCTGCTGATTTAGCTCTTCAAGCTCTTGATCAAACAAAATGTGATGGTGTACTTATTGGTCGCGGAGCCTTGGGAAACCCATGGATATTCTCTCAAATAGAAGATACCCTTTGCCAAAAATCTCTTAGACCTGTTTCCATTCAAGAACGTGTATATATCATAAAACAACATCTTAATTTTCATATACAACAATACGGACCAAAATCAGTCATTCGTTTTCGTAAACATCTTTGTTGGTATTTAAAAGGTCTTCCAAATATAAAAAATCTTAGAATGAAAATGGTTCAAGTATTAACTGTAGAGGAAGTAGAGACAATATTAGATGAACTGAGAAGTTCCTTTTCCACTTCTTCCAATAATGTTTGATCTTCTTGAAGATGCGAAGAAATCGCATAATTTCTAAATTCATGCTGTCCAGCGGTTGAAGTTTCAATTAACTGAGCAACTACTTTAGCAATCCGTTCGGTAATCTGATGATTATTTTCAAAAAAATATCGATGAAAAGAAACAAGATCTACAAGAGTTGATGTTGGAACCCATGCGTCATAAATCATTGGCTCAGCTATTGGTTCTCCAATGTTAGCAATAATGGTTTTTTGTCCAAACAATACCGTATTTAAAACGCGTCGATTTCCATCAATCACACGCAAGTGTTCTCCTTTATGAACAACAAAAATACGATCATCATCCCGATTAACCGTAAGTACACTTTGCTCTTTAGATTTAGTTCGAGCAATTTCTAAAGCTTCTTTATTTTTTGGATCAAAAAACCAATCATGCACAGCAACAACGGTTGGCATAATGCCAAGAGGCTCAAATTCTTCAAAATAAGAACCAAATGAAAGCGCTTGTACACGAACTTCTTCTTCATGCCAAGCAATATTTTTTGAGGTTAAAAAGCTGACAATATTTTTTAAACGAAAACCATGGGAAATTGCATGCAAACCATTCCAAAAATCTCGCACAGGCATAAGGGTTGGATTTTCACTGTACCAACCACGAATATCTCGATCAATCATTTCCCAAAGGTTACGATCTTTAATACCAGGAAAAAGCTTGCGCATTTCATGTTGAATATATTCAACAGCCGTAGAGCGACGAAAAGGGTCATAAAGATGTTCTGGATAAATATGTTGTTGCAACATAGAAATCTATTCTAACCGTTTTTAAAAAATTTTAAAACAAGTTCTTGATTGATTTTGGTAAAACGATTATTCTTTGAGCATTATTCCGGGGTCGTCTAAAGGCAGGACGTCTGGTTCTGGCCCAGATAATCGGGGTTCGAATCCCTGCCCCGGAGCCAAACTGTATATTATTTACCAAAATTTTTTGGGTTCAATAGTCACCTTTTGCGAAAGCAAAACGAAAACAGTAATCATATTTTTGTGATTTTAATGCAAACATTATTTATACCCTCGGTTTTCCTAATCAAATCAATTGGATTGGCTTAAAATAATTAATTTAAAAATATGAGCATAAAACCAACAATAAAAAATTTATTAATCGTGATTTTGCTTGCGATTCTTGTTGTATTGGTTATCTTTTTTCTCATTACACCACAAATAAGAAAATACAGTGAAAAAAATAATCAGGTTAGTGTGACCAATTTTGAAGAATGTGTAGAGGCTGGTAATCCTGTTATGGAGAGTTATCCTCGCCAATGCCAGCACGGTGAACAGATATTTAGTGAAGAAATTGAACAGACTGTTGGCGCAGACAAGGATGAACACGGCTGTATCGGATCAGCAGGATATTCTTGGTGCGAACCGAAAGAGAAATGTTTGAGAATTTGGGAAGAAAAATGCTATACCAACACTGAACAGGAAATTCAATATTTTTTGGCCAGTAAATACAATAAACCAATTGATGAGGTAACTGTTGCTATTACAAAACAAACAGAAAATCACGCGGCCGGAAATGTTAAGTTTGGTCAGGCGTCTTCGGCTGGGGGTATGTTTTTAGCAGTACGCTCCGGCAATATTTGGGAGGTTGTGTATGACGGGAACGGAAGCGTTGATTGCGAAAGATTGAAGGCTGAATACAATTTTCCGGACGAAATATTAAAACCGAACTTCTGCGATTAATTTTAGATAACGCGCCAGCTTTGCTGGCACGAAATTCGCCCCCCAACCACATTCCTTTTTGCCCACCCGAGCGTAAAAATTTTTTAAAATTCAATATATTGTAATCCAACGAAAAAAAAATAAAATCCTGCACAACATGAAGAATCACACGTTGTGCAGGTTCGTTTATTTGTGACTCACCAGCTTTCCGGTATACAGTCTACAAATTTACTAAAATCTCGTCCCCCCCCTTCCTTAAACGGGACTCCACATATACACGTCTGCATCTGCTCTGCCCCTGCTCCATCACCCTCACCCTCATTTTCTACACTTATTACTATAACCCAAGACGCGAGTCCTGGATCGAATTTTTTTGAAACAACCTCCGAAACAAGAATTGGGGTTCTGGAACACCCTCCCATATAATCTTGGGCATCAATCTTTACGTCCCATGAGTCCCACTCGACAAATGAAGTCTCAGGAGCCACTTCATTTTGCCAGTAGGAATAGGAAAGCATAAAGAAGCCTACAAGGCTCATAACTAAAATAAATATAAGTCGAGTTTTTTTATCCCCTCCATCTTCCTCTGTGATAATTGGCGGCGGGACAGGTTCAGGTTGTAACAGAACCTCAGTCA
>PFWS01000017.1:0-14612 GCA_002791255.1 Candidatus Uhrbacteria bacterium CG_4_9_14_3_um_filter_36_7
TAAAGAAAAAATTGATACAGGAGAAGGATATCCAGCAGATTATATTTCTGAAGCCATTGATCAAACTCGCGGGTGGTTCTATACCTTGCTTGCGGTTGCGACTTTACTTGAAAAAGAACGCCCGTTTAAACACGTGGTTTGTCTTGGACATGTGCTTGATACAAAAGGCAAAAAAATGAGTAAATCACTTGGAAATATTATTGATCCATTTGCCATGATGGAAAAGTATGGAGCTGATGCTGTGCGTTGGTATATGTATACCATTAATCAACCAGGCGAATCAAAACGGTTTGATGAAAAAGCTCTAGATGACATGGTTAAAAAAGTTTTTTTGATTCTATGGAATGTTTATACGTTTTATGAAATGTTCGCAGGTTCTTCTGTCTCGAACACTCTCCGCTCTCCTATCTCTACTCTCCGACCCACTCACCTTCTTGATCGTTGGATCCTTTCAAGACTCCACAGCCTTGTTAAACAGACCACCGACGATCTCGAATCCTATAAAATTATTGAACCAGCGCGTGCTATTGCAGAATTTATTAATGATTTATCAACATGGTATTTACGAAGAAGCCGCGATCGTTTTAAGGGTGAAGATGAACAAGATAAACAGTTAGCTCTTAATACACTTAGAGAATGTCTTTTAAGCACTGTTCAACTCATGGCTCCTTTCACCCCATTTTTATCTGAACATTTATATCTAAAACTTGGTGGTCAAAATGAATCAGTTCATTTAGAGGCATGGCCATTATATAAAGAAGAATTTTTAGATGGGGTTCTTATTGAAAGAATGGGAAAAACCCGCTCGATTATTTCCCGTTTGCTTGAGCGTCGTCTTGAAGTTGGTATTCCTGTTCGTCAGGTTCTTTCGCAAGCAAAGATTTTTTTACCAAAAGAAAATAGTCTACTTGAAAAAACAAGCGATCAGGAGGCCTTTATTGATTTAATAAAAGATGAAGCAAATATAAAAGAAATTGTTTTAGAATGTGGTGATGATTATAAAGTTGAGCTTGATATAAATTTAACACCCGAGCTTATTCGGGAAGGGACTATTCGGGAACTTACACGTCGTATTAATACAATGCGAAAAGATGCCGGGCTTACTATTGAAGATCGCATCGAATTATTTCTTCAAACAGATGAAGAAGAAGTTAAAATAGCTCTTGAAGAGCACAGACAAACATTTTTAAATGGCGTACTTGCGACTACTCTTCGCATGGAAGGTGAGGCACCTGATGGCTCACAAGCCATGCGCACAAATGATTTTGATTTAATTATTGGTATTGAAAAAAAATAATTATATGTCCGTGGCAGCTAAGAAAAGATTATTGGTGGTTCCGGCTAATGATGCTGAGGCAGCCATGATCATTGCGCTTGCCAGAGCCTTAAAATTACCTTTATGGATTTCTTCTCAACCACATGGATCAAATTTAGATCAAGAAAAAGGACTGGTAAAAAAAATAAAACAAGAGGGCTTAAAAGAGGTTTTTATTGTTGAAATGCCTGGAATCAAAACCGAGAAAAAAATTAGATCACTTGGAGCAAAACTTTATATTATTGATCATCATCATTATACAAATTTAAATCGGGCTCATGATTCAGAAACAGGGAAGCTCTTGCCATCTTCTCTTGAACAGTTTTTATTTTTTTTTCGTCTTTCAGATAAACGACTTCAAGCCTTAGGTTTTGATCCGCGCCAAGTTCGAGCAATAGGTATTATGGATCGAGGATTTATTTGGGCGCTTGAACAAGAGGGATATTCCTGGAAAGAAATTCGTTCTATTATTGTTTTTGAACGGAAACTTCTTAAAGAAATAGGTATTTATGATAAAGAAAAAGAAAAAGAACGAGAACGTGTTGCAATGGAGGCTTGGGAAAAACATACGGTCTGGGACAGGTTTTGTATCGTAAAAAATCCAACAAACCTTTCTATTCGAAGTGAATTATCTCTTTTGATTGGTCTTTCATTAAAACATCGCACAAGCCTTATCTTATACGAACCTAAACGTCGAGCAATTTATGTTCAAGATTGCCCTTATGGCATGGTTTTGTTTGAAAAATTTGGTGGATTTACTTTTGGTATGGATCTAAACTGGGGTTACAAGAAAGAAAAAAATGGAAAAACAATTAGACTTTTGGATGTAAAACGAGTTTTAAAAAAAATATAGAGAAACTATGTGGCGTTATGAATTTTATTCTGAAAATAGAGAAACCATTTTTCTTGATGAACTCATGGTAAAAACAAAAGAAGATATTCTTCTTCAAAAAAAAGCTCAAGAGACCCTTGATCAATTTTTATCTGTGCCGCAGATGAGATCTTTGTATGAAATACCACAAACACCAGTTTTTCATGCAGAAGGTCCATTTGTGAAAGATCATTTAAAACTCATGCTTGTAAGTTTGTTTGCTATTTTGGAAGGAAAAATTATTTTACGAGATATTGAAGAGCTCGCACGGTTAAAAGGTTTTGAGGGAGAAATAGAAGAAATGCAAGAGACAATTTGTGAACAAGCAGCCACCCTTGAATGTTTTATTCTTTGTCATGATTTGGGAAAAGCTCTAACAATTAGCTTTAAAGCACGGCCAGGTTCTGATGGTGATTCACTTGGATTTCAAAGCCCTTGGGTAGATTTATGGCATCCATCTTGTAAAAACTCAAAACAACAAATGCTCTTAAAAAAATATCAAGAGCTTTATCAAAAATTTGCTGATGAACGACCACAACTTCACCCAATGGATTGCCAAGCTGAATTTTTTTCTGCGTATCAGATTGATATCCATTATCATGGACACGCTCATGCCATTTTTCATCCTAATTTTGTTTCGACCATAAGTCAGGTAACCGAGTCAAGACGTTTATCTTCTCAAAAATGTGATGAACTTATGTCTCTTATTGCTTTGCACTTAGAGCCGTTATATCAGTTTGAATCAAAAGTAAATACAAATACCTTTGAACACCTTGTTTCCTATGCAAAAAAACATGGTCATGATGCAGATGATTTTTTGGATCTTTTGCAAGCAGCAGTTTTATTAGATGCGGTTTTTGGTTCCATGCGACGTGATGCACACAGAAGCTGGCATGAGAGTAGTGTAATCACATATTTTTTACGCTCAGAATATTTAACCATCCCAGGTAAACAAGAAGAACGTATTCATTTGCGAGAACAAAAACAAAAAGAACGTTTGCAAGAACGCTTTCGATTTTTTGAACTGGATGGCAATTCCATTATGAGCTTACTTAAAATGTCACCAGGTGTTTCTTTTGGAACTGTTTTGCATCAGATTCAAGATGCAGCTATTGGAAAAGGAACCTTGCCAGATCTTTCAGACGATGTGAGGCGCGAAATTGAACGTCGTATCACTTTGTTTCGTTTTACTAAGTAATTCTTATGATTTCTTCCCTCTCAGGCCTTATAACTCACCATGGAAAAGGATTTCTTTTTTTAGAAGTTCAAGGTATTGGTTACCAAATTTTTTTACCAGATGAACATGTAAAAGATTTTTCCGGACCAATGACTTTATATATACACGAAGTGATTCGTGAAAACGAACATGAGTTATTTGGCTTTACTTCAATTACTGCTCTTGAACTTTTTTGGAAGCTTTTAGTGGTTCCAGGAGTAGGGCCTCGTGTGGCTCAAAAAATTATTTTTGCGGGCGAACTTGCAAAAGTAAAAGAATCAATTACAAACGGATCTGTCGATTTTTTAACCCATATTCCGGGAGTAGGAAAAAAAACCGCCCAGAAAATTATTTTAGAACTTAAGGGCACACTTGAAGATGAATTAACTCAGTCTTCATTTGATGAGGAAGCTCTTCAAGCTCTTATGAATCTTGGTTATCGTCGTCGTGAGGTCGAACAGGTTCTTTCAAGCGTTGAGGCGACTAATACAGATGATTGTATTCGTGAAGCCTTAAGGCTTCTTGCGCGTTAATCTATGTATATTCAAGAAATACAAGAATTAGAAACATGGGAAAATTTTGTAAAGACACATGGACCACGATCTGGTTCTTTTTTACACGCCTGGGATTGGGGTCAGTTTCAAATATCAGTTGGTAAACAAGTAAAAAGACTTGGTTTTTATCAAAATGATGAGCTAATCGGCATCATTCAAGTGATTAAATTTTTACTTCCTTTTAAGCAATATTATTTTTTTTGTCCAAGAGGACCTATTTTTTCCTCAGAACTTTTAGAAAATAAAGAACTATTTAAAAATGTCATGCAACAAATTCAAGAAAAACTTGGTGGTCTTTTTTTTCGTTTTGAATGTACACAGACTAATTTAATAGAAGCTAAACACAAACATATTCATAAGACACTTGATATTCATCCGCACACCACCCTCCTTTTAAACCTTCATAACCAAGAAGAATTTATACGATCACAAATGCACCCAAAGACACGTTATAATATTTCACTCGCACGTCGCAGGGGAGTAACTGTGAAATTTCAAGTAGTAAGATTTGAAGAAGCGTGGCCTTTGTTTGAACAAACTGCTAAACGAGATAATTTTCGGTTGCATGAGTCAATGTATTATAAAAAAATGTTGACTCAACTTGACGGAGGTGACAAAAATGGTCCCTGTGTCTTTTTGGCGGTAAGTATATATGAAGACAAGATTGTTGCTACTAATATCATGGTTGATTATCACGGAGTGAGAACTTATCTGCACGGCGCTTCGTCTTACAGTAATCGAAGTCTTATGGCTCCATATTTATTACACTTTGAACTTATAAAAGATGGCAAAGAAAAAGGAATGCATTCTTATGACTGGTGGGGAATTGCTCCCTTAGAATCTGGATCCGATCACCCCTGGGCAGGAATTACTCGATTTAAAAAAGGATTTGGCGGAGAGATTGTTTCTTATCCAGGAACGTATGATTTTGTTTTTGACGAGAAGATGTATTATCTGTATAACCTATTGAGAAAATTGCGCCGGAATTTTTGAAATTTGTATTCCTACGGATGTGCGAATCCAAGTCGAAAATTATTCCAGTTCTTTATTTTTTTCTTTCACATGCGCCCGTCGCTTAGCTTGGATAAAGCGTTGGCCTCCGGAGCCGAAGATCGCAGGTTCAAATCCTGCCGGGCGCACCACCCATTGTTTTGTGTAAACTTTATAACTATATGTTTTATGCCCGAGCTTCCAGAAGTCGAGACTGTAAAAAATCAATTAGCAGAAAAAATTGTCGGAAAGAAAATAGAAAATGTTGATATTCGATTACCTAAAATGGTAAGGGGTGTAACGCCTGCTGGTTTTAAGAAAAAAGTGACCGGTGCCAAAATAACAAAAGTTAGCCGTCGGGCTAAATTTTTAATTATTGAACTCAATAATAATTATGCTTTGGTAATTCATCTTAAAATGACTGGCCAGCTTATTTATATTAAAAAAATTAAATTTCAAGAAGAATTATTAAAAAAACACAGTCATATTATTTACTATTTTGATGATGGAAGCATATTCCTTCATAATGACATGCGACAGTTTGGGTATGTTCGATTATTAGAAAAAGATGAATTAGGCTCATTTTTTACAACATTTAAAATTGGTCCTGAGCCACTTGAGAGAAGTTTTAGTTTAAATAAGTTTAAGACACTGTTAGCGACAAAACCACGTCTTAAAATTAAACCGCTTTTAATGGATCAGACCTTTTTGGCTGGAATTGGTAACCTTTATGCTCAGGAGGCTTGTTGGCATGCAAAAATTTTACCCAATAGATTTGTAAAAAGTTTGAAAGAAAAAGAAATAGAATGTTTATATACAAGTTTAAGAAATATATTAAGAGAAGCAATTAAATGTAAGGGTTCAACAGTTGATACGTATGTTGATGCAAATGATGAACCTGGGGATTATGTGAAAAAAATAAAAGTATACAGTCGAGAACATCAAACCTGTTTACGCTGCGGGGAAAAAATTATTAAAATTATTTTATCCGGACGAGGAACTTGTTATTGTCCCAATTGTCAAAAATAATCAGAGGGTAGTTTTATAATGAGACAATCAGAATTCCATATAGCCCCAAATTTTATTACTTTAACATTAAGTATCTTTACAAATACGAATAGCCATACCATCAATTAAGGCTTTAGAAATTTTTTGATAAGCAGAAGAAATTATTCTTTGAAAAGTGCTTGGCGATGTCTCTATTTTTTTACACACGATTTTTGGTCTAACCGTTCAATGTTTTTTAGACGGAGAGCCTCTAATTCTTCATGAGTTAATTTGATGATTTCAAGCTGCGAGATAGGAATCCCCTGTGGTTTTAAATATGTAACTTTTAGATCAAATTGCACACGGCGACAAAGTCGTGGACGAGACATAAATCATTTAAATCTTTGTTAAATTAATTATAATATCTTATGGTCAGCAGAAAAATATCTCCGTACCATCGCGTGGTACGGAGATATTACGCCATTTTTTATTCAGTTTCCTCAAGTTCTTTAAGACGATCTTTAATAATTTGTAACTCTTGTTCAAGCATGGTTTTTTCTTGATCTTTGCTTAAATGGTTTGACCAAAATAGATGTGGTCTACCAAAGCCGCAGCCTTGACCCCTACTAAAGCAACCACGTTCAATGCTAGATTGGCAAACACCCATTTTGCGACCATTAGGACCTATACCCTGAGGGCCTGTTCCATTAAGATTAGGCATATATTTTTTTATAAAATAATAAAACGACCTTTGTTATGAGAATATACCCATAATAAATAAAAGTCAAATTAAAATTTTGTTTTAAATATTTATAGAAAGAGGGGAAATAGATAATTTTTAAAATAAATTGTGTATAATCTTATTGACGATTTAATATAAAAATATATCATATGTGATATATGAAAAATTTATCATCAAATACCCAAGAGAAAATTGGTTTTTTTATTAAACATTTACGAGAAGAGCGTGGGCTTACCCAAGAGATATTTGCGAGAGAACTTGAGACATCTCAATCCGCGGTTGCTCGAATGGAAGCCGGAAAACAAAATTTTACTACCAATGAGCTTTTGAAAATGAGCAAATTTTTTAATCGTAAAATTTTAAGCCTTTCGGAATCTTTAGATTTTGAAATTAAAGGAGGAAAAAAACTTTCAGGAAGCATTACCACTAATTTTTCTAAAAATGGTTCAGTTGTTCTTTTGTGTGCCGCTCTTTTAAATCGAAACAAAACTACTCTTCATGGAATTTCGCGTATTGAAGAAGTTAATCGATTGATGGAACTTATGCAGAGTTTAGGGGTTTCTATCAAATGGATTGCAAAAAATAGTCTTGAAATTATTCCACCTAAAATATTAGATTTTAAAAATCTTGATCATGGGGCCGCTTCAAAGATTCGTTCAAGCCTCATGCTTGTTGGTCCATCTGCCCACTGGCAACCTCTTTTTCATTTACCTCATGCAGGTGGGTGCAAAATGGGGCATCGCACAATTGCTGCTCATCGTTATGGCCTTGAAAAATTAGGGGTGAAAATTTCCACAAAAGATCAATATTACGAAATTACAACAAAGAAATTAAAACCAGCAGATATTGTCATGTATGAAGCAGGAGATACAGCAGCAAATAATATTCTTATGGCAAGTGCTCTTATTCCAGGGATCACAACTATTCGTTTTGCTCCCCCAAATTATCAAGTTCAAGAGCTTTGCTTTTTTTTAGAGAAAATGGGGGTGAAGATTGATGGGATTGGAACCACAACTTTACGTATCCACGGAATTAAATCATTTAATGAACCATTAGAATATCATAATAGTGAAGATCCGATTGAATCAATGATGTTTATTTCTGTTGCGGCTTCAACAGGGTCAGAACTTACTATTAAACGTTGTCCAATTGATTTTCTTTCGGTTGAACTTTTAAAATTGGAAAAAATGGGGCTCAAATTTGATAGTTCTTCTAGATATAAATCATATAATGGTCGCACAGATCTTGTTGATCTTATTGTGCATCCTTCTAAGCTAAAAGCTTTAACCGATAAAATTCATCCATTACCATATCCTGGAATAAATTCGGACAATCTTCCATTTTTTGTTCCGATTGCCACTCAAGCTGAAGGGACAACCCTGATTCATGATTGGATGTGGGAAAATCGCGCTATTTATTTTACTGAGCTTAATCGTTTGGGGGCACAAGTGGTCTTAGCTGATCCCCATCGAGTGTTTGTTACTGGAAAGACAACATTAAAAGCTGGACAGGTAGTTTGTCCACCAGCGCTTCGACCTGCGATGATTATTTTGATAGCTATGCTTGCTGCTTCAGGAACGTCTATTCTACGCAATGTTTATTCGATCAATCGGGGTTATGAGGAAATTGCCGCCCGGTTAAATTCGATTGGAGCACAAATTCGCGTACTTGAGGGAGTGTAAAGATTTAAATTTGGCAACGATTTTTATGTGGTTTTATAGGCACAGCAAAATTAGGTAGAGGAGAATGGTATTTTTGCAAGAGAAGTTTATAAATCAACCATGTAAATAAAAGAAGTAGAGCTCC
This sequence comes from Candidatus Uhrbacteria bacterium CG_4_9_14_3_um_filter_36_7, assembly GCA_002791255.1. Classification (GTDB taxonomy): domain Bacteria; phylum Patescibacteriota; class Patescibacteriia; order UBA9934; family GWF2-40-263; genus UM-FILTER-36-7. The sequence continues at coordinate 8,482 of PFWS01000017.1, forward strand.
AGTGGTTAAGGTAAAAGACGGGCCAATAAAAGGGAAGAGCACTCCAGCCATTATAGGGCCAACCGCCCATCCAAAATCATGAAAGAGATTAATTGTGCCTGCTAGTAGTCCATCATGAGCGTGTTCTTTATTGAGTGTATAAAGCCAGGACCATAAAGCAATACTTGCCATTTCATCTCCAGTCGTTGCGAAAAATCCAAATAAAAGGAAAAACCATCCAAATTGGAAACTTAACAAAAAAGCACAAATGGTAAAAAGAAGAAGCCCCACAGATACAAGTCGGCGTTTACTCGTTCGATCAGTTAATTTTCCAAGAAACAGTCCTAATAAGACAACCGTGAAATCGAAAATTCCCAAACCAAGACTCATTATCTCAGCCGAACTTCCACGAGCTATAAGTAAAGGAACCACAAACCAAACCATTCCATAAAAAGTGGATGAAGTAAAACCAAGCAAAAGAAGCATGGTGCTAGCCGGATTAAGTTGTTTGATAAAACCAAGCGTTTTAAAAATAGTATGTCGACGAATATAATGTGAATGTGTTGGTAATTTTAATGCTTGCTTTTGAATAGATTGTTTTTCTTTTGGAGCAAAATAAAGAAAAATAAGAGATATAAGCAGGGAAACAGTAATGATTCCACCAAGAATGGATGGAGAAAACATGAGTGTTATGCCAAGCAAAATTGTTGCTATAACTCCCCCAATTGAACAAAAAACATCTCGTAGTGACATAAAAGTTCCAGCCTGTTTTTTTAATGCCCAAGAAAGACTATAGGCATTAATACCTGGATCAAAAAAAAGCCATCCAAACGAGGCAAGAAGAAGGGAGAGAATATAGATAGGGGTATTAAACGGAAAAAGAAGCATGCCTCCGGCAAGAATAAAAACAATAGTTGTTAAGGTGAGCAGACGATGATAGCCATATCGATCAAGCAGGTATCCAGCAGGTACATCAAGAATGGTCTGAATAAAGGAAGCTGTTCCTATAAGAAGTCCTACCATTGGTAAGGGAAGAACACGTTCTCCGAGTGGAGCAATAGCTCCATAGTGTAAAACCGCAGCTATTTTAAAAAAGAGTAAAAATATCCAAAAAGGAATAAATTGTTTCATAATGTCTCATTTGCCATCACAACCCCGTTTGATGAAGCAAAAGGATCATCGGGTAATTCACTAGTAAGTAATGGTAAAGAAACATGAATGGTATCTTGGGTAACAGAATCTTTTATTTCAAATGCTGTGGGATTTGTTAGTTTTATAAATTTTCCAATATCTGACTCTGTTGGTGTGATGCTAATATCAAACCAAGCTTGAATAGAATCTGATGTCTTAGAAATTTCTGGAATAAACCAGGTTACCATACGTGTTGTTTCATCAAAACGTATAATTCCTTGATCACTAATTGATCGGTCTTCCCAAACAATAGTTTTAGGAAGGCTTGTGGTAATCGATCCGTTTTCAAGATCGTGTAATTGATTATGAATATTCCAAAATACACGATAGGTTGTTTTTTTTCCAACTACAGGAGGAAGTGGTCCAGATCCAACAGCCACTCCATCATCATTGAAATATCGAATCATTGATGTAAATGATGTGTCTGAATTAATCTGAATTTGAAGAGGAGTTCCTTCGATGGTGTGTTTTATTTGACTATCTTTAATAGGTTTAAGGCTTGCAGCAAATTGAATGGTAAATAAATCTGACATATTTTCAATAATCGTAGGGGTGATCGGGATCATTATATCAAGGATACCACTCTCTCCTGGATTGAGGATTGATAAATTTGAGATGTTTTTTTCATCCCATTCAATACGGTTATCTTCAAATAGACCGCCTTCAAGATCAGCTTCTTTGAAGTTAAGAGGAAGTTTTCCATTTTCAGTTTGGAAAGTAAGCCAAAGCACCACATTCTCCAATGGTTCACTTCCTGTGTTTTTATAATCAAGGGAAATACGTAATCGATCAGATAGCGCAACTGTTTGATTAGTATTTGAACCATTAGCAATAAGATGAAGGAGTAAATTACCACCGAGTAGTTCAGTATTCCATTCGGTTTGAGCTTGTGAAAGAAAGTTTTCTTTTGCATCAACAAAACCTACCTCTGCAATTAAAGGAATAGACCCAGTTGCTTCACTTGCAAATGTTCCTGTGAGCACATATGACATAGTTTGGTTTGAATTTAGCCATTCTATATCCCAAAAAGATGTATTATTTTGTGTTGGGGCAGGGCTTAGTTCTTCAATAAAAAAATCTGAAGGGGTTTTTAAGTAAAGGCGCAAATTTTTAACTTGATGTTCACTTATATTTTGGACGGTAATGGTATAAGAGATTTTATCTCCTGGGATGGTTTTTTCCGGACCACTAAGAGCCAATTTAACAACAGACTCAGTTAGATAAAGAGGTACTGTGGTAATATCTTGAAAGTCTGAATTCATATTTGCCGGACGATAGGTTGAAAGAATTTGCATAGAAGCCGTGCTTGGAATGGATAGATAAGGTATGCCCCAAATTTCGATTACCCCATTTGAAGATGGTGAGAGTGACCCAATAGTCCAAGTAAAAGGTTCGGTTGGTTTTGGTAAACTTTCGGTAAAGACAAAACCTTGGGGAAAATGAGCGGTTAATTGCACGGCTGCCAAAGATTGTTTTGAAGTATTTGCATAACGAACACGATAGAGATTGGGTTCACCTGTACGAATCGCTTGAGGTGCTTCAACTTCTATTTGAAGAGATGGGTTTGTATTACTATATGGATGCCAATAAAATAGAAAACCAATTCCAATTACAAACACTAAAAGGAGCAAAATACTCATGCGAATTAAAATCGCGGTAAGTAAAGATTTTCGCTGATATTCAAGTTTTGTTAAATCAGGAATACGGCCATCCCGGCCATGATATATAACTCTAAGTTCACGCTCAATATCTTTTATTGGGCGTCTGCGTTTACGTTTTAATGGTAAGGAAAAACCCATAGGAACAAATCTTATCACGTTTCGTCTTCAAAGATAAGATAATAAAAATGATCAGTTTTATTAGAAAATAGAGTAGATTCATTTACTAAGCCTGATGATTCAATTATGTCTTGGTTTGGTGGCAAATGAACCATAACAGATGTATTTCGATCAAGGATCCCAGGTTGTTTTTGAATAAATAATTGATATATTTGTTTTGATTCAATACCGATTGCTTGAGTTAATTTTTGCATCCACGAATTTGATTGATGATGAATTGAAAACGGAAGTTGATATACAAATGTAACTGTTTTTGTTTCTCCTGGCTTGGTTTGGACCCAATGACCAAAAACCGTTTTTCCAAATTCTTCGCTGATGGTTACTCCACTATTTGCATCAATGCGCGCATAATGCTCGGTTGAAAAGATATCCGTATCTTGTTTCCAATTAGGTTCTGGTGTTTCAAAAAGATCCTCATCTGGAGGAGTGAATCCATCTGCATGCATAAGCTGACTTCCTTTTGGAACATAAACTCGCATATAATCAACATTGTTTACTCCTGTAAATAAGCTGCCAGAAATACCCGCGTGTTTGCGTGTAATTTTTAGGGTGTTAATTATTTCTCCTGTTTTTGAAATATCAATAGAAAGATTTATTTCTTGATCAATCACTCCATCGGTTTTTTGCCCACCTATATTTGAATCAACTACTAATAAATAATCTCCGTTTGTGGGTTGAATTTGTCCGTCCCAGCGTAAATCGTGAATAACTTTTTGTTTTTGAGGATCAATAAAATAGAGTTGAATATCTTTTTCTTTAAGCCCCTTACGCATTTGATTAAAAAGTGGAATTAGTTTTTCAAGTGGGGCTTGTTTTATCGACGTCAACAAACACGGAGCGAGTTTTCCAAGAAATGCTTTTGGGCCAGGTTTTTCTGAAGAGGAATTATTTTCATATATTTTATAATCTATTTCCGCTATTTTTTGTGATTCAAGGATAAAATTTTCAGCTGTAAATGTTCGCTCATAAGAAGAAAGCTTAACTGGTCCAATAATAGAAAGTAGATCAGCAACAAAACTTGCATTAATGGCTATCACTCCATCAACTGTTGATTGTCCACTTGCTTGATAGAATTCAAGCATTTTTCGAGCAGAAGTGGGGAAATCAACAAACCAATTTACATCCTGAAATTCAAAACGAGGATTAATAAGTTGAAGTGGTTTAGGAGCAATAGTAAAAGTTTGCAGGCTTCCTTGAAGGTCATAAGTACCACCTGCGGGGAAATACAAATCAACCACTTCTCCTTGATCAATAGCTATCTCGGCAAAGCTTCCAAGAAAACCACCTGTTGGTCGAATTTCCATATTATTTTGAAAGACAACAAGATAACGTTGTTTTTCCTTGCTTCCAAGCAAATCCTCAAGCACATGAGAAACTGTGAGGAATTCATGCATGGCGCTTTCAAGAATTGGCAGAGACTTTTGAATTTCTTCAAATGTTTCTTGATAAGCAACAGGAACATGTTTTTTTTCTACATGATTTAAATGATTTTTGGCTTGAATTAAATCTGGAAGAAGTATTGATAGTTGACTTGAGAACAAATTGAGTTTTTGAGTAAGAGTAAGATCAGGATAATCAGCTATTGTTTTTAAGATTGATGTGATATTTGTACCAACCCGACTTAACAAAGTTCCGGCTAAAAGAAGTTCTTGACCTGTTTTGTAGGTTTCTTTTGTAGAAGGAAACCAAGAAAGCAGAAAGGCAGTTGATTGGTTTAATTTAGCTAATGTTTTTTGTGCTCCATCAAATGTTTGAGATGCTTCAAAAAAGGCGGATGTGGCTGAATCGTGTTTTTGGTTAAGTAATGCTGATGTAGCTTCGTATACGTGTGAGAAGGCTTCAAGACTCTGTTTTTCAATGGAAACTTGTTGAGAGGAGAGTTCTTTAAGATTACCAATAGCATGCAAGGGAAGAACAAAAGCAAATGAAAAAAGAAGAAATATTCCAACTGCTCGTTGCCAACCAATTGGAAGGATTTCTTTTTTTGTCTGCCTTTGCAGACGCTCTTGTACACAGGAAATAAGATTCATCCCAAGATTTCGGGATTGTTTATGAGACTCTATTGGTTTGACCAATTGTTGACGATATTTTGTGGAAGCTGTGGGAGTATTATTTTTTTCAAGTAATTGAGAAAGAATTTCTTGTTTTTCTAGATGTAAGGAATTTTTTTGAGAAATTTGTGATAAAGATTCATTAAAATTTTCATGTTTACAAGGAAGAAAGTTAAAAACCGGATCTGTTGATTTACTTGAGGCAAGGTCAAGATTTTGAGATGGTTTTTGAAGCTCAAGAAGAAACGGAGAGAGGTGTTGTTGTTTTGAAATATGAATAGGCAAGGATTTTGGTGTACCTATAGATCGATTGGGAAGCAAACCATAAAAAATCAGATGAGCAGGAATAGATGAATCATATAAATAAGTAACACAGACGGCTTTTTTACGTCGATAAATTGGATGTTTTTTGATATTCTTTTTTATTGATCGTTTATTTGACCCCTCCTGTTTCATAAAGATCTAGTATATTTTTGGTCATGGTATCCCAGGAATATTTTTTTATTTGATTATAACCTTTTTCTTTAAGTTTATCTCGTAAAGATGTATTGGTTATAAGGGAAGAAAGAACATCGGCAATAGCTCGTGGATCATCTGGATCAAAATAAAGAGCAGCATCTGCAAGAACTTCTGGCAAGGATGTTTTATTTGAAGCAGCAACCGGGATACCATAGCTCATTGCTTCAAGTGGTGGAAGGCCAAAGCCTTCTGCAAATGATGGTTGAATATACATAAGAGCATGAGTAAATAAACTCGCTACAAGCTGATCATCCGGACTTGGAATAAAAATAACTTGTTTGGATGTGAGACCCATTTTTTTTTGTTCTTCCTGTATTCGCGCATAAAATAAATCATTTGGACCAGAAAGAACTAGGGCAATATCTGGATATTTTTTTGAAAAAATGGCATAAGCATTTAACAACCCTTTTAAATTTTTATGAGGGTATGCATTCCCAATATAAAGTAAATACGGAGTTTGAATCGAATGAGGAAGCATTTTTATTGATGTTGTTTTATTAAAATAGGTAATCCCTTCATAAATTCGGTGTATTTTTTTGGCAGATACACGAGG
>PFWS01000017.1:14667-16403 GCA_002791255.1 Candidatus Uhrbacteria bacterium CG_4_9_14_3_um_filter_36_7
TGTGATAATTTGTTGGCTTTTTTGCAAGGCGTTTTTAAGAATTAATCGATAACCAAGATATTTAAAAGCAAAGTAAATCGGATGACGAGTAGTTACCTTTGATGAATAAGGATGTTCAATAAGAATAAGATCATGAATTGTGACAAAAAATGGAATCGGACAAAAGAAAGGAACATTCCAGTGGGGGAAGTGGACAAGATCCAAATGTTCTTTTTTAAGGAGCTTTGGCATTATTTTTTGTTCTTGAATGCCATACCAATGAATTGGAGCCAGACGTTTTTCAAAAAGAGGATTGGTTATCTTACAATGATCAAAATTTTCTTTTTTAAGAAATAAAACAAAACGGTGCTTTTGGTTATGTTTTTGCAGTCCATAAACAAACTGCTCCACATAGCGCCCAAGCCCGCCACCTCCCACCATTGGTCCATACATACGTGCATCAATTCCTATACGCACAGATGAGAAGTTTATCAAATTTATATTGTTTGTTCAAAAACTTGGATAGTCTGTTCAGCAGTTTTTTGCCAAGTGAATTTATTTGTTTGTTCAAAACCTCTTTTTTGCAAATCTTTATAGTAAAGAGGTGAGAGAACAAGTTGTTTAAGAGCAAGTAGTAATTGATGTGGATCGTATGGATCAATAAAAATAGCTGCTTCACCAGCTATTTCTGGATTTGAAGAAACTCGACTGGTAATAACAGGTGTACCTGATGCCATTGATTCAAGCAGGGGCATACCAAACCCTTCATAAAATGAGGGGAATAGGGTAACAAGAGCTAATCTATAAAACGAAGCACGTTCTTCGAAAGGAATGTAATGAAAATAATGAATAAAGGGGGCTTGAGAAATAGCTGGTAAGGCTGTTCCAGGTTTTCCCACAAGAACTATTTCCAATGCCTCATTTGTTTGTTTTCTATACTGACGAACAGCCCAAATAAGAGCACTAATATTTTTTCGCCTAACAATATCACCCATAAAAAAAACAAACCGTAAAGGAAGATTATATTTTTTTTGGACGATTTTATCTAAATCAGTTGTTTTTGTTTCAAATTCACAAGAAAGCCCGTGTGGAACAATATAAATACGTTCAGGGGGAAGATGATAAAAATTTTGAAGATCAATAGCTGTACTTTTTGAAGGGACTATAATAGCTCTGGCTTTAGTTGCTAATTTTTTTACCGAACAAAAATGATGCCAAAATTGATTTTTTACTCGAAAAAATTCAGGAAATAATTCAAAGGAAAGATCGTGCATGGTTAAAACATATGGTGTTTGTGGACGAAGAGAAATAATATTAATGTTTGGAAAAAAAAATAAAGATGGGTACTGTATTGAATTTTTGATAAAACGATTTAAAAAAGGTCGATGCGTTAGAATAAAACTTAGATTAAGCAGTTTATTTGGAACAGGAATATGAATCCATTGGTGAGATAGAGAAGATAAGGGGAGATTTAGTGAGGGCTTGTGTAGACCAGAAGAAAAAAGAAGATACGTATGATTATTTTCAAGAGAAAATAGAGCGTTTAGGAGTTCGGTTGTATAAACACCAACTCCACTTTGATGTTTATGAGTAAGCCCACGCAGATCAATTGCGATTTGCATAGGATGATTGGTTCATTTCTTCCCAGGCGTGTTCAATAAAGTTTTTTATTTGTTCTTTAAATCGTTCAGTGCGAAAGTTTGTGGCATGTGAGCGAATGACTTCTGGATTATAAGAATTTGAATCAAATCCAAGGA
>PFWS01000032.1:0-171 GCA_002791255.1 Candidatus Uhrbacteria bacterium CG_4_9_14_3_um_filter_36_7
ATAAATCAATAGTATCTGCGGTAATATCTTTTTTAGCATAGGCCTCAATAAGAGCTCTATCAAGCAAAGCATCTTCCTCAGGAGTAAATCCACGGGTACCAACTTCATCAAGAGGCTCACCGATCATTATGCGCAAAAGCCCTTTTAAAATAATAACTGCACTACGAATGA
>PFWS01000032.1:187-14119 GCA_002791255.1 Candidatus Uhrbacteria bacterium CG_4_9_14_3_um_filter_36_7
TTCTTCACTTTGAGGCTTTGGTAAATCAAAAGGATTGATTTTTGATAAACTAGCAAGCGAAACATTTATATATGTCCCACCGACTGCTTCTGAAAGATGTTTATATTCCATTTCAGGATCAATAATAATTACATCCACTCCCATCATTAGACTTCGCAGAATTTCTAATTTAATCGCATATGATTTTCCTGCTCCTGAAGTTGCAAACACCACTTCATTAGCATTTTGCAAACTAAATCGATCAAAAAGAACTAATGAATTATTATGCCGGTTGATTCCATATAAAACCCCAGTATCTGAAGTAAGATCAGAGGAGATAAATGGAAATGAAGCAGCAATCGGAGAGGTATTCATGTTATAAGTAATCATTAATTCATCAGTACATTGTGCAATTGTGGAATTAAATCCTTGTTCAGTTTGATAAAACCCTTTTTTGGAAAAAATTAATTTGCTTCCAAATACAGCCTCAATAGTTCCAGTGGTTTTTTCTAATTCTTCTTCACTTTTTGCGTAAATAGTTATATAGAATGCAAACTGAAAAAAATGTTCAATCCCTTGGGTTAATGCATCTCGTAAATTTTCTACATCTCGTAGAGCTGTTTCTCGCAAAGGATCGCGTGGTTTTCCTTTGTCAGCATCAATCATGATGCCAGCCTCAAGAACTCCGACTTTTTTTTGAAGTTGTTTAAGAATAATTCGCGCATCAATAGGATAAAAATACATGCCAATATCAAAACTATAATTCATGTTGATAATGGGTGCAGACCAACCAAGGCCAATATAACGCGGATAAGTAATCACAAAAAGAGTACGAGCATAGACACCTGAGAGTTTTAAAAAATTCGGATTAACTTCAAAGGAAGCAGGAGAAATAATATCCTGAATAGTTACCACTCCACGGCGATAAATACGCTCTTCCTCAAGTGTTTGTTTCTCTGTGTTTAAGGCTTGTTTGGTAGAATCCACTTTCTTTTTTGTTGTATCTATAGAAGGGGTATTCTTACTTATTTGTTCAATATCAATAGGCATAAACTAGGATTCTTCGTGTTGAATTTGAGAGATATCACTTAACTTTTCAGTTTGGAATAAATCTGGATTATAAGTTAAATAAAATAACTCAATAAGGCTTTGGGTATTTAATAAGACGCTTTCAAGCCCCATACTATTTAACTGTGATTGAATAATAGGTATACGTCTAATAATAGCTTCACGCCGATCTTGAAATTGTTTTTCTTTTAATTTAATCCCAACTGATGGAGAAAAAGCCTCCTGAAGCCGAGTAAAAAAATGTTTTTTCTTTTTTTCTTGCATGGGATCATAAGGAATAACCACATAAAAACGCTTCTGCATGATTTGTCCAATTTCAATGAGCTCTTGAATAAAATTTCGGTAATCCGCTATTTGAGTCTTTAAAAGCTCATTTGTTGTCTGTTTTTCGTATTGATGAATCGATTCAAGATAACCATCAATATTCATCTGTCGAGATTGAACCACAATCTGAATGGGAAATTCTAAACTATTAAGAAATGCCATATAAGCCTGAATAATGGCTTCTTGTTCATCAATCGATTTTAAAGCAAAATTCAAACTCGAAACCAAAAGAATTGCACGCAGTGTGCCATCTTTCATAATAACTACATCATCACGGATTTCCTGAATATTCAAAAACCGCTGACTTGCAACACCTGGTTTATTGGGCTTAGAATTAGCGTTTATTGATGCCATAAGTCTAATCAATAGATTCTTCTGGTTTATAAGCTCCACCTGTATTTACTACAAGAGTAAGCTCTTCCAAATGAGAAGTGGCCATGCTTGGTTTGTGTGGATGAGAAGTTGGAATTTCTGGAATATCTGTATCAAGAAATATCCGAAGTTGCGAATCCGTAAGCCATTTATCCCAAACTCGTAACCGCGGCTTACGTAGGGTCTGAATAAGATTCAGTAAAAAAAAATGAAATGGCATGCCATTTATTTTGGCAAAAGCCAAGGTAAAAGCTAACCCAAGTATAAAGATAGAGCTAAAAACAAAAATAATAAATGATAATAATTTCCAAAATAAAGCAATCAAAAGAGCAGCAACTAAAAGAATAAGAAATTGCCGAACAGTAATAGGTCCAATAATTTTATCTTCTGCGTCAATAAATTGAGGAACAGTAAATTGATCTGGCATACTTTTTATAACTAAAATCGCAGGCTTTTATTTAAAGACATTATAAGGCGAAACTCTTGCTCTGTCATGGTTTGCCCCATTTCTTGACTGTGTTCTTGTAAAATATCTTTAAGGGCTTTGCCATCTAAAAGAGCACGACTTATAAGAATATAATCACGGTAAAGGGCAGATGAACGCCAAGCTTGAATAGCCTGAATTTTTTTTACATATCCTTCATCTTCAAGTAAATCGATTTTATCGTGTAGTTTTGTAATAGCTACGCTTGGATCTTTAGAAAGTCGACGAAAATCAATCAGACGCATTTCTCGCAATTCTTCAATTGGACCAATTAATTTTGGTGGTGGAAGAACATCCTGGAGTTTTGGTTTTACCACAGGAACCTGAGATAAATTAGGAATTGATTTAGAGGCAAGATCTTTTTTAATAGTTGCTTGTACTTTTTGATCTTGAATCTGAGTTTGTGCCTGTTCAATAGTTTCTCTTGATGTTTTATTTAAGGTTGTGCGCGAAAGAGATGGCGCCACAGGAGAAATCCATTTTTGATCGGGAACTTTGCCTGTTTTTTCAATATAACGTTTGGTTAAAATTTCCGCTTCTTTTTTCTGTAAATCTTTACGTCCTGCTTCTTGTTGTTGTCTTTGTTCTTTTTGTGTTTGTTGCTCTTGATTAAGCCTTTGTGTTTCCCCTTTTTGAAGCGCATCAAAAATTCCTTCAATTAACCTAACTACATCAACTAAAAAAGAACCATTCATACCAAGCCCGCCTTCTTCCCAACTTTTTTCTAATTGAAGTTTGGTAACAAGTGGGCTTCGGACTTCGCGCAATCGAGATTCAACAATTTCCAAAAATCGTTTCTGTTTTTCAGGTGGGGCAATAAATGAAGAAAGACCTTGAATATCAAAGACTTTTGATTTAAGAATACGCAAACCATCTTCCGGTTGAAAAATAGGACTAATAGTTAATAAATGTTTATGAAGCTCCTCCTTTTGTTTTTTAATATCAGCTTGTTCTTCTGTTTCTTCTTTTGTATTTACTTGAGAAACAGAAGGGATTTTTGGAACAACTGGAATTCGAGGAAAAATAGGCTCAAATGTTCTTGAGCTGTTTATCTCAATAGGTTCATGAGCGCGTGAAACAAGAAAAGGCTTTTGACGTTCATTCTTTTTTTGTTCAAAAATCGTAAGCAAGGTTTCTATTTGTTCTTTTGACATACCAAGTCCACCGACTTTTTCTGAACGCTCCAAAACATCTTTTGTTTCATCTAGTGTTTTTTCTCCTTTGATAAATAAGGCAAGGAGGCTAATAGCTCTATGTTTAAGAGATGGATCAGATAAAAGCTCTGGTGAAAAATTGAAGATATCTTCAATAAATGTTTCTACCTGCATGCTACGAATTTCTACGCGTTCTATTTTTGTATAATCAACTGGATTACCTCCCCAAGCCTTGATATACCCTTCAATATTTCCAACATAATCTGTAATCGGAAGAAGTCGATGAGCAACAAATTCTACTGCAATTTTTTTTGCTTCTTCAAAGGAAATATTAAAAAGCTCTTGAATTTTTTTAGGAATATCAGCAAGAGCCAAGGTTCCAAACACTACCTCATTTGCTAACCCCAAAAAATCTTGTCGTTTTTCTTTTACAAGTTTGTAATTTTCGATAATTGTATCTACTTGTTCAAAAGCTAGTGGATCAATCAAAAATCGAGTGACCTCAGGAGGTAAATCAGAAAAAGAACGTTTTGAATCAATGGACATAAAAAAGTATCTCAAATTATTCTATTTTGTCCTTAAAATAGCATCAAATTGATCAGAAAAATTCTTGAAACGACGAGTTACTTCTGCTTGTTCTTTATGAAGGGCATCATAAGATTTCTTCTCTTCACCTCTTAAATCTCGATAATTACGCGCACCGATAATAGTAGTCATTTTCGTTTCTAAATCGTTTAAATAATGTTCTTTTGCTTCTTCCATATCAGTAACCTTGTTTTCAATTGCAAGTTGTTGTGGGCTGCGCGAAGGAACATTAACAAGATCTAACAGAATTTGTGTTTGAACTTCACGACTCAAATAAGCTGAGGCAGTCTTTGCTAATGGATTATTGTGTTGTGAATAATCAATAACATTGATCGTAAACTCAACATCTTGCTTAGTGATCTCTCTAAAATCATGTTCGGCTTGTTCATTTTTAAATTGATTGGTACTTAAATCAATATCAAATGCCATTTCTCGCGCTTGATCTGTGTTAAATCCAGATGCGCGTGTAGATAATGGAGAAGCCAACATTTCCATTAAATTAACTCTAAATTTTGCTCGATCTTCTTCTTTTCCTTCTAAAAGTCCATGTTGTTTCATCCTTTGAATATCATCTTGATTAAATGTTCCAACACGATTCTGAATTTCAAGAGCAGAAGCACGATCTCCTGATTTAAGAATTTTTTCAATCACTTCAGGAGTTAAATTTGGAAGATCAATTCCGGCAACATCAATATTTTTTGCATCCATAGCAAGGATATCCGCTTGTTTGGCATCTGGATCAGCAGAGAATTTCTTTTCTCCATCTCCAATAGATTTTTTTAGTGCAGGACCAGCTTTTCCAGAATGAACAAATTCAAGCAGTGAAACATCTTGCTTCTTCTCTTTATCATAGACCATTTGACCCTGGATATGCGCAAATAATTGCTTAAATGTCTCAGGATTATCCCATTCCCTTGAATCAACTTTCTTAAGATCATCTACTTCTTTTATGTTAGACACTGATCCCATTGTGGCTGGATATTTTTCATAAATTTCTTTAATATCCTTATCTTTTCCATAACGATCTTTCATAATTTCAGCCATTGATTTTGAACCATCAACCCCTTTTGATCCAGGCCCACCTTCAGAAACACGATGATCTAAAATTTTCTTTAAGTCTTTAGGATCTAATTCTTTTAAGACATCTTTATCTTTAAGCCCTTTGGCAAGCCTGGCTATATACTGTTGTTTACCAACACCGGATAACATCGAAGGTCCAGCTTTTAAATAGGCAGCCATGGCTTTGGCAGAAATAGGTTGATCCTTCTTTGTATACTCCTCTGCTCGTTTAATTTGACTTTGTTTAAGATATTCAGCTCCAACTGCGGCTTTTCTGGCAACAGGGCGACCAACCAATGGAATTTTCTGAAGAGTTTGATTTTGACCAATTTTTTCAAGCATTGGTCTTGCCACACGCTGAGCTGCATAATCAACAGGGCGACCAACTGTCTGACGATAGGAATACTTTCCAGCATCTTGATATTTACTCAGTACATTCTTTCCAAGTTTTTCCATATCTTTTCCTGCATTTCCAAGCTTACCTGGAACTCCTTGACATACTTTATTAGCTGCTTCAAAGCCCGCAAAAAGAATGGCTATACCAATCACAAAACTAATTAAATGTGAGGTATCCATAATCTCAAGCACACTCCCATAATCATTAGCCTCTTGTGTTTGAGTGGTTCCAACAAAACCTTCATCAGCAGCAATACTGCCACCTCCTGCAACCGCAAGTGCAAGCCAAAGAAAAAAAACTACCACAGGACCAATTGCTACCGCGCAGGTAAACCGTTTCCACCAATCAGCCCAGACCCCTTGGGCAGGCCCTAAAAATTGCCCAGCTGCTCCCATAAACCATGCTAAAGGCGCAATCACTACAAGCACCCAAAGGGTTACAATACGATAAGCTAATATAACCACCATAAATCCCATAGTAACTAGCACTAGAGTCATAAGTATGGTAGCGGCAAATGCAGCTCCAAAAAGATCAAAGGCGGTTACTCCTCCAGTACTATGTAGTGCCTCAACCTTACTTTCACTTAAATTCAAGATAGACTGTAAACCAAATAACTGAATAATATTTCCTCCTGCAATATCTTTAATTGCATTAGCAAAAGTAAGCATAATTACTTGCCCAAAATCAATCATAAGCCCACAAAGCATGCGACTAAAATTAATTACGATAGCAAAAATAAGCAGTTTGGGAATTTGTTGGCGCCATTGAAATTTAGAAATACCAAAAACCGTCCCCATGGCAATCACAATGAGGATAATGATAAAAAACATATTGGTTGTATCACGTACAACCGCCCATCCACCCCCAATCACTGGAGAGGTAGCAAAACCATTGTATTGTAAAATTGGCATCATGACATTTACTAAAATTACAATCAGATTTCCAATTGTTTGAGCAAAAAATGTCATGAGCTGAGCCAACTGTAAAAGAAGCCAATCACCAGGACCAATCGAAGCTTGATCTGCAGCAAGAATAAGTGAGGGATAAAAAAACCACCCCAAAAGAAAAAGAAGTACAAACCATCCAGAAAAAAATCGATGTTTGTTTAGCGTCATAAGAAAAATAGTATACCAAAAAATGGTTTGAAGAACCAATGGAAAATCCCGGACGCTTCAAAAGCCTCCGGGAAAAAAGAAGTGCCATCAAAACAAAAAGATCAATTTAAGGGGCATCCCCATTTGGTAACAATCCATCTGCCTCATTCCAAATCACCCCAAGCAGATAATTCCATCCACCTTCACAAACACAAAACTGCTTGGCAAGATCAGATCCACTGGTACAGAACTGATAATTCTGCCACCAAACCCATGTTTCTATTGAGGATGTGTCTATTGCCTGACCATCTACACCAAGCGATGAGACAAGCGTAAGCAGTGCTTCTCCTGCAAAAAAATTGGAGAAATCAATACAAAAATAAGCATTTGTTTGAGAAATACGGTCAAATGGCTCAAGGGTCCAGTTAAAAAATCCCTCTCCAACCACATAAGCATCTGCAGCTTGATAAACAGGATCTTGTGTAAATCCGCTTGATGAAAAACAGAAATGTTCTTGTTTGCCATCATGGTTTGCATCCCAAAGACAAACAAATGCATCATCACAAAATGAATGATTTTTTACCGGAAACGAAAAATCATGATTGAACGGACCATGCTGCCATGGATTGTGTCCGTGCTGTGGATCATGATCGTTATGACCACCTGGGTGAGGAATAAGCGGTTTGGGAGTTGGTGTGTGATCATCTGAATAAACATCACACGAATCTCCAATTCCATCTCCATCTTCATCTTCTTGTTTGGGATTTGTGTGCCATGGACAATTATCAACATCATCCATAACTCCATCCCCATCGGAATCGACCTGATCAGGCGGGCACTCAAGATCGGCTCCACCACAATCTTCATCAATACCATTACCACAGATCTCCATTGCTCCAGGATAAACCTGCGCATTTCCATCCCAACAATCATCTCCACCGCTTGCCTGGGAGGCATGACCATCAAGATCTGCGTCAACAGAAGTTGTGGGCGTTGGACTTACATCCATCTGTGTCATTTGGACAGGATGTGGATTTATGTTTCCAATCCCTGCTTCACCTACCACACGTTCGCATGCACACAGACAACACAAAATAAGGCACAAACTTACAATCTTCATTTTTGCTTCCTCCTCCTTTTAAGGGAGTTGTTTCAAATTCCTGAAGCAGCACAGAGACTCCCCTTAGGAGCTGTGCTGCCACAGGAACGCCAACGGGCTTAGGCTGACCTTCCTCCTTTGTCATCTTCCAATCCGTCGCTTTCAAAAACCATCATCTCTCTTGTCCATAGATTTTTGGTTACGATAAGATTAGACAGACCAGACAAAACTCTCCTCCTTTGTTTGTATGAAAATAAACCCCCGTTATCTTTAGGAAAAAAGAAAGCTCTATGAATGTCAAAAAAATAATTTTAAAAAATGTCTTTGTTAGAACAACATAATTTATAAATAAATTTAAAAAATAAAAAAGAAGCTCGTTTTCGCAAGCTCCTTTTGTCAAAAAAATCTAACTTTTAACAGTGGATAACAAAATGTACTATTATCCAATCATTTCTTTTTGCATCCAGCTTTGTAATACTTCTGGAATTTTAACTTTTCCATCTTTTTGCTGATAATTCTCAAGAATAGCAATCATTATTCGTCCAAGTGCAAAAGCTGTTCCATTTAAAGCATGTGCAAATTCATTTTTTCCTTCTTTTGTTTTATAACGAATCTTCAAGCGTCTTGTTTGAAAATCAGTTGTGTTTGAAGTGGAGTGAGTTTCGCGATATTTTTCTTGTCCTGGCATCCACGTTTCAATATCATAAGTTCTGGCAGATGGAGCACCAATATCAGAAGAACAAAGTCGCAAAACTCGATAAGGAAGTTTTAACCCTTGCATCAGCTTTTCTTCCATTGAAAGCAAAAAAAGATGCTCTTGATCTGATTGTTCAGGAGTTGTAAAACTAAACATTTCAATTTTATCAAATTGATGCATGCGCAAAATACCACGTACATCTTTGCCGTGACTTCCAGCTTCACGCCTGTAACATGGCGAAAATCCAATATATCGCAAGGGCAGCTCCTCTTCTTTTAAAATTTCATTCATGTGCATTGGCCCAATAGCTTGCTCTGAAGTTCCAATAAGAACAGCATCATCATTTTTTAAATGATAAACTTCCTCTTCCCCGCCATGTGCTAAATACCCCATACTTGCCATTGCCCCACGACTAATAATATGAGGTGGTAAAACTGGAATAAATTTTTCTTGTAGTGAGGTTGTAAGGGTATATTGAATAAGAGCAAATTCAAGAAGAACCAAATCTCCTTTTAGATAAGTAAATCTGCTACCAGAAACTTTCCCTGCTCGATCACTATCTATAAGACCAAGCGATTCTCCAAGAGCTACATGATCTTTTATTTCAAAATCAAACTCTGGAATCTGCCCAACCTTTCGAAGCTCTTCATTATCTACATCACTTGAACCAGTTTTTACGTCATCACGCAAAATATTTGGATATAATAAAAGCTCTTGTTCAAGCTCTTGTTCAAGCTCTACCAGATGTGATTCAAGTTCTTTAATCTGTATTTTTAAAGACTGCCCATCTTGAATAAATCCTTGACGCTCAGTATCGCTTGCTTGCTTTACCAAAGCGGCATTGGCATTTATCTTCGCCCGAAGCTCTTCTACTTCTTGTTGCTTTGCTTTTTTTTCTTCTGCCAAACGCACAGTTAAAAAAACATCAATATCATCTCGACGGCGACGTTTATTATTTTCTATTACTTTTTGTGGATTTTGAAGAATAAATTTAAGATCAAGCATAAGGGAAGAAGTAAGAATTAAGAAATTTAATCCTAGCAGAAAACCTAAAGAAATTGAAGAACCTTAAGGAACTTAAAGAACTTATCAACACCCTATGTCAAACTTTCTTGACACATTTTTTATTTTTTGAGCTATAATAAAAATAGAAATAGCTTTTCGAGAGGAGGAGTCGGGCTTTCTTAGCCCGCCTTGCTCTTTTCATTCTTTGGGGAGATAAACTCCCCATTCAAATTGGCTCATCCCGCGCGTTGGTCTAAAACCCAACCACGGGGAAACGCGGAGGTACGACCATGTTTACGAATCGTTGGCTCGCTCTCCTGCTCCCCATCGCGGGAGCACTTGTGGTTATTACTGGATGTCCACTGCTCGGCGACATCACTACCCAGGACGACGACACATTCGTCGGGGACAACAATGACGATGACACCACGACTGTTTCTTTCAAAGCGACGATCGAAACTGGGGCACCTGTTCCGGCAGATTTCTGGCTGAATGGAGACCTGGCGGACGAATGCATGAATGTCAAATCGTGCAAAGTCGAAGTCATTGAAGCAGATGAATATACGGTAATCCCAAAAGTCGATGGATTTCTTTTTCCAGAAAAAACGGCACCAATCAACCAGAACGGAGACTTGATTAAATTGGACTGGAACTGCAATGGATGTTGGGGTATTGAACTTGGTGCCACATATAAAGATGAGTCCGGGACTTACGACGTTGAAAGTTTTATCGAGAACGGAGTTGTCTTGATCTATTTAGATTTCGCCTTTCCTGGAATCCCAATGACCGGGTACACATTTGACGGAAAGAACGAGATAGACTGGAGACTGGCCGGTTCAATCTCTGGTGACCTGAACACAATCTCATATACAATATATGACGATACTGAAAAGATCCATGAAAGTGGTTCACTCGAAATATGACCACACACTGCGAGCCAACACTAAAGCCAGAGTCGAAAGACCCTGGCTTTTCAAATTCTTAAAAAATTAATTTTGTGGTTCAACTACAATATAACCAGTAAAATTTATCCATGGATTTGTCGTTCCACCCCAATAATCTGGACAACTCTTATCTATTCCCTCGCTTGGACACTTACTCGTATTACATTCATCATAAATCTTCCCAGCATAACAATTATCAGTATTATCATCGCTTAATGCTGACGTACAATTTCCTGTGCACCAGCCCCAGTTGTCTTTAAGATGTACCCTTGGCTGAAAGACACACATATTTTTGGCAAATGGAAGTTCTTTGCCTCCCCCAAGACATGGGGAATTTTTTAATCGTCCATCTTCTGTAAACTCACAAAGTCCAAGAGTATTTAAGATGCTTTCAGAACAAAGATAATCATGTTCAAAATTGAAGTAGCTTGCATCACAGGCAGAATTTGTAAATCCCCATTCAAGATTCCCATCTTCATCTGCTCCATCACAATATGTTAATGTTTTATTTCCACTCTTTGGAATAAGACCTCGATGATTTTTATAAAAATTATTACCTGAGCTACTTCCGGTTTGACTATTTGTTGGCCATGGCAATCCTCCACCTTCAGTACTTCGCTTTCCATCACCCCAATCAACTACAATATTTCGAAGCGGCATTTGGTCTGAATCCGCGTAAGCAAAGAATTTTACAGTTACATGTTGTTGTCCTTCTGTACCCGAAATAATTCCACTATCTACTCCATTAACAGTAAAAGCATCTTCCTCTCCTTCCTGACATAAATTGGAATAACACATTCCAACAGATTTAACCACTGGCGGGGTTGGTACTACTTTTCCGTCTCCTGTGGCTGTAATATCCCAAGTCGTCCATTCTTCACTAAGTGTTTTATTTTCATATTTTCCAAGCACGGTTGATTTAGAAGAATTGTCAAGGGCATTCCAAGCATCGCTGGGATTATTTTCTTTTACAATATTACCAGCATTTCCAGGATTCCAAACATAAGAACCGGAAATTGATTTTGCAAAAATTTGCTTCAATCGATCAACCGCTCGTTGGATCATTTGATCAGAAGGCTCGGTACCTTCAGGACCTATAAAATAATACGTTGTTCCTCCATAAGAAGAAGAATAACCAGAACCTAATTCAATAGCTTGATAAGGACGAGCATAATCTCCAGTTTGTTCATTTGGGGGCATGCTATATTCAGACGGACACTTAACATTTGTGCTAATAGTTTCAGGAATCTTTGCTAAATCAAGATAACTATCGTCATTGCTATCACACATTGCTGGAGTAATAGGAACTGGATCTATTTGATAAAACGATTCTGCTTTAAACTCATTTAAATCTTTAACAGCTCCAAAAGGATAAATCGAAGTAAGAGTCGAATAATTTAGTCCTTCTGTATCACTTTGAATTGTATAACGACTTTGTGCACTTCCATCATCCCACACCCTATCAGTCCAAGCTATATTATATTCAGTTTTATTGTCTTTTGTAGCAACTTTTATCAAAGAGGTACAAGCAACCTCAGGATAAATAGGAATAACTAAATCTCGATATAGATGACTATCATCTTCATCTCCTTCATAAACATAAATACTTTGATCGCTCAATTTTTCTTGAAGAAATGATTCAACATCTGATTCAAGAAGTCCTTTTACTGCACAATCTGCATATCGGGTTTTTAAAGATGTCCATGTATCAGCTGGAGCTGCATACATTGTAAAATTAATATAAGAACCATCTATTTGATCTGATTCATTATCGGCAATACTATTTGAAGAAGTAATAGCTTTACTTGAAAGCCCAGTTGGTGCCTCACATGGCTCCCCACTATCTTCATGAAAAGATAATTCTGGAACACAGAAAAATGGACAATCTGAATCAGAATTATCATCATCTGCCCCACCACACATAGGATCACCATCATCTTTTTTTGGAGCATAATCTTTACACCCTGTAATCACACCAAAATAACCACGCGGACAAAAAGCCGTCATCCAACAGGCTTCATGGTTCCACCAACTACTTCCAACAGCTGTATCGTTTTGACAATTTAAAACATAGTTTTTTGATGAATCAACTTCATCATAATCAAAAGATTCTGCACAAGCAAAATCAGTACTTGTTTTAAGAGTATAAGTTACATCTACATCTGCACAATAATAAGTATCCTTCTCTCCATATCCAGCCTCTGTATATTTTGCATATAAATCTGTTGATCCAACTAATTGATCAACTGGAAGCCAAGTAAGACATGCGCGATTTTTAGTATCAGTTTCTCCATTAATCTGGATAGATGTATCGCGTTCAACACAATACCCTTCCCAACCAAGGAAGGTATCTTTTTTTGTAACTGGGCTACAATCCCCTCCATCACAAAGATCTGCTCCACATAGACTTCCTTCACAATCATCTACTCCACAGGCTTTACCAGGATTTTTTCCTCCTATACACAAAGCATTTGGAATCGATTCAAAAGAAATATCAACAGGATAATAACGGAAACTTGCCCCTTGACCATAAGAAATCCTATCATAATTACACATACAATCATCTGTAAACTGAATGCTTCCATCACTTGCAAGATAAGGCGCGCAAGTGGATACTCCTTGGAACCCATATTTAAAGGTATAAGGAGTTGCATCATATGTATTAATAGATTCTTTTGGATTATTTAAAGCATCTGGATCTATCCATTCTTCTACAATATCAACTGAAAACGGAGAAGATATTTCTGGATATCCACGACATTGTTGAGTTTCTGATACCTCAATTTCAAATGGAGCTCCATTAACATCGAGTAAACAATTTTCATTATAACAAGCACCGGTTTTAGCAAGAGCTGCTGGGATACAAGTACCACCACTAGTACAGTCGCTTGTATTAAAACAACCCATCTGTTTGCCACTACTATCTTTTTTAATTTCCACACAAACACCACCCTGACATGTGGTATATGGAGAAGTTGTACAATCATTATCAGCAGTACAATAAGTTTCTGTGCTTGGTGATGCAATACAGTAGCCAGTAATACACGTCTCCAAAGAAGCAGTATTACAAGCATTATCATTTGTGCAAGTTTTTCCACTTATTGAACAAAAACCAACCAAACAATCTTCTCCACGATTTTCATCACAATACCCTGCCATATAGGCAAGTCGATAATCTGGTTCTGCTATCTCACAAATTTGACTACTATTTTTACAATCACTATCAATGGCACATTCTTTTAATTCACCTTTTGAATCTTTTTGTGGCTCATGACTCACATTATCAACACAATACAAGCTTGGATTAATATTGATTTGTCCATAGAACTCAATAGGTAATTGATTGGGAATAGAAAACCCTGAATATTCAAGACCATACCAAGAAGTATTACGCCCAGTATAAATGTCAGTTGTAAGAGTTAAAGGGGTTTGCTCTGTCCAATTTGAGCAAAAGGTTGAATCTCCTGATCGGCTATATTGAGTACATAAATCAATTTGATCACAAATATTACGATAATGTCCGTCCCGTTCGTCCCAAGCTGAATACCAACTCGAGCATGCAAGCCACTGCGCGCAAGCCCGATCTCGATCAACTTGAATAACTGAATTAGTATCATTTTCAAATCGATAGGCATCAGTTACTTCCACACATGTTCCTGTTAGATCATTTC
>PFWS01000020.1:0-4644 GCA_002791255.1 Candidatus Uhrbacteria bacterium CG_4_9_14_3_um_filter_36_7
AATTAATTTTATTGAAACAGCTAATGAGGGCATTCCACTATTACTCCTGCATGGTGGCTCTTCGAGGTGGCAGATTTTTGATTCAATTATTCCTGATCTTAAAGATTATGCTCAAATTTTTGCTATAGATTTAAGGGGTCATGGAAAATCTGACCGAGGAGATGATTATAAAATCGAAAGTTATGTAGCAGACATTGTCGCTTTTATAGAAGGGGACATCAATAAGCCGGTCGTTGTTTTTGGTCACTCGCTTGGTGGCATGGTCGGAATTGTGCTAACAGCAAATTATCCAGATTTAGTTAGTGGTTTGATTATTGGAGACTCGCCATTTAATTCGGATATTCTAAAATCAGATAAAAATAGCCATGTAGCAAAATGGAAGCAGATGATTGAGCAGGGGTTATCAGCAGAGGAAATAACAGAAAATCTAAAAAACACAGAGGTTTTTGATCCGAAAAAGAAAATGAATGTAAAAGCACGTAAATTCTATGGTGAAGACGATCCTTACTTTGAATTTATGGGTATCAGCTTACAGCAAAATGATCCAGCAATGTTAGAATCCGTGAATGATAAAGTTGATGAAAATTTTTCTAACTACAAAATTGAAAAATTGTTTCCAAAAATAAAATGTCCCGTTCTAGTACTGCAGGGAGACCCCAAGCATGGAGGATTGATTACAGATAAAGAAATTGAAAGGGCAAAAGACCTATTGTCGTCCGCTTGTTATTATAAATGCAAAAGAATCGGCCACGGTTTGTATTTAGAAGATAAAAAGCAGATAGTTGAACAGCTTGTTTATTTTTTAAAAATATTGAGTGATCGATAGACAAATTTTAATTCTAACATCCTCCACGATGCCGGAGCCAATAGAACTCGAACTATAAAAGGTTTGAGTTTTGTTTTATAGTAAAAGTGAAAGTAATAAATAAGTCTATGATAAAAATACAAAAGATAACACCAAACATCGAAGGGGTGTCACTTTTGATTAGCTGTAAAAACCAAGACGAGACCTAAGTGGGACTTCAGAACCCAAACGTGATATTATCTAGACAATATGTTTCTGGAAGAAATGAAAACAACAGATTTTAAGCAAGGTAAAAAGTACATTTTTGTCATTCCAACGGGGTCTACGGAACAACATGGACCGTTTTTGCCGTTTGGCACAGATTCTTATATTCAAGATGCAATCGTGAAGGGCATTGAAGCGCAGCTACCTGAGTTGATCTTTCTTCCAACAATGCGAATTACTTGCTCAGAAGAGCATGAAGGCTTTGCAGGATCTGTTTGGATCTCGCCTGATACAATGGAACGTGTAATGCTTGACATCTGTAAATCGCTAGAGCCTTATGCTAAAAAGTTTATTTTTACGACTGCGCATGGTGGAAATATTAAAGTATTGAATCAATTCGTCGAAAAGTACGAAAAAGATTTTCCTAACATTAATTTTCATTACGTCGATCCTGACAATGAAGAATTAGAAAATAAAACCGTTGAATTGATTGGCGGACCAGTAGAAGATCATGCTGGAAATACTGAGATTTCAATAATGCTCGGAATCCGTGAAGATTTAACACTCATTCCTCCCAAAGACTATCCAAAACAAATACTTGATAATGCATTCCAAACGAACCGACTGAAAGACTTTTCCAAAGATGGAATAGCCGACAATCATCCAGAATGGGTAATAGATAAAAAACATGGGGAAAATATACTGAACTGGATCATTGAGGATTTTGTTTATGCCTTGAAGAAGATTACAAGTTAGTCGAATTGGGCCATTGTAGTCATTAGAGACTCTCAATTCCTAGTTCTGGATCCGCTCAGTAATCGGCGGAGCCAAAATAGGATTCGAACTGGAAACAGTTCGAGTTTTGTTTTAGGCTGAAGAGGAAGTTGGTTCTAAATATATGAAAAAGCTTTTGTACACATGTATCAGTCTATTTTTATTTATATTAATACTTTTCGGTTTATACAAAGTTAGTATATCAAGAAGTTTTCAATTTTTTGGAGATATAACGAGTAGTATCAATACTGAGGAACGGGTAGTTGCTCTCACATTTGATGACGGTCCAACCAAATATACAAGAGAGGTTCTTGATATCCTCAAAGAAAAAAATATCTCTGCAACCTTTTATGTAATAGGATCGGATCTAGAAAAGCATTCAGATATTGGTGCAGCTATTGTTGTGGAGGGACATGAACTTGGTAACCATTCATATTCTCATCCAAGATTTTTTTTGAAATTTCAAAGTTTTATAGATAATGAAATCCAAAGGACAAATGAATTGATTGGTCAGGCAGGATTTGACGGTAAAATTACATTCAGACCACCGTACGGAAAAAAACTCTTTGGTCTTCCTTGGTATCTTATGATACACAGAATTGATACCGTAACTTGGGATGTTGAACCAGACTCTTTCGGCTCTGAATCAGATTTTATTGTTCAGCATACGATTGAAAACGTAAAAAATGGATCGATTATTCTACTGCATCCATTGTGTGAATCGTGTAACGGACAACGTGATGCGATTCCGAAAATCATTGATGCTTTACACGAGCAAGGTTATAAGTTTCTTACCGTTTCTGAATTATTACGGCTAGATCAGAACTAAAATTATCCCAATCTGCAGTTCTGAACCCGTCCAGTATCCAGACTCGGGCGGACATGCAAGACGGCATGTTTCAAGCGTGACCAGAGATGTTTTTTATCTTTAATAATTAGGCGGATAAACAGCATCAATATACCCATTTATAACCAAACAAGATTCTGAAACATTAGTAGGCACCCCGTCATAATATTTCACAAAAGAAACCATATTATGCAAATCAGCTCGACCACATTGACGTAAATATTCTCCACAAGTGATACGCATACCATAATCTTCACTACCAAAAATCATATCTCCTCCAGCTGGAAAAGCATAAACTCCGTCACAATTTTCATCAACCGGATTGCAAGCAATTTCTTGTGCGTATGGATGCATGTCTGGATCAGTATCATTACAATCTTCTGAAGCGAACCAGCCATCTCCGTCTATATCAACTAACCAACCGTCCATGGTTGGATCATAATAATCTCCATAGTCTTGCGAACTACTAGATTCATTACCTGATGAAGTCTGTTGTTCTTCGTCTTGCTGAGCTTGATTTTCTGAATCATTTGATTGCTCATCAACAGAATCTTCAGCCTGTTCTGAACCCAAACCCGCTGTTTCATCCACTTGTCCATCACAATCATTGTCTTTATTATCTATAATCTCAGGTGCTGACGGATAAACACTTGGATCATTGTCTTTACAGTCTCCTTGAGAAACACTATATCTGTCTTGATCTTGATCTTGGATATTAGTGTTTGGTGCCTGACACCCAGAACCAAGTAAAAAAATAAGAAAACAAATAAAAATAATTTTAGAAAAAATAGACATAGAAAATTTTAAGAATTTTAAAAAGATTACACCAACTGTCTTATTAATAAAAGTTCATGTTACTTAAAGTAATTTTGATTAAGACTCTGCTTTTCGATAGATTTTTCAATACTTTTGTTAACTATTAATACCCGTCATTGATGAAAAAATTATTGATATTACGACGGATTTGTACAAACAATCTTTTAAATTTATTGAGAATTCTAAATCCCTTTACTTCCAAGCCGAGCAATTACTTCTTTCCGAACTGGGGCTTTTGGATTGGAAGCCAAAGCATACTTTAGCTTTTGTCAAAAACTTCTCCGATACACAAAAAGCGGAGCGAATAGACGCGGAGTATTTTCAGCCAAAATACGAAGAAATTATTGAAGCGGTGAAAAAATATGAGGGCGGATTCGATGAATTGGGTAATTTGGTGAAAATCAAAAAGAGTGTTGAGCCTGGAAGCGAAGCATATCAAGAAAATGGCGTGCCTTTTGTTCGCGTGAGTAATCTTTCAAAATTTGAGCTTTCTACCAACAATCAACAATTTATATCCGAAGAATTGTACGAGGAATTAAAAACACATCAGCCAAAGAAAGGTGAAATTTTACTTTCAAAGGACGCAACGCCCGGTATGGCTTATTTTTTGAACGAGGAAACGCAAAAAATGATTGTGTCCGGAGGAATTTTAAGGTTAATAATGGATGTCAAACAGATATTGCCGGAGTATTTGACGCTTGTTTTAAATTCCGTAATCGGTCAAAAACAAATTGAGCGCGACGCTGGAGGATCAATCATCAATCATTGGAGACCGGATCAGGTGAAAGCGACACTAATTCCTATTTTGAAAGAAGATAAACAAAAGGAAATCAAAGAATTGATTGAAAAAACGTTTAACGATAGAAAATTATCAAAATCCCTGCTTGAAATCGCCAAGCAAGGCGTGGAAATAGCAATAGAAAAAGACGAAAAAGAAGCAGAAAAATGGATTGAGAGTGAGGTCGAAAAGCTGGGAATAAATTTATGTATCAAGGAAAAATATGAACACCTTCAAACAATCAGCAATTGAAATATTAAAAAAGGTCAAAACGCCTTTGCACTATACCGAAATAACTCGGCTGGCTTTGGAGTCTGGCATGTTGGAAACGGAAGGTGCGACACCGGAAGCGACGATGAACGCACAAATTGTGGTTGATATCAAAAACAAAGGTGAAGGGTCGGATTTTATGAGAACCGC
>PFWS01000020.1:4660-18716 GCA_002791255.1 Candidatus Uhrbacteria bacterium CG_4_9_14_3_um_filter_36_7
TTAATCCGAACAAAAAAGAAATCAAGGAAACACCAAAAATTATTAAAGCGGAGAAAGAGGAAGAAGAAAAAATTGTGATTGCCGGAGGATTTACCGGAAAAGCTGGCGAGCATTTAGTTTGTTCGGAACTGCTTTTTCGTGGCTTTAACGCCAGCATTATGAGCGTAGATGTGGGAATGGATATTGTGGCGGTCAAAGAAAATCAATTGTTTGGAATACAGGTCAAAACTTCAAATCTCAATCGTTTTGATACTTATGTTTTTGATATTCGCAAAGTTTCTTTTGAACGCCACAGCAACGGCAACATTTTCTATATTTTTGTTTTGCACGGCGAGAAGAAAAACAATTTTTTGATTTTGCCATTTCACGAAGTTGAAAAGAAAGTCCACGAAAAAGCAATTTTGGAAGTCGGACACGGAAAACGCTATCGCGTGAATATTAAATTTAGAGATGAAAAAGTGTATCTCGGAAATATGGATCACAAAATGGAATATTTTTTGGATAACTGGAATCTAATAAAATAAAAAGGGTCGACTTAAAATAATAATGGTAGAATAAATCCATGAAATTAAACAAACTAACTGCCAAGGAAAAACGGGTAATGATCGACAAGGGCACAGAAGCGCCTTTTGTGGGCGAGTATGTGAACAATACCGCTCATGGCGTGTATGTGTGCCGCCAATGTAATGCGCCACTGTATAATTCGAAGGATAAATTTGAAAGCACGTGCGGTTGGCCAAGCTTTGATGATGAAATGCCCGGCGCAGTCAAGCACACCTTTGATGCCGACGGGATCCGGACGGAAATTACCTGTGCTCGGTGCGGTGGGCATTTGGGTCATGTGTTTAAAGGAGAGCATTTGACCGACAAAAATATTCGTCATTGTGTGAATTCGATCTCGTTAAAATTTGTCGAAGAGAAATAAAATAACATTTCTAAAAAATGGTCGTAATTGACAGTTGCTTTTGGGGGTTGAAAAATCTGATGAGAAAATAGACCGGAGTAATAACTATTGGGGGAGGAAATGTTACAATATATATGTACTATGTGGTTACTCTATGTCTTTGTATCAGCCATTGCGGCGGCTCTGGTGGCGATATTGGCCAAAATGGGTTTGAAAAATATTGATTCCACTTTAGCGACAACCGTCCGTTCCGTTATAATGGCCGGATTTTTAGTTTTAACCGCGCTTAGTTTGAAAAAATTTCAAGGTTTTAGCTTTTCATCTTTCAGTCAAAAAGAATGGCTGTTGATCATTTTAGCGGGTATCGCGGGAGCTATTTCATGGCTCTTTTATTTTTATGCGCTTAAAGATGGGGCAGCCAGCAAAGTAGCGGCCATAGACAGGTTGAGTTTGGTATTTGTTATTTTTCTGGCGGCGATTTTTCTGGGAGAAAAACTTACTTGGCAGACTTCCGTAGGCGCGATCATAATGGTTTTTGGCGCTATTTTAATAACGTTAAAATAATCATGAAAAAAACATTCAAACTTCTTATCTCTCTTCTTATCCCGCAGCTGGCCGGAGGAATCGGGAGTTTTTTTACGGTTGGTTCAGTGAAAGATTGGTATCCGGTTCTGGTAAAACACTCATTGAATCCGCCAGCGTGGATATTCGGTCCGGTTTGGACAACACTATTTATTTTGATGGGCTACGCGCTCTATCTTGTCTGGAAGGATAATAGCGGAAAAAGCAAACGCCTGGCCTACTCCGCTTTTGGGATTCAAATGGTTTTAAACACATTTTGGTCAATTATTTTTTTTGGTCTGCACAGCCCAGGCGGTGCTTTTATTGAAATCATATTCCTCTTGCTCGCCATTCTTGCCACTATCATCGCGTTTTATAAAATCTCCAAACCGGCTGCCTGGCTCTTGGTGCCCTACATCACATGGGTTAGCTTTGCCATGTATTTAAATTATTCAATTTATGTTCTCAATTAACCTGCTCGATACAATCGGACTGTTTTTATTTATCGCCGGTTTTGTGATCGGTCTTGGCGCAGTAACGGTCATTGATATCCACGGCTTTCTTGGACGAAAATCATCGTATTGGACCGAAGCTACGACGCGGACGCATAAAGTTACCAAGCCCATGATTTGGGCTGGAATTTTTCTTACCATTATTGGCGGTCTGATTTTTTACCGCATGGAGAGTCTTGCCGGGATTCCCCTCATTCATGCCGTCATTGTCATCGCGCTCATTCTCAATGGTTATTTTCTCTCGTTCAAAGTTAGTCCATTTTTACTGAAACGAGAAAAGGAAGGTAAATCCGGAGAATTACTTCCACAGTCTTGGCAGAACAAAATCATGGTGAGCTTGATAGTCTCCGATGTCGGTTGGTGGGGCGGTCTGGCTTTGCTCGTCGTCTATTTGCTTAATCGTTAATGTATGAAAAAGAAAATCGTAAAAGTCAGCGACAAATTTCAAAATGGGTATAAGTACGAGCTTACCGAACCGGTGGGACGGAATTTTCATCCGGATTTTAAACCCGAGCTTACGCCAAAACAGATGCTCGCTCTCGGCGTCTTTGGCGGCAAGTACATGACCGATTGCAAAAAGGAATTTCCAAAAGATTGGTTTACGCGCGCCAAGCTTTCACCCGAATATCACGATGATACGCTGAACTACTTTCACAAACATGCCAGCCAGTCGCTCAAAATCTGGATTAAGAAAGGTTGGATCAATGAAAAACATGATCCTCGTGGCTGGTTTCAGTGGTATTGCCGTTACTACATGGGCAGACGGCTTGCTGGCGAGGACGAACGGCAGATCAAGCGCTGGAAAGCTATTGGCAGGCACATATCACAGATAAAAAAGAATTGCCGGTCGAAAGATTTAACTTGCCGGCCTACGCAAAGACAAGCAGTGCTCCACTGGGCATACGATAGTCGGAAAATATGACTTATCATTTCGACGGATCTAAATGTTTTTGTGTTTGGACAGGAGTTTTTTCTGATCGGCCATAACCATCGGATATTTTTATTCTTTTATCCAATCAAACGCTCGAAAGTCAGCGAGAAGGGCGAGTTAACAAAAAACATTAGTATTAAGGTGTTATAATCGATCTAGTATGTCTCAAGGAAAAATTAATACACTTATTATAGGAACGTCAGGTACAGGTAAAACATATCTTGTTAATCAGTTAAAGATTGGAGGTGTAAAAAGTGTTTTTGATGCTGATTATATTCCTGGTGTTGGAGAATGGAGAAATCATAAAACTAACAAAACTGTACTTTGTTCCATTTTTTGAAAAAAATATTTTCTTGATATTTCAGATGAACAACTTCGAAAACGATTTTTGGAAAAAAACTGACTCCACAGGTTTAGATGCATGGCAAGCAGATGTATTAATTAAAAATCACCATAAGAATAAACAACAAGCTATTGATGCAGGGTTTAAAATTATTTATACAGAATAGTTGATAGTCAATATATTGAAATTAAAATTTGATAAATTATGTGTAATGGATTTATGTTTGAAATTAAGGTACATTTTGCATCATGAAAAACATCATTATTCGGGGCCCCCTCGGTGTTGGGAAAAGCACGATCGCAAAAGCAGTAGCCGAAAAAATCGGTGGTATTTATATTTCAGTTGATGAAATTCTTGATCAAAACGGTCTAGATAAGGTGGTTGAAGGTGCAGGCATTCCACTTAGTAATTTTCTCAAGGCAAACGAGATTATTTGGAAAGAAGCCAAACACGCTCATAATGATGGAAAATCGGTTGTTGTCGATGGAAATTTTTATCATAGGGAGCAGATCGACCAGCTTGTTCATTTCCTAGGGAAGGATGTAATAGTATTTACCCTTAAAGCCTCTGTTGAGGTCTGTATTGCTCGAGACGCAGCAAGATCGAAGCCTTATGGTGAAGATGCTACGCGGGCGGTACACATGTTCGTTTCCGCGTTTGACTACGGAACCATTATCGACACTGAGGCACAAACACCGCAAGAAACATTGTGGTTGATAATGACTAATGTCATAAAACAGAATGTCATTCTTACCTCGAGTTTTAATAATGTTGCCCAAGAGCTTCGAGAAAAAGCTCTACTACCAAAAACAGCATCAGTTTCTTTCATTCCAACAGCTGGTGATCCGTATTTGGAGCGACCATGGATTGACGCGGATAGAAAAGCTCTCATTGAGTTGGGATACAGCGTCACAGATGTCGATCTAAAGGGTGTGACAGCGCACTCACTCGAAAAAGAACTATCCCGCCACGATATTATTTTTGTTGCTGGTGGCAATACAACTTATCTTGTCGAACAAGCCCATCTCACGGGTTTTCCATCCGTAGTCAGAAAACTTCTTAAGGAAGGAAAGATGTATATTGGTTCAAGTGCGGGGTCGATCTTCGCTGGTCCGACGGTCGAGCCGTTTGTGACCGAAGATCTCGCAGAGTTGTCAAAAGATTTCGTTTTGACGGATCAATCATGTCTCAATCTTGTCGACTATATAGTGTTGCCTCATGACCAAGTTGAACAGTTTTCTGTAGTACATGATAAAATTCTTAATCAGTACGGTGAAAAATTTACATTCCTGAGATTAATCGATAAGGAGTATCGGACCGAAAATATTACAATTATGGATAATAAGATTGCTCAAAGCTCGGGTTTGTCAAAATACCCAATGCTGCTACTAGTAATATCAATAGTACTATCAATCATAGCTATTGTTTTGAGTGTTTTTTCTTTTGTAAAATCAGCCAGTCAATTGATTGATCAATCATCCTTTGAATCCGTCGTTTATGAAAATGACAACGTAAAATGTAGTGACACAGTTCCGTGTAATGGAGATTTTGTCTGTGATAACAGTAAATGTGTTGCTCCTCCTGCAGAATGTACAAAAGATGATGACTGTGGCGTTGAGAAATACTGCTATAAAGGTTCCTGTTTTATTCGTCTTGCAGAAACAAAAGAACTTCGAAGCACTCGTTATTCGTCTTGAAGACTGTGATGGTAATGATATGAAATCTAGTGAAGTTTTTGGTGATTTGGTAAACGACGTAAAATTGATGCCTATCAATGAACGTTATTAATAAATTATTCAGATCTATGAAAATTCAAGTTTTGGGTTCTGGTTGCCCCACTTGCAAGACGCTTTATAAAAATGTGCAGGATGTTGTTGCTAAGATCGGTATGGACACTGAGGTGGAATATTCCACTGATATTGGAGAAATTGTGAAGCTCGGAGCCATGAGTAGCCCTGTTTTTGCGATTGACGGTAAGATCGTAGCCGCTGGTAAAGTGCCAAACAACGATGAGATTGAAAGTGCTCTTTTGAAAGCCAATAAAATTCCCGATCTTCGTATTGTTTGGCGTCGTTTGGTAATCGAAAACGGTGAAACATGTCCTCGATGTCATGTGACCGAAACATCTGTTGAACGTGCAGTCAAAAAACTTTCCGAAATTCTTGTTTCAGTCGAGAAAATTATTGAATTGAAAAAAATTGAAATCATCAAGTCGGATTTTGAAAAGAATCCTCTGAAATCAAATGAAATTACCATTAACGAAAAAACTCTTGAAGACTGGTTAGGGGCAACTGCGGGAAAGAGCCAATGCTGTGAGGTTTGCGCAGACAACGAATGTAGAACATTAGAATTTGAAGGAATAATATATGAAGAAATTCCTGAAGACCTTATTGTGCGTGCCGGATTAATTGCAGTAGAATACAAACCATCAAATGATTATTGCAATTGTTCCTGCGGAGGGAATTGTTAATTTTTATAAACCAATTTTTTAATCCTACTTTTATGAAAGTGCTCAAATTTGGAGCTCTGTGGTGTCCACTTTGTCCGATAATGAAACCGCGTTGGGCGGAAATTGAAGAAGCTAGACCATGGCTTAAAAATGAGATGTACGATTTTGATCAAAATGCTGATGTTGCTAAAAAGTGGGGTGTAGATAAAGACGCGCAAGACAAGACCAAAGGCCTTCCAACTTTTATTTTTTTGGATAAAGAATGTAAAGAATTTATGCGTCTGCATGGTGAGCGATCGATCGATGAGCTTTCGAAAATAGTTGATGAGAATAAAGATAGATAGCTATGAAAAAAATAATTATTTCATTTTTGGCTGTCGCTTTGTCTTTATTTGTAATTTTTTCAGCGCAAGCACAAAATATTTTAGATACGGAAAAAACGGTTAATTTATATTTCTTTTGGGGCGAGGGTTGTCCTCATTGTGCTAAAGAAAAACCATTTTTGGATAAGATGGAAGAAAAGTATCCCGAGCTTAAAGTGTATGATTATGAAATTTGGGGTAATACCGAAAATCGCAACCTAATGATAGAATTCGGCAAAAAACTGAACGCTAATGTTAGTGGAATACCGTTTACCGTTGTTGGTGAGTATTATGCTATTGGCTGGATGGACGAAAAAAGCACGGGTGTGCAAATTGAAGAAGCTATTAATTACGCGATTAGTAATTCATCCCGCGATGTGGGAGTAGAAATAAATAGCTCAAGTACAGAAATAAAAAAAGATTCTGTAAAAGTCTCTGAACTTCCCGAAACTCTTACCTTACCGATAATGGGTGAACTTAAGACTAAAGACATCTCTTTACCTTTGCTTACAGTAATCATCGCTGCTTTAGATGGTTTTAATCCCTGTGCTATGTGGACGCTTCTTTTCCTGATCAGTTTACTGCTGGGCATGCAGAACCGCCGCAGGATGTGGATTTTGGGTATCGCCTTTATCTTTTCATCAGCTTTAGTCTATTTCCTTTTTTTGTCTGCATGGCTGAACCTACTTCTTTTTATCGGATTTATCCTTTGGGTGAGAATTATCATTGGCCTAGTAGCTTTGGGTGGCGGCAGTTATTACCTCAAAAAGTATTTTTTCAATCCGCATGCCGGATGTACTGTTACTGGTGGCGAAAAACGACAGAAAGTTTTTGAAAAATTAAGACAGCTTACTCACGAGAAACATTTACTTATCGCTCTTGTTGGAATTATTTTATTAGCCTTTGCTGTTAATCTTGTTGAACTAATCTGTTCAGCTGGACTGCCTGCGGTTTATACGCAAATTCTGACTTTAAGCGAACTTTCTGTTTGGCAGTATTACGCCTATCTTTTATTTTATATTTTTATCTTTTTGCTTGATGACCTTTTTGTTTTCTTTACAGCCATGATCACATTGAAGATAACGGGAGTTTCCGATAAATATAGCCATATCTCTCATTTGATAGGAGGAATAGCTATGGTAATAATCGGTTTATTGCTTTTATTTAAGCCAGAATGGTTGATGTTTGGATAATTATAAAAAAATTTTATACATTTTTAGGATTAAATGTGGTGTTTAGAGAAGGATCAAACTTTGGAGGTGTTTTGGAGTTTTTCATTTACGATGCGCTTAAAATTTTTGCACTAATGATTGTTATCACGCACATCATGAGCTTAGTGCGGTTTTATCTGCCGATTGAAAAACTGCGCGATTTTTTAACCAGACATAAATTTTATGGCCTTGATTATTTCTTGGCTACGGTTTTTGGAGCGCTCACTCCGTTTTGTACCTGCTCATCCATTCCGCTTTTTGTTGGTTTTCTACAAGCACGCATTCCACTTGGAGTCACTTTTGCATTTCTGATCACCTCTCCACTGGTCAACGAAGCAGCTGTAGCAATGTTTATCAGTATTTTCGGTTGGAAAGTGACAGGGTTCTATGTTCTAGCTGGAATTATTATCGGCATGGTTGGAGGTTTTATTTTGGGAAAAATGAAGCTGGAGAAATATGTTGAGGATTTTGTCTGGAAAATAAAATCGGACAAAATGAATAAACAGACAAAAGAACATCTGGCTTGGAAAAAAATTGTTATTTTGATTTCAAAAGAAGCGTTTAGTATTACTAAGAAAGTCGCCGTTTATATTGTGGCAGGAATAGCAATCGGCGCGCTTATTCATGGTTTTGTACCTCAAGGATTCTTTGAAAAGTATATTGATAATGCAGGAGCATTTGGTGTGCCGCTCGCCGTGATTATGGCTGTGCCCATGTATTGCAATGCCACAGGGGTTATTCCTATCATTCAAGTGCTCGTTGCCAAAGGTGTGCCGCTAGGCACCGCTCTAGTTTTTATGATGGGTGTGGTCGGTTTATCTTTGCCCGAAGCCATGATTTTAAAAAAAGTTCTCAAGTGGCAACTGCTCGCTTTGTTCTTCGGAGTAGTTACCGTTGGAATTATTATTATTGGGTATTTGTTTAATCTTGTGTTTTAATCCACCGTCCTGCAAATAATGGTGAGTTTTAGCACGAAATAATTTTATCTGATCGTATGAGTTTATTAATGTGATCAAGAAGGATAATTATTTAATCAATCGATCTAGTTCAAGAATGTTATCAATACGAATTTGTTCAACGAAATCTTGTGCATGACTAACAACAATCAAACATCCTTTATAGGTATTTAATGCATTAGCAATAATAGGGAGATGGCGAAAATTAATGTGATTTGTCGGTTCGTCCACAATAAGCAAATTTGGCTCTTGCAAGACAAATCGCGCAAAAGCTAAAAGTCCTTTTTGTCCTTCTGAAAGAGCGCCGACTTTTGTCGCTAAAGTATCTCCAGTAAAAAGAAATTTTGCTGCTGTATGACGAAGTACTTGATCGTCTAGCGGATCCATCATTGCTGCTAAAGATTCATACGCGCTCTGTTCAAAATTGAGTCCTGAAAAGTCTTGTTTATAATAGGCAACATTTACTTCTTGATGAATCTTTGCTTTTTTGTTTGTTTTTTCTGCAAGAGTACGTAAAAGCGTGGATTTTCCAATACCATTAGGACCTTTCACAAGTAAATGTGTATTAGTTCTTAATGACAAAGAAACATTTACTTCTTTAGCTTCTTGGTTCTTAATCACTTTGACTGCCTTAATTTCTAGTACTACATCATTGAAAGGTTTGGCTGGAATAGTAAATGGGCGAATCGTTTTATCGTCCTGACGTACACTGGTCATATTCTCTTCTGCTTCCTCCACCTCATCACGAAGTTTACTGGCAAGTTTACGCATTTTTCCTCCCTTATGAGCAAAGAAATTAATTTTGTCCTTGCGGTCTTGAATGGTTTTAAGTAGCTGTGCATTTCTAGCTCGATCTTTTTCAACCCGTGCAGCGATTTCTTCCACCACATCCGTATAGTTTCCATCGTATTTTTCGATTTTCCCTGTATAAACGTCAAGATGCAAAACTCCTTCTGTAAATGCATTCAAAAATTCTGCGTCGTGTGAGATCACAAGAACGGTTTTTGGATACATAATAAGAAAAACCAATAAATGATCAATCCCTTCTTGATCTAAATTATTAGTAGGTTCATCTAATAAAAGAATGTCTGGTTCTTGAATAAGTGCAAAGGCTAATAAGAGCCGCGCCTGTTGACCACCAGATAAATCACCGATAATTGTATCCAGGGAAGGAGAGAAGTTCACTACTTCAAACACATCCGCAATGTGCTTATCAAGGTTTGTTGGTACTATTTCAAAGGCATGCGCGAAATAGGAACGAACCGTTTGTGTAAGATATTCACGCTCCATGACTTGTTTTGCAATTGCTACTCGTAACTCTTGCGAAAAATAAACTTGTCCTTTATCAGGCTTTTTTTCTCCGGTAATGAGTTTAAAAATAGTGCTTTTCCCAGCACCATTTTGACCCATCAGGGTGAATTTTGCTGTATCTCTTAGCGAAAAGCTAGCTTCATTAAGAATTGGTTTATTGGAATCGTAGGCAAAGGAAACCTCATCGAATCGAAGAATTTGATAATGTTGAGACATAATAAAAATTGATCATAACATGCTTTCCAGATACTAAACTACATTACTAAATCTGCAAAGAGTGAAACTAAGAGTAGAAGTGAGAAAAAGTTCTACTGCATAGTGGGCTCCAGAACCCAATGTGCTACTATGGTTGCATAAAAATTAATGAGTTTTTTAAGTTAAAAGAATATGAGGTAAAGGATATGAAAAAAATTTTTTATAAACTCAAAAGGAGTAAAAGAGCGAAAAGAATGCGTCTTGCAGTGTACTGTGATGGCAGTGTTGTTGTTACAGGTCCTTTTGGCATAGAACAGTCTCTTATTGAAAAATTTATTACTGAAAAAAAGCAATGGGTTTGGGATAAAATTAAGTTTTTTAAAAATATAGATAGTAAAGTAATCCGCACTTTTTCACATAATGATTATTTAGAAAACAAGGATAAAGCTCTTGATTTCGTGCAGAAGCGGGTTAGATTTTATAATAAGATATATGGTTTTTCTTTCAATAAAATCTTTATTAAAAATCAAAAGACTCGTTGGGGTAGTTGTTCGTGTAAACAAAATCTTAATCTAAATTATAAAATTTTATTTTTACCTGAGAAACTTCAGGATTATATAATTGTGCATGAAATGTGCCACTTAAAAGAATTTAATCATTCAAAGAAATTTTGGGAGCTCGTGCAAAAGGCTCTTCCCGATTATTTAGATATTAAGAAAGAGCTTCGCAGACACGGCATCTAAGCTTAGATTATCGTTAGACTTTTAAAAATAATTGAAAAAATTTAGGTTGCTAAGCACTTCAGTGCGAGCTATGCTTATTAGGCGAGCTAATAAATAATTTTATATTTATTTTATGATAAATCCTATTGTTCACTTTGAAATACCCGCTGATGATATTGATCGTGCTATTGAGTTTTATACAAAAACTTTTGGTTGGCAGATTAACAAATTTGATATGCCATCTGAAGCTTCAACAGAAGGTAATCCATATTATGTCGTTATTACCACAGAAGTCGATGATAAGAAAATGCCGACCAAACCAGGAACAATCAATGGAGGGCTTATGAAACGCGTAAATCCAGGTCATGTTTTTACAAATTACATCCAAGTTGATTCTATTGAACAAATGCTTCAAGATATATCGATTAATGGAGGAACTATTGTGATGCCAAAAACAGAAATTGCTCCTGCTATGGGATGGATAGCCATGTTTAAAGATACGGAAGATAATCTTATGGGTCTTTATGAGCTTACTAATGGAATGTAATAAACCTAGTATTACTAGTATTTATCAGATTACTAAAAGCCTCGACTATAGTTGAGGCTTTTGGTTTAATTGATTTTATTATTTTATTGTAATACAGTTTTTATCTTTTGGAATTAAATTGGTTTTCAGGCAATATAATCACTTATGTTGAATGAATTTAAAAAATATAAAGCTGTATATAAACATTTGTGGGGAACTTATGGCAAATCTCATAAAGTACAAATTTCTTTTATATTACAAATACTTGGAAGGGTTTGTAAGCTTATATTTTTGCCAATTGCGGCAAGTTTAATTATTGCAAGACTTTCCGCACAAGATTTTGAGGGTGCGTATCAAGCTGTTTTCCTGTTTGTTATTTTTTCTTTGACATTAGGAATTTTTACACCAATTATTAAGTACATAGGCATACTCGGTGAAAATAAAGTTTACCGTGAATCTACAGAAACTTATTTTTCGCGTCTTATAGCTGCTGACTTAGAATATTTTCATTCTAATTTAGCTGGATATCTTACAGCTGCTACACGTCAATATGTTGATGGTTGTGTATCTTTAGTTAGAACACTCAGAGATAGATATACAACTACGATATTAAGCATTCTTTTTCCGCTTATTATAATTTTTTGGATTGATCTTTTGCTTGGTGTAATAGCATTGGCACTAAGTATAGTGCAGGCAATTTATCTAATTTGGGCATCTCATGCTATTGCTCCATTTAGAACACAATCAAGGGAACTATATAAATTAAATTCAGGAAGGATTGCAGATGTTATTTCAAATATTCTTGCAGTTCGTTCATCTGCTAAAGAAGAAATTTATGCTGAGCGAGTTAAAAAAGATGCGTTTGATGAATCTCAAGTATTTACTAAGAAATACATTGTTCAAACAAAATTAATTGCTGTTAGGGAAATTATCACAGTGTTTTTCTTTATGGCACTTTTATGGCTTGTTATTCAAAGAATGAACGGTGGTTATATAGAAATTACAGGTGTTGTACTTGTTGTAACGTATGCAGGAACAATCCTTACTGGTATTTATTCACTTTCTGAAGACCTTGATAATCATGATGATCTTGTTGATAAGATAGTTCCAGCATTTGAAATTTTGAATCGTGAAAATAATATAAAAGATCCTATATCACCAATACCTTTTGAGAATGTTTGTGGTGAAATTAAGCTTAAAAATATTTCTTTCACTTATCATAAAAAACTAAACGACTGTAATGTTTTTGATGATTTTTCACTGTATATCCCAAGTGGACAAAAGCTAGGAGTGGTTGGGCTTAGTGGGGCTGGTAAGAGTACTCTTACTAAATTATTGTTAAGGTTTGACGATGTTGATAAAGGAAGTATTCTTATCGATGGTACAGATATACGAAGAGTAAAACAATCTGATTTGCGTAGCAATATTGCTTATGTTCCTCAAGAGCCTATTTTGTTTCATACATCTATTAAAGAGAACATTTTGTTATCACATCCAAATGCAACCGAGCAGGATATTATTAATGCTTTGGAGGCAGCGCATGCATTAAATTTTGTTCGACGGTTACCAGAATCCATTGATAGTATTGTTGGGGAGCATGGTGTTAAATTAAGTGGTGGTCAGAAACAGCGAATTGCTATTGCCAGAGCCATGCTCCAAAACTCACCAATCATCATTCTAGATGAGGCAACAAGTGCGCTTGATAGTGAAAGTGAACAAATTATCAAAGATTCATTTGCTCAAATTTTAAAAGACAAGACCGCTATTGTTGTGGCACATCGGCTTAGTACTCTATCAAATATGGATAGAATTATTGTTATTGAACACGGGAAACTTGTAGAAGATGGCACACATGAATCGCTATTAGAAAAAAATGGCATTTATGCAGCCATGTGGAAGCAGCAACTAAGGCATCAAGAGTATATAGAATAACTAAATTTATATTTCTTCTTTTTCAGATTGGTTACCCATGATTTCAAGAAGTTGATCCATTTTTGTGTTAAGTGTTTTAAGCTGTTTTATCATTTCATCCTGATTTTTTGATGGAGAAGAATACTCGTGGGAAGTATTTTTAAAATGACGTGATTGTTCAAAATTAGAGCCGCCAGAATGACGATTATCTTGTTTTTCAAAACAATTACTACATAAAACAGGTTTTTGACCACTTGGTCTAAAAGGAACTTGACATGGGCTTTCACATTGATCACAAACAGCTTGAAATAGCCTTGGTCTAGGCCTATCGCCACCACCATGATTAAATCCTTCTCTTCTACCTTGTCCCCAACTTTTCGAAGCTTTTCTTTGAAACATATGTTCTTAAGAATGAATAAATAAAATACGTGTCTAAATAGACGTATAAGGTTGTACCACATTCTTTGGAAAAAGACGAATGAAAAAGCATAATGGTTTAAATAAAAAATACAACCATTCTGGTTGTATTTTTTATAATTATTTAGGTAAAGTTCATGGGATTACTCAATTGTTGCCCCATTTTGACGAAGTTTATCGACTATTTCTTGGGAAAAATTTGGTATTTTTATAACATCACCCCAGTTTTTAAATTTACCATGTTCTTCCCGATATTGGATTAGTTCATCAACAAGATTTTCTTCAATAATATTTAATTTTTTTAGTTCATCTTTACTTGAATTGTTTAAATTAATATTTGGCATAAGTTTTTTTAAAATACTTAATAAATACCATCAATTTTTACTATAAAATTCAAATAAGAGAGTGTCAATGTTTTTTTGATTGATGTTTCATATTTTTGCAGAATTTTATAATTTCTGTATACTTTAACAAGCTCCAGATGGAGGATATGGCGGGGGCAGAAGTGGGAGGCTGGAGTTTTTTGGTTTTTCTCTAACAACAAAGCAAATGGGCTTTTTTTAGGGAGAGACCATTAAGTAAAGGGGTAAGAGATGATTGGTGCAGCAGATGTGGAGTGTGTAAGAAATTTGTTACTCGTCATCGTCAAAGCACTTGTAGCTTTGAATTACGAAACTCAAAAATAGATTATTTTTAAGATAAACAAAAACAGTATTCACTTATGGTGAATTTTTTGTTTGAAATT
>PFWS01000016.1:0-6728 GCA_002791255.1 Candidatus Uhrbacteria bacterium CG_4_9_14_3_um_filter_36_7
TTGATATTGATGCCAATGGTATTTTGAATGTTTCTGCTACAGATAAAGCCACGGGAAAAAGCCAACAAATTACCATTACAGCTTCAACTGGACTTTCCAAGGAAGAAATTGAAAAAATGAAAAAAGATGCAGAACTTCATGCCTCTGAAGATCAGAAAAAGAAAGAGCGTATTGAACATCAAAATATTGCTGATACAATGATTTATACTTCTGAAAAAATGCTCAAAGAAGCAGGAGATAAAATAACAGCTGAGGAACGTAAAGAGGTTGAAGAAAAAATTGAAAATCTTAAAAAAGTTAAAGACAGTGATGATCATGAGGCTATTAAAAAAGCCGCTGATGAACTGTCTATTATCGCTCAAAAAGTAGGGGCTAAAATGTATCAAGGGCAAGCAGATGCAAGTACACAAGCAAATTCAGATACTTCATCTTCTTCTGATTCAGATAAGACTTCCTCTTCAGATTCAAAAAAAGAAGAGCCTATTGATGCAGAATTTAAAGAAAAAGAAGATTAGTCTTGATTTGCTTTATATTACATGTCTTCAAAAGATTATTATAAAATATTAGGAGTCGAACGTCAGGCTTCTCAAGATGAAATCAAAAAGGCTTTTCGAAAACTTGCTCATAAATATCATCCAGATAAATCAGGTGGTGATGCTGAACAATTTAAAGAAATTGGGGAAGCTTATGGAGTTTTAAGTGATCCAGAAAAACGTCGTAAATACGATCAATTTGGTTCTGCTGCTTTTGATGGTTCTTCTGGATTTGCTCATGGTTCTTCTGGATTTGGTGGGTTTGATTTTTCGCATGTTGATTTTGGTGATTTTGGAGATCTTTTTGGGGATTTATTTGGTTTTGGAAGCGGACGTAGAAGTGCTCGGTCACGCCAAACAGAATTTCGTGGTAGAGATATTCAAATAGATTTAGACTTGAGTTTTCATGAAGCTATTTTTGGCGTGGAAAAGGAAATTGAATTAACTAAGTCATCTGTCTGTGAGCGTTGTGGGGCAACTGGTGCAGAACCAGGATCTGGTGTAATCACTTGTACTGATTGTGGTGGTCAAGGAGTACAGGTAAACATTCAACGCACGATATTGGGTCAATTTCAAACACAACGCGTTTGTCAAACTTGTGCGGGATCTGGAGAAATACCAAAAAAACGATGTTCAACTTGTTTGGGTGTAGGTGTGCAACAAAAACGAAAAAAAATCTCGGTTCAAATTCCAGAAGGAGTGGATGAAGGCATGCTTGTGCGTATACGTGGCGAAGGAGAAGCTATTAAATCTGGAACCACCGGTGATTTGTTTATTAAAATACATGTAAAATCTGATCATCGATTTAAACGTCAGGGTTATGATATTTTTTCTGAAGTATCTATTGGATTTACTCAAGCTGCTCTTGGAGATTCGATTGAGATCGAGACTATAGACGGAGTTGTTGAATTAAAAATTCCTCCTGGCACGCAATCAGAGACTTCTTTTCGTCTGCGTCACAAAGGAGTTCCGGGTAAACACAGTAGTCGTGGTGATCAGTATGTTCTTATTCATGTGGTTACGCCCAAACGGCTCAGTCGTAAAGAAAAGGAACTTTTAGAAGCTTTAAATTTAAGAGAAAAATAAAAAAATTTATTTTTATAAAACAAGGATTCTTTTTAAATCCTTGTTTTATATTTACTTTATTTCTGTTAAACTAGCTTTTCTATGGCAATTTATCTTTATAATACATTAACGCGGAATAGAGATCTTTTTGAATCGATTCAGGAGGGAAAAGTTCATATGTACTCGTGTGGACCAACAGTTTATTGGTTTGCTCATGTTGGAAATCTCCGCACTTATATTTTTTCTGATATTTTGCATCGTTTATTTTTATATCATGGGTTTGATGTTGTGTTTGTTATGAATATCACTGATGTTGGGCATTTAACTGATGATGCAGATGCAGGAGAAGATAAAATGTTACTTGCCATGCGACGCGAGGGAAAAACTGCTTATGAGATTGCTCAATTTTATACAAATTCTTTTTTTGAAGATCTTGGACGTTTGCATATTTTACCTGCTTCTATTTATCCGCGAGCAACAGATCATATTAAAGAACAAGTTGAAA
This sequence comes from Candidatus Uhrbacteria bacterium CG_4_9_14_3_um_filter_36_7, assembly GCA_002791255.1. GTDB lineage: Bacteria > Patescibacteriota > Patescibacteriia > UBA9934 > GWF2-40-263 > UM-FILTER-36-7. Next base: position 2,104 of record PFWS01000016.1, read on the forward strand.
TGATACGCAGCTTAGAACAGAATGGATTTACCTATCGCACTTCTGATGGTATTTATTTTGATACCTCAAGACTTACAAGTTATGGAATGCTTTCAAGACAAAGAGCCGAGGAAAAACAAACAGGTATTCGAGTTAATATTGGGGAGAAAAGATCTGGAACTGATTTTGCTCTTTGGAAATTTTCACCAACGGATAAACAACGCGAAATGGAATGGGATTCTCCTTGGGGAAAGGGATTTCCTGGATGGCATATTGAATGTTCGGCCATGTCAAAAAAATATTTAGGTATTCCATTTGATATTCATACAGGTGGAGTTGATCATATTGCTGTGCATCATGAAAATGAAATAGCCCAGACACAAGGAGCACAAGGTTGTCTTGAGGCTCGTTTTTGGATGCACGCGGATTTTTTACAAGTTGATGGCGGAAAAATGTCAAAATCACTTGGAAATCTTTATACGCTAGATGATTTAGAAAAAAAAGGCATTCATCCATTAGCCTATCGTTATTTTGTTTTACAGGCTCATTATCGAAGTAAATTAAACTTTACTTTTGAGGGTTTACAATCAGCCCAAAATGCTCTATTCCATCTTTTTGATTTGGTTCGAGATTGGGATCCTCCAAATGATGAAGTATCACTTTCATATAAAGAGAGGTTTGAACAAGCTCTTGATTATGATTTAAACATACCTCAGATATTAGCAATGGTTTGGGAACTTGTTGGTGATGCCTCTATTAATTCTTCTCAAAAAGCAAGCACACTCTTACTTTTTGATAAAGTATTAGGATTTCATTTGATAGATTATGTGGCAAAACCTCTTGTGATTCCGCAAGATGTTCAAGTGCTCATAAATGAACGTGAGCAAGCACGAAAAATGAAGGATTATCATCTAGCTGATGCTTTGCGGGCAGAAATTCAAAAAAAAGGATTTATGCTTGAAGATACAGAAAAAGGACCAAAACTTCATAGTTTTTAAATGAGATGTGGTAAAATAAAAAATATCTATGACCGCATCTTTTTTACGAAAAACCGCTCGTGAGCAGGAGGGAAAAAATTTTTCTTTTGAATCATCTCAAAAGTCGACTTTTAATAAAGAGACTATTGAACAAGAAAGAGAGATTAGAGAAAAAGAAAAAAAAGAACCAACACAACCAGAATCATCGCAGGGGAAATCTAAAGATGTTCTTAAAGAAGAAGTCTTGAAAAAAGCACAAATAGGTAGCATGCCAGTTGGTTCTTTTAGTACCACTAAAGATCCTTTAACTCAAGAAATTGAATCGATTCTTGAGGAAAATATTACAGATCTTTTTTTAAAAATGAATCCACAAGAACAACGTATTTTTAAAGAAAAAGGAGAAGAAACCGCTTCTCGTATTCGAGCCTTGGTTTCAGGTACAAAAATAAATGCTTATAAAATTCTTTCATTCATTCGGCAATGGTTACAATTGATTCCAGGAGTGAATCGATTTTTTCTTGAACAAGAAGCTAAAATTAAAACCGATAAAATTATCGCCTCAAAAAAGTGATGAAAGAACCTCATATGCAGACGGATCTTTTGATTGAATCTTCACCCACAATCCTTTCTACACCAGATGTATTTTTTTGGTTTACGCTTCTTATTTGGATTTTACTTGGTTTATTTTTTGTTATTCTTATTTTATTTATTATACGAGTTTTTTTTCATTATCAAGCATACCTACCTGGTAAACAGCCGCCATTTGTTATCTTACGCCTTTCACTTCCAAAGTTTCGTCGTAAAGAAGAAGCTGAAAAAACAGGAGGATCAGAACAAATACGTGAAATGATTTCCGTTGCAGAAACATTTTTTGCTTCTATTGGAGGATTAAAAGCCCAAAAAGGATGGCGTGCTTGGTTTTTTGGTCGTGATGATCATTTATCATTTGAGATGGTTGCCATAAATAAAAAAATTTATTTTTATATGGCGGTTCCAGTTGATTTACAGATGCACGTGGAGCAGCAAATCTCTTCTTCTTATCCTGATATTCATATTGAGCAACTTGAAGATTATAATATTTTTTCTCCCACTGGTATTATTTTAGGGAGTTATTTAGTTTTTACTCGTCCATTTGTTTTTCCGATTAAAACATATCGTAAACTTGATGGTGATCCGCTTAATGCGCTTACAAATACCCTTTCGAAATTAGAAGATGAGGAAGGGGCTTGCATTCAATTTATTGTGCGTTCTGCAAAAAAAACTTGGCGTCGGCGTGGGCTTTCAATTGCCCGCAATATGCAACAAGGACAAAAACTTGAAGATGCAATTCATGGGAAAAAAACAGGCAAAAAAGATGGTTGGTCTAGTATTTTTACTGGGTCTAAAAAAACAGGCGATCATGCAGATCGACCAGAAACATATCGATTATCACCACTTGAAGAAGAAGCTGTTAAAGGACTTGAAGAAAAAGCAAATAAAGCTGGTATGGATGTGAATATTCGCTTGGTTGTTTCTTGCGAAAAACCATTGCGTGCTCAACAAATTCTTGCAAATTTAATCAGTTCATTTTCACAATACAATATTTATCAGTTTGGTAATGCGTTTAAAAAGCGTATTCCGCGTTCAAAAAAGCGTTTGATCCAAGATTTTATTTATCGTCGCTATTCTTCTCGTTATCAAATGGTTTGTAATACAGAAGAAGTGGCTAGTTTATGGCATCTACCTCTTCCAAGTACAGAAACACCTAATATTCATTGGTTACTTGCCAGAACCGCACCAGTCCCCACTAATATTCCCACAGCTTCTGATGGTGGAATACGGCTTGGTTATAATGTTTATCGAGGCAAGCACACAGATATTTATATAAAACGTGAAGATCGACGACGTCATTTATACGCGATTGGAAAGTCTGGATCTGGAAAGACCGAATTTCTTTCCGGACTCATCTCACAAGATATCGAACACGGCGAGGGTGTTTGTGTAATTGATCCACATGGTGATTTAGTTGAACATATTTTGGGTAATATTCCTAAGACTCGCGTGGATGATGTGATTGTCTTTGATCCTTCTGATCTTGAATATCCCATGGGACTCAATATGCTTGAATCCAGGGATCAAAATTTGAAAGATTTTGTAGTTCAAGAAATGATAGCTGTGTTTTATAAACTTTTTGGAGCAGAAGTAATTGGACCACTTTTTGAACATAATATGCGTAACGTGATGTTAACGCTTATGTCAGATCCCAAACATCCAGGAACAATTGTTGAAATTCCGCGCATGTTTTCAGATGATGCTTATCAAAAATTTTGGGTTTCTAAAGTGAAAGATCCTGTTGTACGTTCTTATTGGGAAAATGAAATGGCCAAAACTAGTGATTTTCATAAATCAGAGACACTTGGTTATTTAATTTCAAAAGTTGGACGTTTTGTTGAAAATGAAATGATGCGTAACATTGTTGGACAAGAACGTTCGAGTTTTGATTTGCGAGATGTTATGGATAAACAAAAAATTCTTTTGGTAAATCTTTCAAAAGGAAAAACCGGAGAAGTAAATTCAAGTCTACTTGGTTTAATTATTGTTTCAAAATTACAAATGGCGGCTTTAAGTCGAGCTGATTTGCCTGAGGATGAACGAAAGGATTTTTATCTTTATATTGATGAGTTTCAAAATTATGTTACGGATTCAATTGCTACTATTTTATCAGAAGCTCGTAAATATCGATTATGTCTTACTTTAGCTCATCAATATTTAGGACAGCTCGTTGAGGCAAATGGAAAAACGCAGGTACGGGATGCTATTTTAGGAAATGTTGGAACAATGCTTGTTTCGCGTATTGGTCCTGAGGATGCGGATCTTTTAGAAAAAGTTTATACTCCAACTTTTTCTGGTTATGATTTAATTAATTCCGATAAATTTACCTGGTATACCAAAATGGTGATTGATAATTCTCAAGCGAAACCATTTACGATGAAGAGTTATCCAAAACCAGTAGGTGATAGAGAACTAGCAAATGCCATTAAACAGCTTTGTCGATTGAAATATGGTCGTGATCGAGAAAGTGTGGAAACAGAAATTCTTGAGCGCTTACAAATAGGAGTTTCAATAAATCCACCAAATACATCGTTTTCTGAATCATCTTGGTAAAAAATGATCTCTATGTCTTATTCTGAGGATCCTTTTTTTGAAAATGAAATTATTTTTGAACCTGAACCAGAAGAGGCAATTGCTTTGACTTCAAAAAAACAGCTTACTAAAATAAAATTGGTAGTAAAAATATTACGCACTATTGAGCGCAGCCTTGCACAAGTGATTGAAATACTTGATCCATCACATTCTGGATCAACATATGATAGAGATACTTTAGCAAATTTTGATGATAATTCAGAAGAAATTGAGTCAGGACAAATTATTGAAGGTGTTTTTAATGGAGAATCAATGGTCGGAGCTGATGGACAGATTTATCAGATTCCAGAAAATTATGCTTCTAAATCTCGATTAGTTGAAGGAGATCTGTTAAAGTTAAGAATTACACCCAATGGTTCATTTGTTTATAAACAAATTGGTCCTATTGATCGTGAACGTCGTATTGGGCAGCTTGCATTCGATCAGGCCAGCAATCATTTTGTTGTTATTTGTGAGGATTCTTTTTACCGAATACTTAGTGCTTGT
>PFWS01000016.1:6761-14029 GCA_002791255.1 Candidatus Uhrbacteria bacterium CG_4_9_14_3_um_filter_36_7
GTAGTTATTGTGGTTCCAAAAAATACACCAAGTACTTGGGCAGCAGTTGAACATGTTTTAAAAAAGCCATAAACCAAATACGTAAGTTCTAAAGTAAACTATGTTAACGATTTATAGAAAATATCGTCCACAAACATTTAAAACAATGGTTGGTCAAGAACCGATTAAACAAACGATTCAAAATGAGCTTGAACAAGGTAATTTAGCCCATGCATTTTTGTTTACAGGTTCACGAGGAATTGGAAAAACAACAATGGCTCGATTATTAGCCAAAGCAGTTAACTGCACATCTCATCCATATAAAGCTCATATACCTGATCCAAAACGTCGTGAACCGTGTAATGATTGTTTATCATGTAAAGCGATTATTGACGGATCTGCGATTGATGTAATTGAGATAGATGCTGCATCTCATACAGGAGTTGATCATATTCGAGAACAGATTATTGAACAAACAAGATTTCATCCTCAAGGATCTACCTTTAAAGTTTTTATTATTGATGAAGTTCACATGTTATCGCTTTCAGCATTTAACGCACTTTTAAAAACACTGGAGGAACCGCCGGATCATGTGATTTTTATCTTAGCAACCACAGAGATTCATAAAGTTCCAGAAACCGTTATCAGTCGATGTCAGCGCTTTGATTTTCAGCGTTTAAAAGCAGATACGCTCGTTAGACGTCTTAAAGATATTCTTGTCCAAGAATCCGTAGAAATAGATGATTTTGTCCTTTATGAAATTGTTCGTCAATCAGAAGGATGTGTGCGTGATGCAGAAAGTTTTCTTGGTCAGATTTTATCAATTGGAAAAAAACATATTGGTATAGAAGAAGCCTCTTTGGTCTTACCCGTTGTTCATACTCAACAGTTGCTGACATTTACAGATCATTTTTTTAATAGACGAATCATTGAGTGTCTTAGAATGATTCATGATTTTCGTGATCAAGGAATAGATCTTGAATATTTTCTTGAGGATTTTATCCGTATTTTGCGAAGCATTTTATTTATTCAAATAGCAGACAAAGCATTTATTACAGATGAATTTCCTTTAGATATTCAGGAGAAATTAAATGCTTTTTCTTTTCAAAAAAGTAATTCAGAGCTTGTTTTGCTTTTAGAGCAAATGGTTGAAGCAAGGCATCAAATGAAGACCGATTTTATTTCATCACTTGCTTTTGAATTAGTTTTAATTCGATTCGGCTCTCTTAAGCAAGATGAACACAGATTAGAAAAAAAATCAGAAGAGATATCCAAAGATTCATCTGAGGAACAAAAAGAATTAGACAAATCATCTAATGATTCATTGCCCAACGATTTATCAAACAATTCATCAACCCCCCTTTTTTCACTTGAAGATATTAAAGAAAAATGGCCACACATTATTGAACAACTCAAACAAACATGTGCTTCAGTGGCCTTGATTCTTCAAGCGGGAACGCTTTTACAATTACAAGGAGAAGAATTACAAGTAGTATTTGAATATCGTTTTCATGCGGATACATTAAATGAAGTAAAACACGGACTTTTAATTGAAGAAGTTTTGGAAAAGATTATGGGTAAACGTATTCGATTCCAGGCGATTTATCAAAAATTATCTGCTGATCTAGAAACTGAGGCCACTCTCTCTCGACTTTTAGATGCATTTGGTGGTACAGCTGTTTAAGTAATATCTTACTCTTCATAAAGAATTTTTTATGTATATCACTATTATTGGCATGGGGCGTATTGGACAAGCTATTCAACATTTACTTAAATCTGAGCACACCATTGAATGTTATGATACAGATCCATCAAAATTAATAACTCAAAAACCCATTGAGGATATTATTCCTCACTCAGAAATTATTTTTCTTTGTGTTCCTTCGTGGGCTTTACGAACATCTTTACTCCAGATTCGTCCGTGGATTTCCAAAAACACTTCTCTTGTTTGTCTTTCAAAAGGGATTGATGAGCAAACTACACAAACAATGGATGAAATTTTAGAGCAGGTACTCCCAACTCATGCATTTGCCATGTTAATTGGCCCTATGATGGCTGAAGAGCTTTTGCAAGATCGTGGTGGTGTTGGCGTGCTTGCTTGTTCTCAAAAAGAACTTTTTAAAACTATTCGAGATATTTTTGATCCATCCCTAAAATTAATACCATCAACTGAAGTTCATGCAATTGCTCTTGCTGGTGTTCTTAAGAATATTTATGCTATGGGTCTTGGAATAGCTGATGCTTTGTTGTTTAGTCAAAATTATAAAGGATGGTTTGTTTCAAGGGCTATTGAGGAGATGATGGTTATTCTAAAAACACTTGGATATAATCCAGATATCTTACTTGGTCCAGCTGGACTTGCTGATTTTATTGCCACAGGATTTAGTCCCTATTCCAATAATCGTGCAGTTGGGGAGGCTTTTGTAAAGGGTGGAGCTGATCAAAAACGAGGAGGTGGAAGTGTTTCTATTACTCCTCTTTTGCGTCTTATTGGATCAAAAGAGATAAAACTTCCATTGCTTTTTGGTTTAGATGAAATTGTAAATCATGGAGCCAATCCACAGATAATTTATAAAAAAATTTTTGAGGAAGATGCTGATTTTTAATATTTATTCGTAGACAAAAATACTCACTTCATCCATTTGCCACCAACTGGAAGCAGTTGTTTTTGCTTGTTCTTTTATACGAGTTGAATCCCACCAATAATCATTTACCACAAAATAAACTCGCTTTGCATTTACAAGAGCCAAAGCTTCCTTGGCTATTTTTTGAGAAGGATTTTCATTCATAGCGAGAAAATAAGAATAAAGTTTTCCACCTGTTGGTATAGGGTAAAAGAAAACATCTTCATAATATTTTTTAAACCCAAGTTCTGAAATAGCAGAAGCAGAGACATTTTGATTAGCAAGAACTATATAGTCTTTATTAAAATAAGCAGCATCATTTTCAATAGATAACACTACTTCTTTATCTGATTGACTAACATTATATCCATGACTTTTTTCATAAATATCCATACGTGGATAGGTAAGATAAAAAGCGCTAGTTATAAGAGCTGTTAAAAGAAAGAGACTAAAAAATTTAATACTTTTAGGAACGGCTATCAGTCGTCTGTGGAATGTTTCAGAAAAAAGTATAAGAAATGGGCTTAGGGAAAAAAAAGCGAGTGGAATTAGACGATCTGTGTAGTTTGAACGCTCGTAATCAATTAGAAATGTAAAATCAACGGCTATTTTTAAAATAAGATAATTACCTATAAGCATGAGGAAAAAGAAAAAAAATGGTTTAAGTTTTTGCCAATGGGTTTTTTTATACCAAAAAATTGTAAGAAAACTTGCCAGCAGGAGAATGAACCAACGATTATGTTCAAAGAGATAAATAAAATCAAAAAGTGGATGGAAATGATTTGGTGGGGAAAAAAGCAAGATAATTTTTTCCCAAGAAATATTTAGAGAAGATAAATTAAAATGAATAGTTAAGGGTTGTTTTGATGAAAATTGATTGAGGAAAAAACTTATGGGAAGAATCATACTCCCTAGTAAAATCGTAAAAAATAAACCTATTTTTTGAAGAGATATATTTTTTATATATTGTAAAAAGAAAAGGAGTAAAAGAAAAAAGAGTATAGGTAATCCAGAAAATGGATGGATTATAATTGTGGCAACACCACCAATTAAGAATGGCCACAGTGGCATAGATAAATGCATGTATTTTGGAATAGCAAAAAGCATAAGTAAAATCATCCAAATATTGGCAAGTCCTTGGGGGGTGGTAACAATAAAAGAGCCTAGTGGAAGTAAAAAGAGAATCCAGAGGCTTGATATTCCAGAGCTTATTTTTCCAAGCAGTGCATTAGAAGCTGAAAACCAAGCTAATGGGAGAAAACAAGCTGCAAGAAGTGGAACAAGTAGAGTGTCAAAAAGAGTTATAGGAAGAAAAAAAGCATGGTGAGCAAATAAGACAAACACATATTGACCAATGTAATAAAAAGGCTTGGGGGTGATGCTTCCATGCGCGGCAATATAGTTTTCTGTAGCCTTATGAATGAATGTATCAAAACCATAACCGAGTGGATAAACAAAGATAGCTACGGAAAGAAAAAGAAAAATTATAAGGATAGCAAAAAAAAGAACTGATTGTTTTTTTTGATGATAAAAGGAAATATAAAGAAAAGAAAAAGTTATAATGACAAATAAAACAAAAAGGCTGGAGGGAACGGTTTCCCAAGGAGATCGTATGGCATTAAAGGTTGCCCCTGAGTGTAAAAGGAACAGGGAAAAAATAAAAAGAAGAAGAAATATGCTGGAAAAAAACCAAAAGAGTACACGATTTAATTTGTAAGAAGATATACGATTCAGTTGAGTCTCTTCATGATTGGTCGGAAAATTTATCTTAGAACCATAGGAATGATTGATCCAGATCATTAAAACAGAAGCAAACAAAACGAGCATGATCATAAGGATCGAAGGAAGAGCAAAAATATAATAGGCTATGGATCCAATAATAATAATCATTGATAAAAGAATCCAAATGCCGATTGTTGCTTGCAGAAGACTATTGATCTGTTTGAAACAGATTTGTCCTAAACGGATTCCATAAAGGAGAATAAAAAAAATAAATAAACCAAGCCCAGCGATTGGTGAATGGAATACCCAAAGATTGAGAAGAAAAAGCCCTAGAAAAAGCGCTGAAAGCGTGTTAAACTTAAGCGAAGTAAGAATAGAGGCAAGCATATTATTTTTTACCATAACATGAATTTGAAAGACTTTTTACAAAAGAAATTACATGAACAGCGGGATCCAAAGAAACCTTATCCCCATGATTATATTTTAAAATATAGTATTCTTCCGCTTATTCCTCGTTGGATTTTACCAAATCATTTTACCATTTTACGATTTATTTTAACCCCAATTGTATTTTGGTTGCTTATTACACAGAATTATACAATGGCGATTCCTTTTTTTCTTTTTACTGCTTTTACCGATGCTATTGATGGATCATTGGCTCGTGTGCGTCATCAAATTACCAATTGGGGAACCTTTTATGATCCTGTAGCTGATAAAATTTTAATTAGTGGTTCGGTTTTGTTAATTGTCTTTCAACACATTAACCCATATTTTGCTTTATTGATTATTTTGGTTGAACTGCTTATTGTTTCAGGAGCTATTTTGCGTCGTAAACAAGACAAACGTATTATTTCAGCTAATATTTTTGGAAAAACTAAGATGGTTTTACAAGTAGCCGCTGTTACTTTTCTTTTGATTGCTATTTGGGCTGGAGCAGATTTATTTATCAATGTTTCTGTTGCTACCTTTTCTCTAGCAATTACTTTTGCTATTTTGAGTCTGTTTTCGTATGGATTATAATACAAAAAAATATTGGTATCTTCTTATCGGCTTGGGACTTATCTTTTTTCTCTCAAGTCTTTTTTTACATAACCATATAGATATTTTTAATTCACCTGATGAAACTGCCAATGTTTTTTTTCTTAGACAATACATCCAAACCCTATCCCTTTCTTCATTTGATCCACTTAATATTTTTTTAGGAGATGTTTTATATCCACGAAGCATATTTTCACAAGGGGGATATCTACTTCCAGTAAGTTTTGTTGGACTGCCGGTTATTTATGGAATAATAACTCGTGTTATTAATTATAATCTCACGTTTTTTTTGACGCCATTTTTTGCCATGTTTGGGGTATTTGCTTGGTATGGAATTATTCGGCGATTGTGGAATTCACACGTTGCTTTTTGGTCTGCCTGTCTTCTTTTTTTTCATCCGGCTTGGTGGTATTACACTAGTCGGATTTTTATGCACAATGTTTTATTTGTCAGTTTATTGATTATAGGTTGTTTCTTTTTTGTTGCCAGACCGCTTGTCTCATTATTTAAAGAACGATTTAAATTTATTGATATTTTTTTGGCAGGATTTTTTATAGCTCTAGGTTTATTTGTACGTACTTCTGAGTTTGTTTGGGTAGCTTTATTTATTTTTTTGGGCTTTTGGTGGTTTCGATCAAAAGATTTATGGAAAACAATTTTTATTTTTTTAATTGGTTTTTGTTTTGGTCTTATCCCTTTTTTTTCATTTAATCAAATACTCTATCAAAATCCATTACGATTTGGATATATCCAGCAATCAGTTGATCCTATATCAGCAAATCTATCATCTGTATTTATTCAAGAATCTTTGCCATCGGTTGTTAAATCTTCTTTTGATAATATAAAAAGTTTTCTTTTTCCAGAAGGTTTGCATTGGCGCACACTGGGAAAAAATATGATTTGGTATGGATTTATGCTTTTTTGGTGGATTAGTATTTTTGTTGTTCTTGGCTTAATTATTTTTTGGAAATTTATTAAAAAAGAAGATTTAAAAAAACAATCCGCGTTGTGGTTTTATTTGGTCGGATTTATTTTGACAGGAATTTGGCTTTCATTATTTTATGGAAATGCATTTATTTATGATAATCCAGATCCAACTCAAATAACCATCGCCAATTCTTATATTCGATATTGGTTGCCCATTTTTGTTATGACAACACCATTTGCGGCTCTTACGATTACCTGGGTGCTTTCTTTGATACAACATAGATTATCAAAAAACATTATCTCGTTTCTTATTTTTCTTTTGTTTTTTATAAGTAGTTTTTCACTAGTTTTTTTTCATCCGCAAGATGGAATTATTCCCATGCATTTAAAATTATCTAAGTATGAGCTAATTAGAGCAGAAATTTTATCCTCTACAGAACCAGAATCTGTTATTATTACCGATCGATCAGATAAAATTTTTTTTCCACACCGTCGTATTCGTTATCCATTACGAGATGAAAATACTTATGCCATTATGCCTAAAATTATTGAATATGTTCCTCTTTATTATTTCGGGATTACCTTTCCATCAACTGATTTTGAATATCTCAATCAAGTTAAATTAAAATCCATGGATTTACAAATTGAACATTTGAAAACATTTGGGGAGGAATCTTTTTATCAAATCAAAAAAAGATCAACAGATTAAGTTTTTCTATGAAATGGCTTTTGATTAAAATAATAATTATCTGTTTTCCCTTAATGCTTTTTCTTTGGATTTTTTGGCAGAATCTGGTACCAACCGGTGCGTTTAAAATTATTTATCCAATCGGAACCACATCATCATTTATTGATCCAATTGTGCCTAAGTTACGTGTCTCTGATCTTATTGGTTTGCAAGATGGTTCAAAAGTCCAACAAATCACTGGAGATCCAACCTATTTTTTTATTCATCCACATAGGTCATTTAAAACTGTT
>PFWS01000048.1 GCA_002791255.1 Candidatus Uhrbacteria bacterium CG_4_9_14_3_um_filter_36_7
TACTTATAAACGAGGTTCTTCCAAAAAGTATTCCGTTTATGAATCAGCCACTTGGGAAAAAAGAACTTGCTGCTGCTATTCGGCATGGCATTGAAGTAGATGGACAAGAAGCAACAGCCGAAGCTCTTGATCGAATTAAAGATCTTGGGTTCTTTTATGCCACTAAATTAGGTTATTCTTGGGGTATTACTGATCTTCCAATTATTGAAGAAAAAAAGGTACTTATTGAAAAAGGTGAAGGGCGTGTGCGAGAAATTCAGTCCTATTTTGATCAAGGTCTTTTAACACAAGCAGAACGTCACCGTTCAATTATTAGTGTTTGGAGTGAAATTAAAGATGAAATTGCTGAAAAAGCCAAGACTTCTCTGCTTCCTTTTGGTACGGTTTATACGATGATTGAATCTGGTGCCCGAGGAACATTAGGGCAGCTTACTCAGATGGTTGGTATGAAAGGACTTGTTTCAAATCCAACTGGAGATATTATTGAATTACCAGTTACAGGATCATTTCGTGAAGGATTTTCTGTGCTTGAGTTCTTTATTTCAAGCCACGGAGTTCGTAAAGGATTAAGTGACACCGCTCTTCGAACAGCAAATGCTGGATATCTAACTCGTCGTCTTGTTGATGTTGCCCAAGATGTTGTTGTTCGAGAAATTGATTGTGGAGATCGTGAAGGAGTTATATTAACCAAAGAAGAATCAGATGAAATTGGAGAACCACTGCTTGTTCGTATTCTTGGACGAGTGGCTTTATCACCCATTAAAAAACCTGGAACCAAAAAAGTGGTTGTTGAAGCTAATCAATTAATTATCGAAGATCATATTCGCGAACTTGAAACTGCAGAAAAAGAATTAGAAGAAGCCCATGTTCGATCTGTTTTAACTTGCAAATCACGTAATGGTATTTGTCAAGAATGTTATGGATATGATCTTGCTTATAATAAGCTTGTTAAACTTGGAACTGCTGTTGGTATTATTGCTGCTCAATCTATTGGTGAGCCAGGAACTCAGCTTACGATGCGTACGTTTCACACTGGTGGTGTGGCTGGAAAAGATATTACACAAGGGCTTCCACGCGTAGAAGAATTATTTGAAGCTCGTCTTCCAAAGCGCAAAGCAATTATGGCCGAAGTTTCAGGTAAAGTAGAAATTGAAGAAGCAACTCGTGAGATTGTTCAAGTTGAAACCGGAAAAGCTATAATTGATTCTCATCCAGGACAAAAAATTGTTCGTATTCGCTATCATCATGTAGAAGATCAACCAATTTCTTTTCCAAAAGGTTCAATTGTAAAAGTTGAGGATGGTCAGACAATTCATTCAGGAGATGCACTCTATGAAACTCGTGATGGGGAGAAATTTTTTACAGATGTATCTGGAGTTATTAAACAAACTAGTAAAGAATTTTTTCTTGTTCGGGAAGCTGAGCATGTTCGTGAATATATCATTCCACCTGGCTACACCTTATATGTTAAGAATGAAGATGAGGTTATGGCAGGAGATGCCTTAACTGAAGGAAGTCTTGATCTTCAATTATTATTCCAGCACAAAGGACAAGATGCAGTGAAACGATATCTTTCAAAAGAAATTCAGTTTATTTATGCTTCTCAAGGACAGAAGCTTAATAATAAACATATTGAGATTATTGTAAAACAAATGTTTAGTCGCGTGCGTATTGTTGATCCTGGAGACACAGAATTTCTTCCAGGAGAAGTAATTGAAAAATCTACTTTCCTTAAAACAAATGATGCCATTAAAGAGCGTAAGGGAACAGAAGCAAAAGCAGACAATCTTTTCTTGGGAATCACCAAAATTTCTCTTTCAACTGATTCTTGGCTCTCTGCTGCTTCCTTTCAAGAAACAGCTCGGGTACTTATTAATGCCTCTGTTACAGGAAAAGTAGATCGTTTGGAAGGCCTTAAAGAAAATGTGATTATTGGAAGACTTATTCCTGCAGGAACAGGTTTTAATGTATCAAGAGAAGAAATTGGAGAATCATCAGAAGATGAAGATGAAAATATTTCCTAAATATACACGATTGAAAAGAACTGTTGAGTGCAGACGGTTCTTTTCTTTTTCAAAAAGAAAAAAAATGTTAGAATTTGAAACTCTATGGATAATATTATTTTAGGAATAGATCCAGGATTTGGGAGAATGGGATTTGGGGTTGTTGCTGTAAGGGAACGTGTTTGTGAAGCGATTGATTATGGAGTCATGACCACTAGTTCTGGCATCTTAATTCAAGATCGTCTTGTGGCATTAGCTGATGATCTTCAATCACTTCTTGATACCCATAAACCATCTGTCTTGGTTATGGAAAAGCTTTTTTTTACCAACAATCAAAAAACAGCTATTCGTGTGGCAGAAGCACGAGGAGTCATTTTATTTTTAGCTGGACAATATCAATTACCAGTTATCGAATTTACTCCAACCCAAGTTAAATCAGCTTTAACTGGAGATGGAAAAGCAAATAAATCTGCTATGCAGCGCATGGTTAAACAACTTTTGGGATTAAAGACCATTCCAAAACCAGATGATGCAGCCGATGCCCTGGCAATTGCTATAACTGCTTCTACTGTAAGGTGGTAATTTTACAATAAAATATATTTTTGGATAAAATAGCGTCCTTTCTCAGGACGTTTTGTTATTGACAGAAATGTAAAAATACATTAAGTTTTAATGTTTTTGGTTGAAATTTACTGGCGATTTTTTGTAAATGGAGAGAAAAAATGGAGCGATTTCATCAGCTGTTCCTAGGCTTTTTTCTTCAACTCGATCAGTCTTTTCAAGAGTTGTTTGGAGCTATCGCAAAAGGAGAAATCTCAGAAGAACAGATCGAGAAGATTGATTTTTTAGTGGAAAGTGGGCGTTGTGGAGTCTGGACATGTGTAGTTATTCTCGAACAAGCTTTTCTTTTTTTTGCTGAGATAACAAAAGAGAAAATTATAGATGCTCAAAAAAGAGCAGAGACAGCCGAACGGGAGGTGAGGGAACTCGAACGAAAATTGTCTGAAAAAGAGGAGCTTATCATACAACTCGTTCGTAAGATTCCCAATGCACCTTAGGAATTTGCGTGTGGTCGATAAAAAGCTGTTCTGGCTTTTTTGGCCAGACGCTTTTTTATTTTTTCTTTTGAGATATAAACTTTTTAATAGCAAAGGCATTTGAATAAAAACTCATCTGGTCAAAAGGTATATCTTGAGGAGAAAAGAACCGAGCTTCTAATACCTCGTCCGGAAATTATTTATTTTTCAAAAATCGCCATTGATAAAAAATCATAATATCTTCCATTAGAGCAAACTTCATCTTTCATTACCCCTTCAATTTTAAACCCAAGAGATTTATAAAGTTTTACTGCTGGAATATTATCTTTTATTACTCCAAGATTTATTTTATGGAGTTTACATTTTTGAAACCCGTAATTTAAAAGCCATTGCATAGCTATTTTCCCGATTCCTTTTCCCCTATAATTATCTTCACCTATTAAAATAAATAACTCTGCATTTCTATTTTCTTTACTGATATTTTTTAAACCCATAAATCCAATCGGTTTTTTCTGATCACAGATAGTAAAGAATTTTTTTGTTTTATCTTTTTGATAATTAGAAAACCAGACGGTTTGTTCTTTTAAGGTTGTTTTAGAACCCAACCTGTCGCCAATAAATTTATTTACTTTTGGATTATTCATCCACTTAACTCTATAAGGTATATCTTCTCTGCGGTGTAGACGAACGGTGATCATAGAACTTAAATATGATAAAAATCATTTTGTTTATCAATAAATTCAATCAGGTTTCCATCTGGATCTTTGGTAAAAAAGAGACGGTGTGGTTTTTTTAGATTTTTATTTATTTCTTGAGGTTGTAAATTTGAATCAAAATCAAAAATTTGAACTTCTTTTAAAATAAGTTTTTGTAAATAATCAAGAAGATTTTCTACTTCAATTGCAAAGTGATAAAATGTATTTACAAGAGGTTCTCCAGAATTTTGAGAAAGATGAATAAATTGATTTCCTATCTTTACCCACAAATGATCACCCTTCTGAATTTTTTCAAGACCAAGAATATTTATATAAAATTCTTCTGATTTTTGTTTATTCTTTACAAGAATTGTTACATGATTGATTCCGCAGATATTTGACATAGAAAATTATTTTAGCAAAATAAAAGAAAAATCAGTACCCCATTACTTATAGACTTTAAATTAAACAATTGATTCTATTCGTGGATTAACAATTTTTTGATAATCACTTGATTTCATGCCTACTGAAAACCTTCTGTCGCCTGCATTAAAAATAATCCTTTCATTTTGAAGTAATAGAGAGTCAACTAATACTTCCAGACCAAAGAGATTTCCAAATGGTGGAACTCCTCCAGGTTTAACACCATCCGTTAATTCTGATACTTCTTCTTCAGTTGCAAATCTTACATCTTTTGCATTAAATAATAGTTTTACTTTAATCGTTTCAAATCGCAAATCACCAGGAACTACTAACATAATAAATTTTTTGTTAGTATTGGATATTTTAATTCTAACAATAAGAGCCTTGGCTCCTTCATGTAAAGTATACCCATTCCTAATCTTTGCAGATTCTTCACTAGTCCGTGTAGGTTCATGTTCAAATGTTTCAAACCATACATTATGTTTCTTTAGTAAGTTGATAATCTTAGTAGCAACTTGATGGTATTGCATATTGATATTTTATTCTTTTTTATCCTCCACAAACCATGGGGTGTCTGACCAGCCTTTACGACTGTAAAAATAGAGAGTGGGCATGTTGGGTAAGACAGAGCGAAGACGTGAATCAGAAAAAGCGTGAAAAATACTGTGAGGAAATTTTTTGTTCAATCACAAAGACGAAACTAAATTTAATTCTTTTTAGATAAACTTTTTATTTGAAAGATATGGTTCTTCTCGGTTATAACGACGTTTTTGGAGAATATTATAGATCTGGTTAATTTGGGACATAAATATGTTTGTAAAATAATTTACTCTATTTTTTGGGAAAGATCTATAAACAACCATCAACTCCTTTTTACACCTCGTGGGCAACAGGCGGTCAACGCTTTTGAGCCGTGCTGGGGAGGTGTAAGGGGAGTTTTTGGTTGTCATAGGTGGGTTGACATTTAGACATTTTCGTGCAAAATTTGAACAGAATTTTGATCGATAAAGGTGAAATCGATCTGTTATTGGGTCGGATGAACTGAAAGGAGAAAGGTAGTCATGCACAAGAACTGGGGAATGATATGTTTGGTCGGAGATCCTTGGCTTCGCATGGCCTTGGGTCTCATCAATCTCGAGACGGAAGAGGGTCAGATGCTTGTGGAAGCGCTCCCACAGTACTTCTGTGAAGAGCGTGGCAGCGAGTGGCCAATACCGTGGTCAATATTAAAGAGGGAGGTTGATCACGCCCATCTCCATGAGTTGACCGACGTGGTCGAAGGGCACAACATCCCAACAATCCATTTTTGTGGGTATGGGGAACGCCCCACCGAAGTCCTTCCAGAAGCACCGAAGGAATTCGAATTCTCCTCGGAAGGTGACGTCAAGGAGTATATGGGTTCACTGATGGTCGTCATCGAGAACGGATCACATCTCGTACTTGCTCCTTTTGAACGGATTGTTATGGATCTTTAGAGACTGTCACTCGACTCGCGGAGTGAAGTCCCAACACGGTCAACCCCGTCAGAACCTACACGAAGCACCCCTGCTGGGTCGCTCGTCGGTTCGGCGGGGTGTTTTTTTAAAAAATCTTGAATGATTGACAATCATCATTTTTTTCCCTATATTTCTTCGTTCGTTCTTTATTGCCCAGTGGGCCGCTATCCGTGGCGTGCACGGATCTGAACCAGAGTACTGGCAGGAGAGTTAAACATGTACAGAAAGACGAAGTTCCCAGACGGTTCCCTACTCGTGATTATTGTTTCCCAACAAACGGAAGAAAGGTTGGGAGGTACCTGTTTTCGGGGAAAGTGTGTTCGCAAGGCAGGCAACTTCTTCCGTTGGGAGAGTCTTCACGAGCTGTTCGATAGACACGATCGTTTGATTGATTTCTTGGCCGCAACGGCTCAGGAACGAGCAGTGCTTGTAGATGACGAACAAGGTGGTGGGCCCGGTACCAACAGATACACCGTAGACAAGTTTAGCTGTACTTTCGAGAATGGTGGCGATGTGGGTTGGGAATCCACAGTTCCTCGAGACGGCTATCCCAACTGGCTGTTGGAACGGTTCACCCCAAACCGCCGCAGTGTTGCACTGCGGATCAAGATGGAGCACCCCGAGTATCGAGCGCCAAAAACAAAACTGATCACCTTCGTGTGTCAATTGGTGTTCGATGCCAAGGACGGTTTTATTCTCATCATACACTCCCTCTATCCCGGTGTGGACGTGGGTGAACTCAAAGGAGACATGACAGGTCGGGAAGGTCGTGTCTTCTTCGACTGGAATCACCCGGGACAGTAGAAAGGGGGGAGATTTACCAAGTCTGTTTTCTTGAAAGGGCACTTTGTAAGAAGCCTCTATATGCCGCGGCTTAAGTCAGCTTGCCCTGTACCATCTCTGGTACGGGGCTTTGTGTTTATAAACTTAATAAAAGAAAAAACACGACCTTGAAGTCATGTTTTTTCTGGAGCGGGTAACGGGGATCGAACCCGTATCGCCTGCTTGGAAGGCAGGCATAATAACCATTATACGATACCCGCATGATTATTTTGTGAAAGTAAGATTATCGGATTTTTTTATTTTTGACAAGATTTTATGGACGTTTTTTAACAATAATAAACGAAACAATAAGGCTAATGAGTACAATACTTCCAATAATCATTTGTTGACCCGAACGTTTCATTTTAGGTGATTCAAAAATTTGAAAAGATGTTTCTGGATAGCTTTCTCCTTTTGGTGGTGGAAATCCAATTTGCGGAATCATATCAATTTGAGTATCTCCAGAGGTATTTAAAAGAGCCACACCAGCTCGCCAAGATGGATTTGCTGTAGCTGGTATTTCAGCAAATGGAATCATGAGAGTTACTTGATTATTTTTTACTTCAACCACAGCGTTGGTTGTTTTATCCATAGCCCAAAAATCCGCTTCAGAATTATACCAACGATAATCGATATACCAAATATTATCTTCGCGATTATGTTTAATAATAAATGATTGATCAGTATTTATTCGCACACCTTCTTTTTCATTATTTTCTTCTTTCCCATCAGTGTCTGCATAAAAAAGAAAATTAATTCCCTGATCTGGAATGGTTTGTGGTAAGGCAGCAGCTAACCAAAGATCAAGAACCCACATTTGGTTTTTAATATTTTGTGAAAGTTGTGCTTTTATAACATCTCCCCAAGCGGTTTGAAGGGAAGAGGTGTTTCCAACACGATTCAATACATCACCAATAGGATCAAAAACCGTTGTCTGACCAGTTGCAGAAAGAAATGCCTCTCGCTCCTCGGTTGCAACTGGATTTGTAAGTGCTTCTGTTGAAAGATTTATTTCCTTTCGTAAAAAATCATCTGTTCCAGGAAGAATCAAAGTATTTGGTTCTTGAGCAATAAGATCGCTAATTGGCATTACGATCATTAAAAAGCTTATAAAAATGAGAAATTTTTGTTTCATAAAGAAAATACCATAACCAGTTTTTTATGAATCGTCAAACACATGATTCTTCCTTGTCAGATTAGAAAAAGATTGATATGCTTTTTCAAGATTTTTTCATCGGGGATTAGCTCAGTAGGCTAGAGCGCCTGGTTTGGGACCAGGAGGCCGTGGGTTCAAGTCCCGCATCCCCGACCAGCCAGCTCTAGGTTGAACTAGAATCTAGAGTCTAGTAATTTAAATTCAGAATATTTAAAAAACTGCTCTTTTGAAGAAGCTGTTTTTTATTTCTTTCCAAACGCGTTATAATAAAAAATATTGTTTTTTCTGTTTATTTTTTTATTTATGTCTTCAACCTCTCATCAACGTGGGTTTACTTTAATTGAACTTTTGGTTGTCATTGGAATTTTGGCAATTCTAGGAGTTATTGCTTTGGTATCTCTTGATCCTAAAGCCCGCCTAAAAGATGCTCGCGATGCAATGCGGTTTAATGATGCTAGCGAACTTTCATCTTCACTTGAAATTTATAGTGTAAATTATTCAAACGATTCTTCTGATATTTTTTTGATTGATAAACTAACTCAAGGTGAAGTTTATATGATTGGCGCAGCCGCTATAGGTTGTGATGATAAAAATTTATTTTGTGGAATAAAAGTAACCAGCGAACATCATTGTATTGATTTATCTGCGCTGGTAAGTGATGGTTATTTAGCTCAGATTCCCGTGAGTCCAAGTGAAAAGACTTCTTGGTCAAATGATCTTACAGGCTATACTCTTCAAAAAGATGATTCAGGGATTATTCACGTTCGTTCTTGCGAAGCTGAAAATAGAGAAGCGATTGATATCACTTTTTAATATGGCCATTTAATAGTTAAATCATCTGTGAGGCTGCCAAGGTCGGTATAAGTTGTATAAATATCTATATCAATAAGAACAGCAAAATTAGAATCAAGATGCATTTGTTCAACTATTTCTCCAGATAGATGATAGTAGCCCTGATTGAGTAGATAAACCATTTCTCTAGAAGGAGTAATACCAAGTGTTCCATTTGAGTGAGAGTCATTTGTTAATGGCTCTCCTTTTGTATAGTTTGAGAAAAATACATCAGGAATATCAATTACTTGCTCGTGCCATTTTTCTCCATAAAGTTTTTTTGCAATTTCTTCTGTTTCAACCCATCGTAAAATTCCACCTGTTTCAACTGCGTATACCTTTGGATCTGTCTCAAGTTTTATAAGATAGGTTCCTGGACGAATAGTAACATTTTTTCCAAGTGGGTAGCTTGCAAGTTGCTCTTCTGTTACATAAGAGACGTCATCAAAATTTGCAAACCAGGTAAAAAATATTGTTTCACTTGGAAACGCATGACGTTTTTCATCGGCTCCAATAAAATAAATAGCTGCGTCAACAGATGTTTGTGGATCCCCATCATCTGGGAGTTTAAATAAAAGCCCGTGGGTTGGAATTACTTCTTTTTCATTTATTAGGGAATTTGAATCATTAGGTAAGGATGTATTATCTATCGAAGAATTCTCTGTGGTTGTTTGAGAAAGTGTGGTTGCGTATGTTTGGGCTTCTATTGCATCGAGTTTCCATGGTTCATCTTCTGTGGAAGTAATTTTAACATAACGGTAAGAGCTAGTTTGAAGAAATGGAATAATGGGTGTAGATTCACCAATTTCAAAACGAATATTTTCAACCTGAAGATTTTGTTCATTTTCATCTAGGAATTGAATTTGGGCAGTCGCACCCACATCTAAAAGTAACATGTGAAGTTTTAAATCTCCTGTTCCTTCTTCTCCTTGTCCCATATCTAAAAAAACAAAAGCATCTTTTCCTAAGAAACTTGTCATAGCATCATCTGGAGCCCCAACCGAAAGAAGAGGATCGAGTGCATTGGCAATAGAATGGGAATACAGACTATTTGCATAAGCATCAGATGCATGGACAAAATTTAAAGGGAAGCTTGGTAATAATCCAAGTAAAAATAGAAATAAAAACCATTTTGAAAATAAGCGCATAAAAGATATGGAATATTCTTAACTTATACAAGACTTTATTATAAAAGAAATTTATAAAATCGTCATATAAAAAATAAGACCCCCGAGAATCGGGGGCGTGCGAGTTTTTTCAGAGTCAAAAACGTCTGGAACGATAACGGTTTCTACCCAATTTTTTTGCCTGATACAATGCTCTATCTGCATGGGTGATGAAATCCTCAAGTCTATTTTCCCATCCTCCGACCGCAATACCAATTGAAACTGTTTGATCCCACTGAATTTCCGGGACAGCAATTTTTACAGCCCTTGGAATCATATAAATTATTCTTTTTGCAATCTTTCTCCCTGCTTCTATTCCTTCAAGACCAGCAATAACCAGTTCGTCTCCACCTAGCCTTGCGAGGATATCAGACCCCCTCATTGCACTATTTGTCATTACTCTAGAAGTTATTTGAAGCAGACTATCTCCAACCGGATGCCCGTAGGTATCATTAACTTTCTTGAAATTATCAAGATCAATGATGAGGAAAAAAATTTGACCTTTAGGATTTTTTTTATTTACCCAAGCAATGCGTTCTGCCCTACGTTTAAGTTCGGGAAATTCTCGCAGAGAAAAATGTCGTCTTGAAAAAAGACTTGTAAGAAGAACATCAACAGTAGCATTCTCCCTTGCTTCAACAAGTAGAGAGAACAACTCTTCTATTTCTGGATATGGACTATAATCTCTTTCTCTTTCGAATTGAACAATAATACATCCACTAATGCCACCATCTTTTTTTATAGGTAAATATTGATGAGTTGAGGGTATTTTTGTTCCGATCATCAGATTGAGGAATTCTATAGGGACACTTGGAACCATTAGTTCCTGAGTAGTTCCCAAAAGGACAGGATGTTCACCTTCTTCATTGAAACTGTAAACCGTAAGGCTCACAGCCTCAAGGTCGCGCATTATTGCTTCGCAGAGTTTTGTGATATTTTCACGGGTTCCAGTTACTGCCTGGAGTACCGCATGTGAAAATCGATATTTTTCTTCCATGTTCTCTAACATGTCCACCTCTTTTATTTAACTTGTGAATGTTCGTCAAGAACCTTTTGGTTATTAGCATAAAAATCGATTTTTTGTCTATAACATTTATACCCTTTATTATGTATTACGGTATTATTTACTTTTTCCTTCAAATCAATTAGAATACCTTTAAAAGTAAAACTTTTATTATTTATCTAATTTTATTTTATTTATTTATGTCTAAAATGTTTTTGGTCGCATTGGTTCTTGGAGCCCTTGTGGTTACCGGAGCTGGATGCGGAGCAGTTGCTCCAGGTGGAAGCTCTAACTCAAACGTAAACAACGGAGCCAACCAAGCAAATACGTACGATAATTCAGCTCAAGTGAATGTGGAGGAAGAAACACCAGAACTTTCATCTGATTCCACCCAAGAAGATTACAATAATGTGATCAATGATATTGAATCACTTGAAAATGATCTTGAGGGCATGAATTCAAGCCTTAAAACACTTGAAGGAGTAAATACAAACCTTCAATAAATGTTAATTCTTACATGTTAATTTTATGAAGATCTTACTTAGTATTATTGCAGCCTTTTCTTTGGTAGTTGTACCAATGACTCAAATTGAAGCAACAAGCGTAAAAGATAGTTTAACTGAAGAACAAAAAGCCGAAATTGAAGCAAAATCTCAAGAAGCACAAGCTCAAGCAGATGAAGCAAAAGAAAAAGCCTGGGAAGCAGGCACAACAGCTGCCCAAGAAGCTGGGATAACTTTTGAACAATTTCAAGATGCAGTTTTAAAAGTACTTGATTTGGCTATTCAACGCGTAGAAAATGCTCAGGGCACTATTGAAGGGCTTTATTATATGAGCGATACAACTAAAGATGAAATTACCGATGGACTTGAAGCTCTTGAAGGAGAATTATTAAGCTATAAAACAGCTGTGAGAAGCGCAGATACTGTTGATGAAATTCGAGCTATTAATGAAGATGTTATTCAAACCCTTAAAGACAGTACAAGTGTTATTATTGAAGCGGTTAAAGAGAGTTCTTTAGTAATTTATGCAGAGGTTGAAAAAACAGTGGAAAAAATAAAAATTAAATCCGATGCAATGCTTGCTGTTTTAGAAGTTGATTGTACTGAGGGAGCTTCTGAAATTGATAGTTTACAAGCTGAATTAGAAACATTGGAGACTCTTAATGATGATCTTAAATCAGCAATTGAAGATCAAGATAAAGAGAATGCAAAAATATATGCACAAGAAGCCATGAGCATGATTCCTGGAATTCTTAAAAGTCTTGAATCGATTGTAAACACATGTAGTGAATATATTGAGTAAAATAAAATAAGTTTTTTAAAATAAGACCCGTATTTACGGGTCTTATTTTGTTAAGAAATTTTGACAATTTTAAAAAAATATGTTATTTTAGAAAAAATAGATTATTTTTTATGATTAGAAGAGAAGGTTTGGCTTATCAACCTAAAGAACACGAGACTTCACCTCAAAAAAGTTTTGAAGGTGAAGAAAATAAAGGCAAGATTTTAGATTTAGAAGAAGGACGAAAAAGAATAAAATCTCAAAATGAACGAGAACGTATTTTAGAAGTTAGAGAAACTGAGCGATCAATAGAACCAGCAGATTATCATTCAGGAGAAATTTTAACTCAAAAAGAACAACAACGAACCGAAGCTTGGGGTCATTTAAATCAGCGTTTTGAAATAGCATCAAGAACTGTTTCTCAAGAAAAAAGTGGAACCATTGGAAGAGATTTACAGCGTGTAAAAACCGAAATAGAGAAAGTAGAAAATCAATATAAAAAATATAAATGGAATCCATTTGCCTGGAATAAACGTCGAGCCTTCCGGGAACAGCTTACTAATCTTCAAGCAAAAGCTCTTAAGCGTGAGGTGGCCTATACACAGGTGAGTTTTTCTATTTCACCAGAACAAGCACAGCAAAAAGTTTTAAAAGAATTTGAAGATAGTTTCCGTTTAGCAACAAATAAGTCAACAAGAAAGGCTCTTGAGCAACAAATTAGTTTATTAAAAAATCAAATAGAAGAAGAAAAAAGTCATAAAGAATTATTAGAACAAAAACAGATGTTAAAAACACAAGAAGAGAAAAATCAAGAGCCGGTTTTGTCTCGTGAAGAAAGTTTAATTTTAAAAGAAATTGCTGATCTTGAAAGAAGAATGCAACAAGAGAAACAACACCTGCGGCAATCTATGGATAAAAAAACACGTCAAGAGTTAGAAAAAAGTTTAAATTGGAACTATAATCGCGCTATTGAACTACGTCGACAACAAATTGAGTTACGTACTAAAGAAAAAGATAAAACACAAGCTTCTTAAAAAAAGAAAATCCGTGTAAAATAAGAACAAAAATAATTTTTCTTTTATGAGTCGTTCACGCGCACATTTAGAAGAAGCTGTTTTTGAACAGCAACCTATTTTTCCTGAAAAAAATGGAGACAAAGAAATATCACATAGAATTGAACGACCACATGAAGAGGAAAAATATAAAGTTGGAGATAAGGTTGAAGTATGGCTTCCAGAAGTGGAGGAAGCATCAAGAGAGTGTGTTGTTACAGGAATAAGAGATGGGCATGTAAACATTGAAATCCGTTATCGTCTTGCTGATGGAAGTGAAGAAATTAAACCAATGACTCTTTTTCCACGATCTGCTTTTGAGGCTGCTATTAAACGCGCAGAGCTTGCCAAGCAAGCAGAACGCATGATTGGTGGGGTTTTTCAAATTATTGAACGCGCGAATCCAAAGGAACCAGTAACTATAAATGAATCAACCAAAGCTATTATTCGTTCAGAAACACTTCAGGCACTTGTAAGAGGTGAACCTATTGATGAACAACTACTTAAGGCTGTTGAAGGTCGTTTATCTATAGAGCACGATATTCAATTTTTTGAAGAAGAGTGGCTAGGTGATAATTCTGTTGAAATATTAAGGGGTTATGCAAGAAAATTTAATTTTTCGGGAGCCCAAGAAGATGCTTTTATTGGTTATTTAAGACTTCATACTGGGGAGATTTTTGAAGCTGTTCGAAAGTTTAGTTTACAAACCAGAGAAAGTGCTGAGACATGTCTTACGAGAGTTCTCAAGCAGGAAGAAGAGAAGTTTAAAAAAGAAGAAGGTATTCCAGTTGAAAATGCTTCTCTTGAACAAACAGAAGATTTTTTATTTTCTGTTATTATGTCGGAACGGGATGATAAACGTGTTGAGTTAGAACAAGCTAGAAAATCGGCTCGAAAATGGTTTAAAGAA
>PFWS01000044.1 GCA_002791255.1 Candidatus Uhrbacteria bacterium CG_4_9_14_3_um_filter_36_7
GTATTTTTAATTTTTTTCTTTTCATTTTTCTGATAAGATATTTTTAAATATGGTAAAAAAAGAAGAACAAAAACGGATAGAAAAACTTAAACAAACGATTAATTATCATCGTTATCTTTATCATGTTTTAGATAAACAAGAGATTTCTGAGTCTGCTTTAGATTCTCTTAAACATGAGTTGTATAAATTAGAGCAGCAATTTCCAGAGTTTATAACCCCTGATTCTCCCACTCAACGTATTGGTGGAAAACCTTTATCAAAATTTAAAAAAGTTTCCCATCATCTCCCAATGCTTTCCATGGAGGATGTATTTTCAAAGCAAGAGCTTTTGGCTTGGTATGAACGAATACAAAAATTCACCAAAACAGCTTTTACTTTTTATGTTATGCCAAAAATTGATGGGCTGGCTCTCTCGCTTATTTATGAAAATGGTTTTTTAAAACAAGCTGCCACACGCGGCAATGGACGCATAGGAGAAGATGTTACACAAAATGTGAAAACAATTGAGTCAGTTCCATTACGATTACGTATTCCTCATAAAAATGAATTATCCCTTTTTTCAAAAGAAGTGATGGATAATTTGATTTTACAGAAAGGAATATGGGAAATTCGTGGGGAAGTGATTATTGGTAAAAAGGATTTTGAAGCGATAAATAAAAAACGCAAACTACAAGGGGAAGATCTTTTTGCTAATCCACGTAATATGGCGGCCGGCAGTTTGCGTCAACTTGATCCAATGATTACTGCTTCTCGGCCTCTCCAATTTGTTGCTTGGCGTTTGGAAACAGAGCTTGGACAAAAAACTCAACAAGCAGGAATGAAAATACTTGAACAACTTGGATTTAAATTAAGCCCAGGAAAATGGATAAATGATTTTGATCAGATCGAATCGTATTATAATTCTCTTAAAGAGAAGCGTGAACGCTTTGCGTTTTGGATTGATGGTACTGTTATTAGAGTGAATGAAAATGATATTTTTTCCCATCTTGGAGTGGTTGGAAAAACACCACGGGGACTCGTTGCTTGGAAATTTCCTGCTCAAGAGGTTACTACAGTTGTAAAGGATATTGAGTGGTTTGTTGGAAGAACAGGTGCCCTTACTCCCGTGGCTGTTCTTGAACCAATTATTGTTGCTGGAACCTTGGTAAAACACGCTTCTTTACATAACTACGATGAAATAAAACGTCTTGATTTACGGGTTGGCGATACAGTTATTCTTTATAAAGCTGGTGATATTATTCCTAAAATTAAACAGGTCATTTTTGAACTTCGTCCTCATACAAGTTTTCCTATTCGACTTATTAAACAATGTCCAGTTTGTGAGTATCCAGTAGAAATTAAAGACAAAGAAGTCATTCTTTATTGTGTTAATAGACAATGCAGAGCTAAAGATAGAGAACGGATTATTCATGCGGTGGTTGCTTTTGATATTCAAGGTATTGGTCCACAAATTATAAATAAATTACTTGATCATCATATTATTCAATGGGCTCCTGATATTTTTTCTCTTAAAAAAGAGGATTTGCTTGAACTTGAGGGGTTTGGAGATATTTTGGCTTCAAAATTACTTTATGAAATAAATACAAAGCAACATATTCGATTATCGAAATTTTTAGTTGCTCTTGGTATTAAACATGTTGGAGAGGAAACAGCCTTAGATTTAGCTCATCATTTTGGATCACTTGAAAAAATATGTTTGGCAGATGATAAAACATTTTTTGAGGTTGAAGGTATTGGAGAAGTGGTTGCTAAAAGTTTAATAGATTTTTTTAAAAGTTCAGAATCTCAAAAGGAAATTGAGGCGTATCAAACAAATGGGGTTATTATTGAACAAGAACCATTGATTCACACTTCTTCTTCTTTTTTTGATAAGACGTTTGTGATTACTGGAACATTAGAACAAATGAATCGAGATCAAGCAAAAGCATTGATTCGATCACTTGGAGGAAAAATAGCAACATCAGTTAGTTCAAAAACTGATTATTTGATTGTTGGTAAAGATCCGGGGTCAAAACTGACTCAAGCAAAAGGTCTTAGTGTAATGATATTGTCTGAGCAAGCATTTGTTGCTATGATCAAAAAATCATCTTAATTATTTTTTATGCTTTCCAAGGAAGATATTAAACATATTGCTAAACTTGCTCGACTAGAAATAGATCCAAACGAGCTTTCAACTTTTCAAAATCAGCTTTCCTCGATTCTTGAGTATGTGAAGAAATTACAAGAAATTGATACCACAAATATTCCCGAACTTGTTCACGCAGCTCAAGGATCAAATGTGCTTCGTGATGATAAAGAAATAATGTGTCATGAATCAGCTAAAAATCAAATTATTGAATCCTTTCCAAAGCACGAAGGTCGGCTTTTAGAAGTCCAGGCGGTTTTTGATGAATCCACTGATCCATCATTATAAGTATGCAAATTCATTCTTTATCTTTACATGAGCTTTCTCAAAAGCTTCAAACAAAAGAACTTTCAAGTAAAGAAGTAACATCTGCTTTTCTTGATCGAATTAAAAAGTATGATCAAAGACTTCATGCATTTTTAGAAGTGTTTGAGCAAGAAGCTCTAGAGGAAGCGTCAAAAATAGATACTAAACGTTGTCGTGATTTAGAAAGTTTAGGAGCCTTAGCTGGTATTCCAATTGGTATTAAAAATAATATTCTGATACAGGGAAAGAAAATTACTGCTGGATCAAAAATGCTTGAATCGTATATAGGAGCCTATGATGCCACGGTTATTGAATGGTTGCGTGAAGAGGGAATGATTTTTATGGGTACCACTAATATGGATGAGTTTGCTATGGGTTCATCAACAGAAAATTCATTTTTTGGCCCAACTAAAAATCCTTGGAATATTTCAAAAGTGCCAGGTGGAACCTCAGGAGGATCAGCTGCCTCAGTTGCTGCATCAATGGTTCCTGTGGCTCTTGGCTCTGATACAGGGGGATCTATTCGCCAGCCCGCTTCCTTGTGTGGAGTGGTTGGCCTTAAACCAACTTATGGTCGAGTGAGTCGATTTGGGCTTATGGCCATGACTTCCAGTTTTGATCAAATTGGTCCTTTGGGAAAAAATGTTCAAGATATTGCCCACCTTTTTTCATTAATCGCTCGAGCTGATAAACGAGATGCCACCAATGCTATAAATCAAGACATTATTTTAGATGAGCTTATTGGTAAGCAAGAAATTTCTGATTTACGAATTGGTTTACCCAAAGAGTATTTTGTTGAAGGAATGGATGAAGAGATTAAACAAGCTGTGCTTGAAGTGGCTAATATTCTTGAAAAACAAGGAGCAACCGTAAAAGAAATTTCTTTACCTCATACTCCTTATGCTTTAGCTGCTTATTACATTATACTTTTTTGTGAAGCAAGTTCGAATCTTGAAAGGTTTGATGGAATACGCTATGGATTTTCAAGCCAAGGAAAAAATTTAATGGAAGTTTATGAACAGACAAGAGGTCAAGGATTTGGAGCAGAAGTAAAACGGCGCATTATGCTTGGAACCTTTGCGCTTTCAAAAGGATACTATGATGCATATTATCGAAAAGCACTTCAAGTACGGACTCTTATAAAAAATGATTTTTTAGAAAGCTTTAAAGAAGTGGATGTCCTGCTTACCCCAACATCTCCATCTATAGCTTGGGATATTGGAGAAAAATTCAATGATCCATTAACCATGTATTTATCGGATATTTATACAGTTTCAGCTAATCTTGCCACCATACCAGCCCTTTCGCTTCCTTGTAGATTTTCAAAATCTGGTCTTCCAATTGGCGCTCAGTTTATGGCTCGTCCATTTGATGAATATCATTTATTTCAAGCAGGAATGTTTTATCAGTCAATTACAGATTGGCACAAGCAAACACCATCGCTTGTATGATCCCTTATTTTGCACTAACTTATTTTACTATCGGACCATTTGTGATTCATGTTTGGGGTCTTTTGGTTGCTCTTGGGTTTCTGCTTGGCACAGCCGCTTGTGCTTGGCAAGCCAAAAAACAAGGTCTTAATGCCAATATTTTTTGGGATCTTTTAATTTGGGTTGTTATTGGTTCAATGTTATTTGGCCGGCTATTTCATGTTATTTTTTATGAGCCTGTTTATTTTTTGCAAAACCCAATAAAAATATTATCAGTTTGGGAAGGTGGATTTTCTATGATGGGCGGACTTGTAGGAGCTCTTTTTTTGGGTATTTGGTTTTTATATTTTAAACGTGTAAAAATTTTGAGTTACCTAAATATAGGATTTTTTGGCCTACCTCTTGGAATTGGTATTGGTCGGATTGGTTGTTTTTTAATTCATGATCATCCAGGAACTCCTACGGATTTTATTTTAGGTGTTAAATATCCAGATGGAATCGTGCGCCACGATCACGGATTATATCTTTCTTTAGAAGGATTTTTGTTATTTTTCTTATTTTTATGGTTACAAAAAAAATCTATTCCCCAAGGAACTTTTTTAGCACTTTTTCTTATAATTGATGGAATTACTAGATTTTTTCTTGATTTTCTTCGTGCAACAGATATTGATTTTGCTGATGTTCGTTATGCTGGCCTTACCCCTGCTCAGTATATGAGTATTTTCATGATAGGGATTGGAGGATATTTTTTCTTTAAGTGGTTTAAACAAAATAAGCGAAAAAATATTCATCCATTTTCATCTGTTTAATAATCATGTTCATTATCATGCAAGTTTTCTATTTTTTCATTTTCTTGTTGAATATAAGCGATCCATCGTAATAATCGCTCCATTTCTTGAATTAGAAGTGGACCTTCATATTCTCCTGCGTGTGCTGCTCCCTCGCCTAAATTATGTTCTTTTTGATCTAAATGGAGATTGATTTCAATTCCGCCATCTTCCGTATCTTGTACGTATGCATGAAATCGAGGAAAAGGCCCATTTCCAATTCGTGCGGCATAGCTTATTTGTCCTTGACGGTTTCTTAGTTCACCATATCCTGCTCGGCGCATAAATTACGTGCATTTTCACCTAGTGGACCTTTAAAAATATATTTCATAGATTTTTATTGTACCTTGATTAAGTTTATTTTCTCAAGGGAGAATTTTTAACCTCGACAAAATTTGCTTCTTTGCTTATAATTTGACCGTTTCCTCAAGTTATTTTTTTTTAATATATGGAGAGATGGCCGAGTGGTCGATGGCGCACGCTTGGAAAGCGTGTGTGGGGCAACTCACCGTGGGTTCGAATCCCACTCTCTCCGCCAGGACAATTTCTTATCGTGCAACCCACTTGACTCAGGTAGGCGGGGCGACCCATAGGGATGTGTCCCATGCACAAAACGACTCCTTTTCCGGGGTCGTTTTGTTATCCCCACAGTCATAATTCATAAACCGCTCAAGAAGATAGTTTTTTCTCCTTGTACATGAATCGATTCCGAAGATTGCCAAGTAGTCCGCACTTCTTCGAGTCTTTGCTGCATAATCAATCTTTTTTGGCTTAGAACAGCAAAGAACGACAGAAATCCGAGATGACGAAATTTATTTCGAAATATCTATTTGACCAACCCATAAGAAGATGGTTCACTCTAACAAATTCATTTCATAAGAGAATAAAAGATTGTATGTCTAACTATAAATTTACCCTTCTCGTGGCTTGTGCACTCGTTGCCGTTCTTGCGGTTTCGCAAACAACGTTTGCGCGACAAGCGTTGATCGAAACAAAGGCAACAGAGGAAGCGCGAAGACCACTTCCTCCGGCAGAAGGGGATCCCGTGGCAATGTTTTACGCCCCCGATTCTCCCATCATGAGCTGTCTGAGCGATGCCTACGCTCTTCCTTCCTCTAGCGTCTATGTCGCTTCTCCCTGGGACATGTCGTTTAGGCAACTCTACTCTTCTTCAAGCGGGCTCTCTCTTCCAAGAGAACAGATGCTTGATTTGAATGGAGACGGGCTTGTGGATTATCAATATGTCTATGTGAGTGAGTCGAGTCAAAGCACGGGAACGGTATTTACCTACAAGTCCTGCGTGTATTTAAACACGGGATCTGGATTCGAACGCGTGCATCAATGTCAGGCGTCTGTCACGGAATCAAATAATCAAGTCGCTTCTCAGACCTATAAAGGCGACTGCGCGGGATAACAGGTATGAAAGCCCTGGTATCATCCATCCTTTTAGGGGCCTCTCTTTTTTCTTTTGTCTTGCCAGTCACAACATTTGCCAAAGAAATCCCGAAGACCCCTCAGAAAACAACAGTAATGGAACAGCATGTCGTTACTCCCACTCAAACCCTGTCAGCAAAGACATCAGATACAAATACAGAGAAACAGGAACCGCTGGTAAACCAAACGGATACTTCACGAAATACCCCTCTTCTTCCCCTTGCGAAAGCTCCAAGTGGGGAAACAACAAGCTCAGAACCTACTAAAACTCCCGCGATTGATTCTAGGAAAATATTGACCAGCTTCCAGGGAAAACAAGAAGTAGATTTATTTTCCGGTGCTTTAAGTTACGCCGTTCCCATCCCGACTCCACCTGGAAGAGGAGGAGTAGAACCAAATCTTTCTCTTTTATACTCAAGTCTGAACCAATCCTTTGGATCTTCTCTTGGTTATGGATGGTCTTTGCCCACAAACGCTATTTTTCGTTCGCCAACGCGGGGCGTGAACACAACCTATGTAGCCGATGAATTCTCCGCAGACATTTTCGGTGGAACAAACGAACTTGTTTTGGTGAATGCGCAGGATCATCGTTACGCGGCAAAGACAGAATCCTCTTTCACTTCTTACGCATTTACAGGAACTTCCTGGACAGCCGTTGATCGCAGTGGAACAACCTACACCTTTGGATCGTCTTCCGACGCCCGTCAGTCCGATCCCAAGGACGACTCGCATGTCTACAAATGGCTTCTTGAACGCGTGGAAGACGCAAACGGAAATGCCATGGTTTTCGAATACACCTCAAACGGCAAAGGGGCAGTATACCCAAGTGTCATTTTTTACGGAGGTACGGGCAAGGAAGACGCTCCCTACAAAATCCAATTCACCCTCACGGATCGCCCACAGTACACGGATTATCGAACGGGTTTTTCCGTGACACATACAAAACTCGTGAGTGACATCGATGTTTTTTTCCTTGCGAATAGTTCAGAGGAACATATCTTGAACGAGCATTTTTCCTATACGAGCATAAACAATGCCGTTCAACTTATCTCTGAAATCACCGTGAGTGCAGGAGATGTCGTTTTACCAAGCACGAAGTTTACCTATTACAACGGGAGTGAGGAGACGACGTACAAAAAACTTCACACATTGTATCGTGTGGAAGAAGGAGAAGGCGCAACGCATACCTTTACCTACACTCCTTCGACTGCTTACCGAAAGGGAAATGGAACCTCCACAAATCTTCTTCCGTTTACCGTATACACCGTGAGTGCATACACAACGAAAGCACTCGATGATGCAGAGAGCTTCACCACCACCTATCGCTATGAACATGGCCATTATTTTTCTGATCCACAAGATGCATTTCTTCGTGAATATGCGGGTTTTGGAAAAGTAACAATTACAGATCCTCTTGAGTTTAAAACAATCAACTATTACCACCAAAGCGAAACAGATCCTGAGAACGAAGAGAATGCAGACCTTGGTGAGTTTGAGGACCACATTGCAAAAAAAGGACGTCTGTATCGAGCGGAACAGTAT
The DNA here is from genome assembly GCA_002791255.1 of Candidatus Uhrbacteria bacterium CG_4_9_14_3_um_filter_36_7. Taxonomy (GTDB): domain Bacteria; phylum Patescibacteriota; class Patescibacteriia; order UBA9934; family GWF2-40-263; genus UM-FILTER-36-7. The sequence goes on from PFWS01000044.1 coordinate 7,665, forward strand.
GACGAAAGCGGAAATCTCGCACGTGTTTCTCTTACAACCTGGCAAGGGAAAGAACTTCCGGATGCAGACGAACAGAAAGCGCGTACCTTTGTGTATCCCTCACAAACATCCACTCTTACCTATCTTGAAGATGGAAGTCATGAAGATACGGCAATAACTTATACATACGATGCATTTGGCAACATATTGAATGAATCAAACTTTGGCGAAGTTCAAGTCCATACAGAAGATTTTTCATTCACGGATTCCGGAACAGACACTCGTATCAGTACCCACACCTACGCCACAGACCCGGACGGAGAAATTTTGAGCGCCCCATCATCCACAACGATCACAGACACAGAAGGAATGCTGGTAGCAAAAACCTTGTCCTTCTATGACGATCTTTCTTATGGCAGTGTTGAAACAGGAAACAAAACAAAGGAACAAACCTGGATTACGGATGATTCTTTCTCAACCTCTGCCTACACCTACGATGCGTTTGGGAACGTTCTTACTCAAACAGATCCATTGAACCACGTCACAACCTACACCTACGATGCATTCAATCTTTATCCAGAAACGATCACAAATGCCCTGGGGCACGTGAAGACGTTTGTTTACGATTACAGAATTGGTAAACCAAAACAAATGATCGAAGTAAATGGTGCCATCACAGAAAGAGATTATGACGGCTTTGGACGACCTCTTCTCGAACGCAAAACAGGCGATAATGACACTCTTCAAACAACCGAAACGTGGGATTACAACGACACTTCATCTCCACGCTCCATAACGCACCATGCATATCTCTCCTCCAGTCTTTACACAGAAGACATCACTTATATCGATGGGTTTGGTCGATCTCTTGAAACAAAAACTCTTGATGAAGACGGAGACTACAATGAGAGTGAGACAACGTATGATGCACTTCAACGCATTGCTTCAACCACTCTCCCTGAAAAGTCTGCTTCGTCTGCCTATGACAAGGATACGGTTTCTCAAGCTATTGTTGAAACCTACGCATACGACGCTCTCGGTCGAGTGACGTCCGTTACAAACGTTCTCGGAACAACCACGACAACCTATTCCGGGTTCACCTCAAAAACCGTTACTGACGCGCTTCACAATCAAAAAACGTATATAAACGATGGTCTTGGACGTCTGACCTCTGTTACAGAATATATTGATGATGCGCCGTACACGACAAGTTATATATGGAGTGGAGGAGATACCCTTGTTCAGATTACGGATGCCCTAGGCAACGTCCGCAACTTTACCTACGACGGGAGAGGACTCCGTCTTACAGCCGAAGATCTTCATGCTGTTTCAGATACAACCTACGGCATTTGGACAGATACATATGATGCGGCAGGAAACAAAATATTTTCTCTTTCCCCAAACGGAACAACAATCTCCTACGTTTACGATGCCCTAAACCGTATCACCTCTGAAGACGCGTTAGATACCCCGGAAGTCGAATCAACCTATACGTATGATACCTGTACAAATGGCACAGGTCTTCTTTGCAACATTTCCGTAAATAGTGGGGCATCAAAACAGATGACCTACGAACCCTCTGGTCGTGTTGAAACGGAAACACGCACCATTGATTCCATCTCCTACCAAACCGCCTATACCTACGACACGGCAGGTAATCCTCTTACCATTACGCATCCGGACGGGACGGTTGTCCGAAATGCCTACAACGCTCTTGGGAGGCTCGAGCATGTCGAGAAAAAAACTCCAACAGATGCAGATTTTACATCCATTGTTTTGAATAACGACTATGGTTCGCACGGACACGTTGTTTTGGAATCCCTCGGAAACGGCACGGAAACAACCTACACGTACGATCCTTCTGCTCGCTATCGCCTGACAGACAAAGAGACGACTGGTTATCGCACGGAAATTCCTCTTCCTCCTGCTCTTCCTTCCGTAGTTCCCGCAACCCTTCAACATCTCTCTTACACCTACGACGCGGTCGGGAACATCACAAAGATTGTGGACTCATCAGAAACGGACGCGGCGAAAACCACGGATTACGTTTACGACGATCTTTATCGCCTCACAAGTGCAACCGTTTCAAATTCCTTCGATACTTCAAATGAAACAATTTCCTTCTCCTACAACATTCTCGGAAATATCACCTATCGATCAGACATGGGGACGTATGCGTACGAAGGTTCTCTCAGCGACTCCTACGCAAACCCACATGCAGTCACCTCCATCCTGAAACCTGATGGAACGACAGATGTCTTTTCCTACGACAATAATGGAAACATGACAGAAAATGGAACAACAAGCTACACTTGGGATTACAAGAACAGACTCATTTTCTCAACGATTACAGAAAATACCGTCACTTACGCCTACGACGAGGGAATGCAGAGAATCAAAAAAATGAGTCCCTCAAGTACCACCATCTATCCTTCAAGTTCCTACAATACCGACGGAAACAAAACAACGGTTTACATCAACAGAACATCCGGATCCACCGCCACAGTGACGTTCGACGGCACAACCTATTCCACAGACACAATCCACACCGACCACCTCGGTTCCACCTCTGTTGTTACGGACGAGGGTGGAAGCATGGTTGAACTGTTAGATTACCATCCGTATGGGACGGAACGGTTGAATTGGAGTTCAGATAGTTCAGGGGAAGCCGACTCCCAAAAAACCTACATTGGAGAGTATTCGGATGACGAAACAGACCTTTCGTACTTGAACGCAAGGTATTACGACCCTGCAAGAGGACAGTTTTTGAGTGAGGATTCGGTTTTTGTGAATGTGGGTGCGGGACACATGAAAGATACAATGATCTTGCTCGCAGATCCTCAACAACAAAATAGCTACCTCTATGCCAGAGGAAATCCCGTGTCGTTTGTTGACCCAGAAGGAAGATCAATAATGGATGCATTAAAACAAACCGTTTTTGGTAATTACTACCAAGGAAGTTTTTCTTTAGGTGGGTTAGCACTACAAATTGGTTTGGGGTTGATTGGTGTTGATCTCCCAGGAGACATTCGTGACATTACTTACGATGTTACCCATTCAGTACCTGGATGGCAGACAGGAATTGATGCCATAAGTCTTGTTCCATTCATTGGAATCTTAAAATACTCTGATGAGGCTGCAGGCTTCCTCCGAGGAGCTGGGAAGACGATCAACAAGTTGGATAACATAACTGTAAAAAGTTTTGGTCAAACTATTTATCAAGGATCAAGAGATCTAAATCCGACACTTGATGCGATAAGTAATAAATCGATATCTGGAAAAACTTTTTATAATGACCCATTTAATGGATCCCGATTATTGCCAACTAAAACAGATAAATACTACACCGAATACGATGTCATAGATACGCCAAATTGGTCTAGTTCAAATCGTGGACCAGAGCGAATAATCATGGGTCAAAATGGAGAAAAATATTATTCACCTGATCATTTTAAAACTATTCAAAAAGTGGATTAAATATGTTTTTATTTCTCACAAAAATTGAGTACCAAGAGTGGCAAAACCATCAAGAAGGTTTTGATTTCGTTGTGATTAGGACTGATGAAATCAATACTGTCGAAAAATTATTAGAAGCTTATCATGAGCGATTACAGCTCCCATACATGGGAAGAAATTTTAATAGTCTTTGGGATGTTTTGTTTGATCCATTTTGGATGTGTTATAAACGTGTAATTATTGTACATAAATATGGACTTCCTGATCTTAATGACGGAGATCTAAGGACATATCTTAATATACTTCACAGATCCATCGACAATAAATACAAACCAGACCCAAATATTAGTTTTACGATCGTGTTTGTCACTGAGAATGATTCTGCGAAAGTATTGATACAAAAACAAATCGAGATGTTAATGCAAGATGAAACGAAAAGTTAATATTATTCAGGAAGAAAATTTTAAAGGTTTAATCGAAAACAAAAATCAGTTCGCTGACTACATCAAAAACGTAATTAAAAATCCTACCGAAATGGAAAAATTGAATGGAGGAAGAGTAAAGTATTGGGATGCCAAAAATCAAGGTGTTATTATTTATGATCCAAAAAATCCAGATCAAGGGACGGCATTTCAAGCATGGAATGGAAAAGAATCTTACGATAAGATCAAATAATTATGGAATTAATTGAAAATCAAAGGTCATTAAGTTTGTCTGAAGATGAATTTAATATTATTTGTCAGATCATCCCACCACCATTCGGTGATATCCAAAAATATATAAATGAACTCAAATTCACAAGAACTTACCTAAATGAAATGATTCAGTTCCTGAGACAAAATTTATTAAAAAAAGAAATAGTTGTTCAAGATGGGTTTTTAAAAGACCTCTGCCTGGCATTTAAAATTTGCTGTGACATTATAGACCCTTTGGAAATACAAACGGTAACTGGACATACTTGGCTAGAAGTCATGAAAATATATGACAAACTTTATATTGCAACCTTTGCTGGGTAAAAACTTTTGTCCTGTTTGCGGCTTATCGCTTTGGTTTGAACCATGGAGAAACTCTTCTCCGTCAGATGAAATCTGTCCATTTTGATTCTCAACCAGTTGATTAGGATCCGAAAAAACAGTTACAAAACATTGACATCCTACATTGACATCGAATTGTCGTAAAATTAAATTTCTCCAACGTAATGACCATTTAGATGCCCATGATGGAAATTGGAATAATCAAACAAAAGGAAAATTGTATGAATAGTAATAATACCCCTTCTATTTTAAATAGAATTCTTCCAATCTTGGAACGATTTTGTCATTTAGGTGAAGAAATTACAACGAATAAAGCACGCCTTATTGGACATATTCCTTATCGTGGCAGACTTGCCTATCTTCATGAGATTTACACCCCTGTCATTTTAGATGAATTTAAAAAGTTAGAAGATAAATTAAAACGAAATGTTCCAGAAGTTTATAAACAATTACTTTTTGAGACAAATGGACTAAGTATTTTTTGGGGCACTCTCTCATTAAGTGGTTACGTGTTTCTTGCACATAGAGAACTTGATTATTCCCAGGCACGTGATTTAGTTATCCCAAACATTGATGAACGTCCCAGGGACGCCGACGACTCCTTTTTCTTTTTTGGTTTTTACCAACAAGATGGTTCAGGTGTATATCTCGATGAAAAAGATGGAAAAATCTATCGCCACGTGCGATATCATTCAAAACAGATTTTAAATATCTGGCCAGACTTTGAGACATTTCTTGTGTCAGAAGTCGAAAGACTCAATATTCTTTTTAATGATGAAGGACGTCAGATTGATGTGTCTATTCCTACCGTTCCACTATCGATGGGGTAAATAAAGTAATGACCAAGTCAATAGATCCCGATTATTGCCAACTAAATTTCTATAACGTAATGATCATTTTGATGTCCATAATGGATTGGAAATAAAAGGGAGATTGTACCTCTTAAATTTAACTCGCTGTAATTACTATTCATTTTGTATTTGATTGTCCGAGCATATTTATAGGACGTTCTTCAAGAAGTTTTACGGTCTTGTCTCGATAAATGAGTCTACTTCGGAGATTACCCAACAATTCCCGCTTCTCCGATACACTTCCTTCCTTGAGAAGGTATTTCGCATACGTCCGAATATTCACATCGCCCTCGTCAGCTTCTTTCTTTCCATCTGATCCAAGAACTACTTTTTGGAAATGATGAAACCGTTTGATTTCATCTTCGAGCTTGTGGCGCATCCCAAGCTCATTGATATTGATTTGGTCGAGAAGCTTTACAAGCTCCGCGATTAACTCTTCTTCTCGGATGTATTGGTTCTTGCAATCTCTATCCCGTGCTCGCGTGCATCCGTAGTAGACGTAATGGGCGGTCGTGCCATCCCTGAGCTTCTTGTACTTGTCCTCCGCGCTGATGCCAGACGCGCAGTAACCGCAGGTAAACAGTTTGGTGAAAGCGAACTCCTTGTTCTCTCGGACGATCTGGTCACGTTTGAGTTGGACTTGACCGAGGTCGAAAAGCTCTTTGGTGATAATCGGCTTGTGCTTGCCCTCGTACCAATTTCCACTATTCTTGGGACGTTCGAAGACGCCGTAGTACATCGAATCATCAAGGATACGGTAGACGCCACCGAGCGTCAGAGACTTGTTGCCGCGCGTTTTGAAGTTCAAATCATGCTTCAGCCAGTTGTAGATCTTTCTGCCGCTCCATTTTTC
>PFWS01000010.1:0-13659 GCA_002791255.1 Candidatus Uhrbacteria bacterium CG_4_9_14_3_um_filter_36_7
AACGATTATTATTCGGGATATGGAATCTGGTGCACAAGAAATTGTTGATAGTCAAAAAGTGATTGCTATTGTGAAAAAAAAATTGGGTTTTTCTATATCTGCTTGACAAAACCTTATTTTTCTTTCAATTTATTGATCAATAAATAATTCATAATACGTTTCAATGTGATGGAAATTAAACGACGTAAAGGAGAAAGCTTTGAAAGCCTTATTAGACGTTTTTCAAAGCGTGTCCAGCAAAGTGGAGTAATTTTACAAGTGCGAAAAATTCGTTTTCATGCAAAAAATGAAAATAAGAACGCCCAGCGCAAGCGTGCCCTTCGACGTCTTGAAATTTCAAGCAAACGAGATTGGCTTATTAAGACAGGTCGGGTTTCAGAAGAGGAATTTCAAGCATTTCAACAACGACGCAAGTAATTTTACGCTCCTATGTCATCTTTATTGCAGCAGCTTCACAAAGATCTTATTCAAGCAACGAAGCAGCGAGAAACGCAACGTCTTTCAACGTTACGTTTGCTTAATGCTGCTTTAAAGAATAAACAAATTGAACAGCGTCATCCTTTGGAAGAAAATGAAATCCTTGCGGTCGTTCGCACACAAATAAAACAATTACAAGATTCATTGGAAATGGCTGAAAAAGCAAATCGAACTGATCTTGTTACGCGCGCACAGGAAGAGATAAATGTTTTACAAGAATATCATCCCAAACCATTAACTTCACAAGAGTTAGATCAGTTAGTACATGAGGTTTTTGATGAACTTGAAGTAAAGGGAAAAGAGGAAATGGGTAAAATAATGGGAGTTGTCATGACAAGGGTGGCTGGTCGCTCAGATGGACGACAGATAAAACAAGCGGTTGAGCGGATGTTTTCCACTTTATGATCAGATTAAAAAATCGGAAGCGATTTTATGGATACGTTTTTGTATCCATGTTTTTTTTGTTATTCACAAAATCAGTCATTGCCTCTCAACTATTATTTGATGTTGAACCAGTAGTAAATTCTTCTAGTTTATTTTTTGGATGGTTTGATGTTTCTCAAATAATTTATCCAGTAATGGAAATTTTTTTACGGATTTTGCGAATTGCCTCTGTACTTTTTGTAATTCTTTTTACCCGTGTGCTTTTAACAGGAGCTTTTAAGCATATGACATCGCGTGGAAAAAATGATGTAATTTCAGAGGGAAGACATCATATGGTTAAAGGGGCTTTTGGAATTATTATGATGCTCACCCTATTTGTAGTAGCCACCGTCGCCTTATAACAAATAAGTTATCAATTTATTTAGACACAGCTCAGGGACATTCCCTGTTTTTTTGTGCTACAATAAGGGCGCATTTTATTTATGGAGGAAAAAAACATTTTTAAGGTGTTTGCAAATTCTGTCCTTGTTATAAAAAAGACGCGATGGCGTACATTTTTTCGTTTTTTTATTTTTGTTGGGTTTATAGGTATTTTTTCGATGTTCGCTTTTCATCTGCAAGCTGCTGATACAACATCATCGCTTGAGGAGGTGGGAGCACAAGTCGCCCTTGAGTCAAGTATTGGTGTTATTATTGCTCGGATCATTAGGATTATTTTAAGTGTTTTGGGAATTGTTACAGTGTGTCTAATTATTTATGGAGGTTATTTATATCTTACGGCTCACGGGGATACAAAACGCACTGCACTTGCAAATCAGATTTTTAAAAATAGTGCTATTGGTCTTGTTATTATTCTTTCTTCTTATTCAATTGCTTCGTTTATTTTATCTAAACTACTTGAAGCTACCACAACTAGTTCTATTACAAGTAGTCAAGGTGCTTATACTAATGAACCACTTTCTTCTGCTCTTGGATCAGGTATCCTTGAAACACATTATCCAGCACGAAATGCCCTAGATATTCCAAGAAATACTAATATCATCGTTACTTTTAAAGTCCCTATAGACCCAACTTCTTTTATTGAAGGATATAGTGAAGATCAACCAGAAGGAAATGGTTTAAATACAAAAAGTGTTTTTATTTATGAAACCCTTAAGGGAAAAGAAAGCGCCTTAAGTTCAGAAGAAGTTGCAGTTATTATAGATGAAACAGGCACAACTGTTGTTTTTGATCCACTGCCACTACTTGGAAATTCACAGACAGATACTAATTATACTGTTCTTTTAACTTCTCAAATTCAAACCGCTGATGGAGAATCTGCTTTTACTGGTTCGCAGGCAGATGGATATGCCTGGACATTTGAAGTTTCAACCGAAGTGGATTTGACTCCTCCACAAATTACTTCTGTTATTCCAAAACCATCATCGAGTCCATACGATCGTAATATTATTATTCAAGTCAATTTTAATGAAGCAATTGATCCTATCTCTTCAACAGGAACTTATGATTTATCGAATGGAAAAACATTTACTCATTTAGAAATAGTTCAAGGAGATGAAAATATTACAGGGACTTTTTCTATAAGCAATAATTACAAAACCATTGAATTTATAACTAAAGATGCGTGCGGAAAAGATCCTTGCGGAGAAACCATTTATTGTTTACCTTCACTTGCCAATATACAGGCGTTTGTCCATGCTGCTCAAGTAGGAGCAGATGTACCTCAGGCAATTTTATATGGTAATGGGTATAATGGAGTGGTAGATGTAGCTGGGAATTCACTTGATGGAAATGGCGATGGAAAAGCTCAGGGAAAAGCGGATGATGAGATTCAAGGCAATGATGATTATACCTGGAGTTTTTCCACATCAAATACAATTAATTTAACTGTTCCTAAAATTATTCAAATTTCTCCAACTCTTTTTGAGGGTGATGTTGATTTAGATAAACAAGTTGAACTCATGTTTAGTACGCAAATGCGATCCTCAACTCTTAATAGTGAAAATATTAAACTTGTTCCTGATCATGATCAGAGTTTGTGGTACAACATTTCTCAAGAGCTTTTAAGTGATGAAGATCAGACGAATTTTTGGACAAATGCTTCTATTTCCCACGCATTATTTTGGGAAAGCACAGATGAAATGCTTTATTATTATTACCCAGTGATTACTCAAGCAGTTGAAAGTGCTTATCAGATTTGTCTATATCCTTCTAATGGGCCTGTTCAGAGTGAAGCTATGCCATGTGGAGATTCAACAGCCCCTTATTGTTGTAATGGCAAAAGTTCAATCACTCCTTGTTCAACAAAATCAGGAACCACTTTACCCTAAAGTATGTTATCTTTTTTTCAAAAGTCTATACGTTTATGGCTGGGAGGATTAGCTATTTTGATCACTTTCTTAGCTGTATTTTCAAGTACAAGTGTTTTCGCCCAAACTATTGAACCAAGTGAAACATTTGGATCTATTTCAGGCGAAACATTTGCAAACATAGCTGGATTTGGTACTGAAAGTCTAACGGTTATAATTGCGCGAATTATTCGGGTATTTCTTGGATTTCTAGGTGTTATTGCTGTTCTTTTTATTTTATATGGAGGGCTTAAATGGATGATTTCTGGTGGAGATACTAATAAGGTACAAAAAGCACGAGCGATTTTAATCAATGCAGTTATTGGACTTGTTATTGTTTTAAGTTCGTATGCAATTGCTCAATTTGTGATTGATCGACTCACCCAAGCGGTTGGCGGCACACTTACAGAAGCAACAACTAGTGATACATATACATCAGATACAGGTGATCCATCAGAATTATTTGTTTTGCGTTCGGTTAATACAGATTGTTCATCAATTCGAAATCTTGTTTTGCAATTTGTTTTTAGTCAATCGGTTTCTTTAAGTAGTCTTGAAATACCCGGAGCAATCATAATTTCGAAAAAAGAAGGCCTTGCAATTGAAGGGACTTGGCAGGTAGAAAAAAATAAAGCTTTATTTACTCCAAATACTCCATGTGGACAAGATTATCCAGATACTTTTTGTTTTGATGCGGACACTAATTATAAAATTAGTTTAGATGCAAGTCTTCTTAAAAGTACAAAAGGGGCATCTCTAGAGTGCACAACGATTTATCCTTGCTCCTATGAATTTCTTACAGGAACCGATATTGATTTAAATACACCTGTATTATCCATGACGTCTCCGGTTGATAATGGATCGGTTTATGCAAATAGTACAGAATTATTGCAAGCGTTTACTCAAGATGATGCAGGCGTTTCTTCAGTTGATTTTTATTTAGAGTCTGATGTGCTTGTAAGTGTTGGACTTGACCAGAGTCTTGCGGGAACCGTGGCTCAAGAAAATTATTTTGAACAGATATGGGAAACTAATGGATATGTAAGCAATCAATCTTATACTGTTTGGGCAAAAGGATTAGATTGTTCAGGTAATGAAGGTATCTCGCCAAAAATAGAAGTAATAATGCGTTCGCCTAATTGCGATAATGGGGTAGAGGATGCTGGCGAGCCTTATAAGGAAGCGGGTATTGATTGTGGTGGAGAAGGTGAATATTATTGTGGACTTTGTTCGGGTGAGAGTTGTACCACAGACACAGAATGCGCTTCTGGTAATTGTGAAGAAGGGGTATGTGTAAACCAAGCTATTATTAAACAAATTTCTCCAGATAATGGGGCGATTGGAAATTTTATTACGATCTCAGGTGATGGGTTTGGAAATGAATCTGGGAAGCTCATTCTTCTTGGTGATCCACAAGATAGTGCAGACGATATAATCCACGAACCAACATCCTCTTGTGGAGATGAAGCTTGGTCAGATAACCAAGTTATTATTGAACTCAAAGAAGGTTCAGTAAGTGGACCGATTGAAATACAGACAAATGAAGGATTTATTGATCGAAGTAATGATACCACTGGCCCTGTGTTAAGTGATTTTGTTGTAAATCAAACAGTTCGTCCAGGAATTTGTGCTATTCGTCCAGACGAAACACAAGCCCAATCTCTTGTTATAGTTATGGGGAATAATTTTGGTAATGAACAAAATGGAGCTGCTTACTATATTGGATCAACAGAGGCATCAAGCTATGATCAATGGAAAACTAATGAATTTGGTGCCACCATACCTGTTTTAACAAGTGGAAAGTATGAAACCCAGGTGTTTATTGGATCATCTGATAATCGACAAGGATCAAATAAAGTTGCTTTGATTATTAATGATTCCCTTGAGTCGCAAGAGGCTCCTCAAATTATTTCTGTTGATTCAGGTATAAAGCGTTGTTCCGTTTCCGGAGTCATTTGTGCGATTGATGATGATTGCACTAGGCAAGATGAAACATGTATTGAGGCCAAACAGAGTGGTCCGCGTGGACAATATCTCACTCTTTATGGATCAAATTTTGGAACATCGATTGGAACAGTTCGTTTTCAAAATAAAGAAACTCAAGAAAATGCTTTAGGAGATACTGATTTTCCAGATATTTGTGAAGCGTCTTATTGGCAAGATGATCGGATTATCATACAAGTACCCGAATATCTTTCAGATGATTCTTCTATACCTGTGTCTACAGGAATCTATAATCTTTGGGTAGTTCGTACTCAAGACAGTATGGTTTCGAATACTGTTGATTTTACTGTTGTTGATGGAAAAGCTGGGCCAAATATTTGTAAAATTGAACCTTCATCTGGTCCTGTTGGAACACAGGTTAAGATTTATGGAGAAGGTTTTGAAAAACAAGCAGGAGAAGTAATATTTTATGAAAATGAACAAGTTTCTCCATCAGTTTGGACTGATACACTTATTGAAGGAACAAAAGAAGATCCTCTTTTGGTTCCTGAGAGCGCAAAAACCGGCCCTATATTTGTCTCACGTGATTTTGATGGACTTTCTTCTAATTCTATTAATTTTTTGATTGGTATTTGTAATCAAGATTTTGCTTGTGAAATAGGTAGTGAATGTTGTACAGATGGAACATGTCGTTTACAAGGAACTTGTGAAGAAAGCACAAATCCGATTTCTCATTACGCTTATTATTTTTCAACAGGCCCTATTCCAGAGACTCCACAAATAGTAGTTGCTTGTACTGAAGGAATTATTTCTCCTTCACCATGGGAGGGGTATAAAGATGGAGATAGTGTTTGTGTTGATGCAGTTGTTACAGCCACTTTTTCAACTGACATGGATCAGGCAAGTCTTAATCAAGATACAATACGTGTAGAAAAATGTTTAAATGATGCTTGCACAGATACTCAAGAAGTTATCCCACAAGGATCTCCATTTGTTTCTGATTCATCTTATGGAAAAAATAGTAAATTCACCTGGATACCAGAGAGTGATTTTTCTCCTTCAAGTCTTTATCAAGTAACTTTACGTGCAGGAGAAGAAATAGGAAAATCTATTCGAAGCGAACAGGGTGTTTTTCTTGAAAGTGATTATCAGTGGGAATTTGAAACCGCTTCAGTGGATAGTCATTGTCAAATTGGAAATATACTTGTTTCACCAGATACCTATACAGCAACAGAAAAAAATGAATATATTTCTTATCTTTCTGAACCAACAGCTGCGGAAAATGCATGTGTAGTGCTTAATTGTACGAATTATGATTGGGCATGGAATTCAAGTAATCCATCACGCGCTTCTCTTGCAACAGATTTACAAAAACTTTGTGCAGCTCAAGCACAGGCACTTTTAGAAACTCCTGCTGGTCAGCCTGTTTATATAAATTCTTCTATTGAAAGCTTAGGTAAAACAGGAACCGGAGAACTTACGATTAATTTTTCCGATCCAACCATTACGGATTATTGGCCAAACTGTTCTTTTGTTTGTGTGAACGCGTCTTTAGGGGCTGAATTTAATACCTCCATGTCTATTGATACCACAGCATCTCAAGATATCATTCAACTTTATGAATGTGTTTTGGCGGATGAACTGTGTGTTAGTGGCTACACAGAGGTTCCAATAGAAAAAGTCATTTATGATCCTAGTTCCTATCGGCTTACCGCAAGCACTTATGATCTTAAACCAAATACCTATTATCGGGTGATTATTTCTGGAGATATTGAAACAGAAAGTGGTGTGGCTCTTTCTGCTTCAGGAGCCAATTATGGTAATGATTTTTCTTGGCGATTCAAAACAAAAAATGATGGACTTCCATGTGCAATTGATCGAATTGAAATTTCACCTGAAGAAGCAACCGCTACTGTGATTGGACAAAAGCAAGATTTTTATGCCTATCCATTTGGAGAGGAAGATGAATGTGAAGCAACAGGACAAATGTTACAGGCACAAGATTATACTTGGTCTTCTTGGACAGCTACCGATACCCCCGACCTTGTCCAAAGTGTTGATGTTGCTGATCTTTATCTTAATGGATCTATTCTTTTAAATGAGAATTTACCAAATACTTGTAATGCATCATGTCTTCACACAGGATCATTGCCACTTGTAGCTGTTTGTGGAGACGGCATTCTTTATAAAAATACAGAAGATTGTGATGATGGAAATACTATTTCAGGAGATGGGTGTTCTTCGGTTTGTCTGACTGAAGCAACCACCACCTGTTCTACACCAACGGATAGAAATTGTTGTGGAAATCAGATTTTAGAAGGAAGGGAAGAATGTGATGATGGAAATACTATTTCAGGAGATGGGTGTTCAGACGGATGTCTAAATGAAGGTTCAATAGCAGTAAGTACAGTGGTTAAAAATATTGTATGTGGAAACGCAAGCATTGCTTATAGTAGTCTTTATGGGGGAGAGGAGTGTGATGATGGAAATACTATTTCAGGAGATGGGTGCAGTGCGGTTTGTCTACGTGAAGGATCAATATCAATAGCCGAAGTTCAAGCTGTGTGTGGAAATACTAAAAAAGAACTAGGTGAGGATTGTGATGATGGAAATACTATTTCAGGAGATGGATGCAGTGCGGTTTGTCTACGTGAAGGATCATCGCTTGATTATAGTAGCCCATCAGTTTGTGGAAATGGTGGAGAACCAGAGATGGGTGAGGATTGTGATGATGGAAATACTATTTCAGGAGATGGGTGTTCTTCCAAGTGTCTTTTAGAAGGTTCTTCTTTTGCTTATGAAACTATTTCTCTTTGTGGTGATGGGGTGATTGGTACTGGAGAAGAATGTGATGCTACCACAGGAGGGACAGATATTGCCCCATATACCATTTCCATTATTACTAATAATGCTCCTCAAGAAGTGACAGCCTCTAAATCTTCAGAAGCGATTTCTAAAATACAAGCAACTTCCTCAGATGTTACAGGCGATGCATTACTTACCCTTGAATGTGCTTGTTCAACTGATGCGATGTGTGAAGATATTTATTCATTTGGGTGTGGATTTGCAACAGGTTGTTGTTATAAACGTCCAGAAGTTTTAGAAATACAGCCGCAGATGGGAACCAATGATGTGTGTCGCAATACAGCTATTTGGGTTGCTTTTGATCAAAACATGGATAGTAAAACATTTTCATCGATTACCCTTGAGGTTCTTTCAAATGATCAGGGGCTTATTGATGAAATAAATTGTCCTTATGTCTTAACTCAAGCCACGGATGCAGCGCCCGGTTCATTACTTGGAAAAGTTTGGTTGTGGATAAAAAACATGATTCCATTTTTATTTTCAAATTCTGTAGAAGCAGCTCAGAAGAGTTGTATTGTTCCGGTTGAATATACAAGCGAGAGTTTTGGTGATGGAATGAAAATTTCTTTAAAACTTTCAGAAGCGCTCCTTGCTAATCACGAGTATCGTCTTATAATTCAGGGCGATGGAGATGATCTTTCTGATGGTACAGCACAAGGGATCACAAGCACTTCAGGTGTTGGAATAGCATCTTCAATTACCACTTCTACTTTTACTACTGGCAGCGATGTTTGCAATTTAGATTATGTACAATATGTACAAGTAGAGGATCAAGGAAAAATAAATATAACTAGTGAATTTGAAGATTTAAGCCCCAGATATTTTAGTGAAAAAGACGAAACCCACGCAGTAGTTGCAAGTACTTATTCCCTTGAAGGATCTACTTACAAGGAAATTCAACCGATTGATGGGGTTTATAATTGGTCTTGGAGTGGTACAGATTCAAGTTCGGGTGTTTCTTTTGGATGGGGTACCACACTTTCCGGTGATACAGATGCCATTGTAGTTGAAGATGTTGACATATCAAATACACTTGCCAAAGCAACAGGCAAAAATGGAACTGAGCGTATTTTGGCGCAAGCTTTTATTTCAGAAGATACAATTCATACTCCAAGTACAGTCGGAATCATTAAAACCGGATCTGTTAGTGTAACTGCATTTGTTTGTGAAAATCCGTGGCCAAGCCCAGGCAGTATTCCTTATGTTGATGATATATCTAATTTTTCTTTTTTCTATTGTCGTGATGCAGGTTTAGATGGAGTGCAGGATGATCTACCCGGACTAACAACAGTTGATACACCTGTTTCACCAATAAACGATATTTTTCAAGAACTCCTATTTTTAGTGGATGGAACCAGTGATGTAATTGGTGTGCGTATTTTAAGCAATCCTTCTTATCTTTCTCCGTCTAAATGGTATAAGGCCCAGGGATTTACTGGGAGCCCATTTGTAACATCCTTAGATGGGTATGAAGCGGTTTTAGATGGCGCTACTTTGTATGTGGCAGCCGCAAATCAAACTGATAGTCAGGTGCTTTATTCAAATATTTATGTTATTTCCTATAATGCGGATGCACAAGAAGAAACTCAAGAGATTATTGATCAATTATTAGATTATTGGTCGTTCAATGCTAATGAGGAGCAAATAAGTCAATTAAATATTTGTGAAACATCCAAAGGAAGTCATACTTATTTAAAAGATAAAGAAGGAAATTATTTTTCCTGTGAATCAGATTTTGATTGTATTTATCAAAAACAAGATGATTCGTGGACATCATGTGATCCAAAAGACACTTCACAAAAAGATCAATGTTTATATGGATTTTGTGATGGTGAAAAAAGTAAAATTCAACGTGATCTTTCACGACTTATTGACATGCAAGAATTTCAAACTATTCTTGAAGATTATGGACAAACACATCGACACTGTTCATTAACTACTGGTGAGTCTTGTCAGACTAATGCAGATTGTCCATCCCAAGATGAGGTTTGTAAAGCAGGCGTGCCAAAACTTTCCTCAGGATCATTTATTCGATCTTTTAGTACAAGCGTCTGGCCATCTTGGGCATCTATACTTGCTAATGAAGTCGGTACAACACTTCCAGTTGATCCCTTAAATAGTTTTTTTGAGTGTCCATCTGGATCTGATTCAACATATTGTTGGGATGATCTTGCTGGTCAATTTACTTGTCAAGAAGGATCACACGTTTATTTATTTGAAAGCTTTGGAGGAGAAACATATAATCTTTATACCCAACTTGAATACAATAAAGCTTATTGGAATGATCCTTTGGATGATGATTTAACTGATGAAGGATCATTATTCGCCGAATATGCTGGGTTTAATTTTCCAGAAGGGTTTTATACATCTGGAATTATGTGTGATGGAACAACTATTGGATCTTCACTGCGTTGTGGAGATGGGGTACTTGGAACCGATCCACAAGAAGAATGTGAACTCGGACAATCAATTTCTGAATCGTGTACGATTGATGGCCGGTCTGGAATTTTCTATCGCTCGTGTATTAATGATGCAGGAATTTGTCGCTATCAAACCTCTGTTGAATCTGAAGAGGCAGGCTCATCTTGTATAGCTTATGCCTGTGGAAATGGTGTGATTGAAGGAACAGAAATTTGTGATGATGGTTCTTTAAACGGAACGTATGGATTTTGCGGAATCGATTGTACACTTAGCTCGAGTTTTTATTGTGGTGATGGAACACTTGCCGGTGGAGAAGAGTGTGATCGAGGTTCATCTAATGGACAATATAGTACAAGCTATATTGATGGTTGCGCGTTTGATTGTACTTTTCCAGGTCCATCTTGTGGAGATCTTAAAACAAATGGTCCAGAACAGTGTGATGGAGATATACAAAGTTGGGGTGGAAAACTTTGCGGAGTAAGTGATCTTTATACTCCTTGTGAAACGAATGATGATTGTAAAAATTCTTCTTGTGGAGATGGAGCGCAGGCATGTGCTACATCGCGTGGTTGTGTTGGTGGGGACAGTGATGGTCTGTCTTGTACAAGTGATAGTCAGTGTCCTTTGGGAAGCTGTTCACTTTTTTCCTATGATCTTTTGCGAACTCGAACGTGTGGTAACACTTGTCAGTGGAATAGTTGGTCATCTTCTTGTAAAGGAGGAGAAACATATTGTGGAAACGGTATTGTTGAGGGAACAGAAATTTGTGATGACGGAAATATAAGTCAACAAGATGCATGCACAAACACATGTCAACCAAACGTTTGTGGAGATGGGTATTTATATGCCCAAAAAGAAAGCTGTGATACAGGAGCCAAGAATGGGCTTGTCTGTACACCTGATTATAAAAAAACATGTAGTTATTGCACTAGTTCCTGCCATTATACTCAAGTAAGCGGTGCTTATTGTGGTAATGGGGTTATAGAAAATAATCAGGAATTTTGTGATGGAAGTGCATCTGTAAAGTATTGTTTCAAAGCAGGCACTTATCCAGAAGATCGCGCGTCAGGCGCAACATGCACAAAGGATACTGATTGTGAAACAGATAAGGGTTTTGTTTGCCTTGCAAACGTAGGTATTTGTAATGGAGGAAATAGTTATTTAAATAATTCTAATGGTATCAGCACGCTGTATGATTTAAATGGCAGCGCTTGTGTGGTAGGAAATTCAAAAGAAAGTTATACGTGTGGAACCAATCAACAAGGGATTTGTATTGCTCCTGTGTGCGAAAGTGATTGTAATAGTTCGTGTCCGTTTATGTATGATGTAACAACGATTTTGGCTCAAAGCGAACTTGCTGGATCAACCCATCAAACATCCGTCGAGCTTTATAGTTATCTTAAAGGATCACCAGATACAGCTACTTTATCTATTCCTGCCTGTAAAGTTGGAGCGTCTATTACAGCAGATATTGATATGAGTAATGTAACTCCACCATCGGTTGATGTTGTTTTTGTGACGGACTTATCTGGAAGCATGGCAAGTGTGATTGATAATAAAGGAACTTCTGATACCTCTGATGATTCAACCAGAATTCAGGTAGCTGTAGAAGCGACCACTCAATCAATCCGAGATTTATTTGATGCTTATTCAAGTAGTAAAGAAAGTATGCGTATCTCAACTATTAGTTACGCAAACACAAATCCAGTTTCTGGAAGAACCACTTGTATTTCAAGCAGTTCCGGAAGCAAAACACTTTCTTGGGTTGATTATCCTTTAAATACCGTTGAAAAAGAGTATGAAATGCTCTTTGATCCAGTCAGGGGTGTAACTGCTTATCTTGGTTATACAAATGGTAGTCCCGGAACCACACCAACAGCTGCAGGACTTTCCTGTGCTTCAAATCAACTGGCAAGCAGTAAAGCCGAGGTGAAAATTATTATTCTTTTAAGCGACGGAGAACCAAATGTAAAGTTAGATGGGGGTTCGTGTTCAGCTACTGATTGTATAAATGAGATTATAGGAATTCGAGATGCGATTGTTCAAAAAGATATACAAATTTATACAGCAGCTATTACAACTCAATCAAAATTAATTGGGTACATGGCTCATTTTTCAAGTGATACTTGTAAAGACGATTATGAAGACGTATCAGATTGTACTCCAACCGATAATGTTGAGTATGCCTACAATGGCTCAACTTCCGAAGAACTAGAGACCATGTATGAAACCATTATTAATAGTATTCTTGGGCTTAATATTGGATTTACAACAAAAGTTGGAGATGAAACTGTTGTTACTACAGGAGTAGTCCAACAAGGTGAAGATGTTGAGCTACCTTTTCCAATGGGATTTTCATGTCCTTCAACCACAAGTGAATGGAATATTCCGATTCGTGTGAATTTTAATGGAGAAGGAACAGTTGTTATTAGTGATATTTCACTTACCTATTGTCCCCTTGAATAGTATGTCTTTATTTAAGCGACTTCAAAACCTGCGTTTTACTTTTATTGAGAAGAAATATCTTTTTCTTTTGTTGATTATTATTGTAGTTATTGTTTTTGTTGGTGTTCTATGGATGATATTTTTTAAGCGTTCTTCTATTTCTGTTGAACAACATCAGCTTTTGCAGGCACAACAAGATATTGAATCAGCTGTGATTTTATGTGATAAAACAGAAAATCCAGAGAGTTGCAAAGGGCAGACGATTAAACGTGTGGCTACAAAAATAGGAACAGCTTCTCTTTGTCAATCGCTTGAAGGAGATTTTTTTTATAATTGTATCTGGCAGGTAGCAATTGAATCTAAAAATCCAGATGCTTGTTTGTATTTATCCGATGTTACAGATATACAAAATTGTCAGAATGCGGTTTATTGGAAACAGGCCATGGATTCTTCTTATGATTTATATATTTGTGAAAAGATTTTAGATACGACTATTTATAATCGATGTGTGGAAGTCGTCTCAAAAGCTATTGCTCGAACGAGTGGATGTGAGGGCACAGGAATCGATCCTTTATGGTGTGAAAAACAAAATGCGTATAATATAGTTATTGCCAGTCAAGATATAACAAATTGTCTTTCTTTAGATCCTGCTTATTATGAACTCTGTGAAGAAACTATTTTGACTCAATTATCAACAAAAAATTTTGATCAAGATGAAGATGGATTAACTCTTTTTAAGGAAACAGCTATTGGGACAAGTGATCGAGAAGAAGAT
>PFWS01000010.1:13668-16289 GCA_002791255.1 Candidatus Uhrbacteria bacterium CG_4_9_14_3_um_filter_36_7
CCACTGGAAAAAGATACAGATGAAGATGGTTATGAAGATGGCCAGGAAGTGCAGGCAGGTTATAATCCAAATGGAGACGGAACATTATAAAATAAATGATTAATCAATGAACATGTTATTTTTGTATGTTTGAAAAAATTCAACTACCTTCCTCTGAACCAGAGGATATTTTACAACCAGCTGATTCAATACAAAAAACGAGTTCTGTTTCTACCTCACCACTGCCGCCTGTTCATCTCCCGGGCACATCCTCTTTACCAGCGCTTGATACAAAACAATTTGATCCAGATAATCATAAGGAAAAGAAAAGAGAGCCAAAACTCACTGTATCAGAGGCTAAGCGACCAATTCCATTTTGGAAAATAGCTCTTTTAATAATGGTTGGTTTATTTATTATTTTGTTTGCAGCTTTATTTGCCTATTTTTTGCTTACACGCTCTACAAAAGAAACAATTCAAATGCCAGAAGAATCCCCTTTGATCACAAATGAAGAAGTTCCTCAAGCACAAGAACCAACCACAAATACGCCTATTTTTGAAACCCCTCCTTTGATAGAAGAATTTTCCAATGAGACCCCACCTAAATTATTTGTAGATACAGATAAAGATGGATTAACTGATGAAAAAGAACAAGCTCTTGGCACAAGCCCAACACAAGCTGATACTGATGGTGATGGATTATTTGATCGAGAAGAAGTAGAGGTTTATAAAACAGATCCATTAAATCCAGATACAGATGGTGATGGATATTTAGATGGGGAAGAAGTTAAGAATGGTTATAATCCAAAAGGTTCAGGTAAACTATTTGAAATTTCTCCGAGTTCTTAGATTGTTTTTATGGATTCGTCCACACCAATTTTTGTTATGCCAAAGGAGTATCGAGATGGGCAAACTTCACTTAAGTGGCACAAACCTGAGGAAGAAAAAAAAGCTGTTGTTTCAAAATCTCAAACTCCTTTACCAATATCTAAATCTGTTAAACGTGTACCAAAAACAACACGCCTTTTTTTGATAGTTGGAGTTATTTTTGTATTTAGTCTGACTTTAGTAGCTATTTTGTTGATTTCATTTTCATCAACATCTGAGCAAAAATCTACGAGTCTTGAAAAACCAATTTTAACCTCTAAAGAGCCTGAGCAAGTAGTAAGCCCAACTCCTCCTCCTATACCTGTACCTGTTGTTGAATCTCAAAAAGAAAAGGATACATCATCTATAAAAAATCCTTTTGCCAGTGGCATTTGGATGGGAATAGACTCAGACAATGATGGCCTGACAGATATTGAAGAAACTCTTTATGGGACTAATAATCGTCTTCCTGATACAGACCAAGATGGTTTTTTAGATGGAAATGAAGTATTCCATGGATATCATCCAAATATTGAAGCTCCTATGACATTAGATCAGGCCGGATTTTTAGAAGTGGGCACCTTTGCCTCTTGGGCTTCTTTTTCTTACCCTAAGGCTTGGCGAATACAAGAAAGTGATAATCCAGGAGAAATTTTATTAAAAACTACAACAGGGGAGGCAGTTATAATTTCCCTTAAAGAAAAAAATGAAAGTGAGACGCTTGAGGATTGGCTTAAACAACATAAACCTGATAGCAAAGAAGTGGTTGTTTCAGAAACAAAAAAAGGATTATCATATGCTTTTTTTGCAAAAGAAATGTATGGAGTTATTGATCTTGGAAAGGGAATCATTTTAATTGATTATGAACCAGGTTCTGAAAAAAAGAGTATGGAATATGGGCAAACCATTCAAATGATGATAAATAGTATTGATCCTATTTTGGTCAGCTCTTTATAGGGAAGATTTTTATGCTTGAATGGGAGATTAATCAAATACTTCTTGCCTCTTGGCAGCGTCTTTCTTATAAAGAAATAGATAAAATTATTAAAACAACTTGCCAAACTCTTCGTAAACACCCAAAGGGTATTCTTTCAATCGCATTTGTGAGTGAGCGCACAATGTGTTTTTTAAATGAAACTTATTATGGTAGAAAAGGTGTTACCGACGTGCTTTCATTTTCGTTTAAAACAAACGAATTATTTGGTGAAATTATCCTTTGTTTTCCAGAGTTAAAGCGCCAAGCAAAAGTTCACAAGCATTCAGCACATCAAGAAATAGTTATTTTACTTATTCATGGTTTACTTCATCTTTTTGATTTTGATCATCAAACACTTTTGCAGAAGCATCGGATGGAAAAAAAAGAACAGGAAATTTTTAATAATTTATCCATTGTTTTTTAAGGAAAAAATCGTTATACTAGCCTTATCGTATGTCACAAGAAATTATTACAGGATTAGATATTGGTTCCTATGCGGTGCGGGTAGCAACAGGCCAGATTCTGCCTGGCAACCAAGATCGTATTCAAATTATTGGAGCTATTGAAGTTCCTTCTTCTGGAGTACGAAAAGGAGTTGTTACAGATCTTGAGGAGACAATTTCTTCTATTTCAAAAGCGCTAGAACAAGCCGAGCGGTTAACTGGTTTTCCGATTGAGCGGGTTTGGGTTGGAATTTCGGGAAGTCATATTTTAACTCAGCAGAGTAAGGGTGTTATTGGAGTTGCTAGAAATGATGGGGAAATTCGAGAAGAAGATGTAAGTCGTGCGCTTGAAGCTGC
>PFWS01000010.1:16309-16463 GCA_002791255.1 Candidatus Uhrbacteria bacterium CG_4_9_14_3_um_filter_36_7
CCAATTATGAAATTTTGCATGTAATTCCAAAATGTTTTGTTGTGGATGGACAATCAGGAGTTAAGGATCCTGTGGGTATGCATGGAATTCGTCTTGAGGTTGAAACCCTTATGATACAAGGGCGTTCATCTCATATTAAAAATTTAACAAAATG
>PFWS01000045.1 GCA_002791255.1 Candidatus Uhrbacteria bacterium CG_4_9_14_3_um_filter_36_7
ACAAAGTGCCTGATTCTTTCAAAAGGAAAGAATCAAACATTTTGTCTAAAATATTAAATGACAACAGGTCTTTTGTTATGGCCAAACGCAGTGTGTTGGATAGTGGCCCTGCACCGACTCTGTTGTACGGCTACGGCGGTTTCAGGATCGCCATGGAAGCTAGCTACTCAGCGATCATCGGCAAGTTCTGGATCGAGAGAGGGGGTGTCTATGCTTTGAGCAATATCAGGGGCGGCGGGGAGTTTGGTCCCGCCTGGCA
Source organism: Candidatus Uhrbacteria bacterium CG_4_9_14_3_um_filter_36_7 (assembly GCA_002791255.1). Classification (GTDB taxonomy): domain Bacteria; phylum Patescibacteriota; class Patescibacteriia; order UBA9934; family GWF2-40-263; genus UM-FILTER-36-7. Next base: position 260 of record PFWS01000045.1, read on the forward strand.
CAAAGCAGCACTCAAGCACGAAAGGCAGAAGGCCTATGACGACTTTCACAGCGTCGCAGAAGACCTGATTGCCGACAAGGTCACCACTCACAGTCAGCTCGGAATCGAGGGGGGATCCAATGGCGGACTTTTGATGGGTGTGGCGTTTACTCAACGCCCAGACTTGTATCAGGCCGTCGTTTGTCAGGTACCGTTGCTCGACATGATCCGATACCACGAATTGCCCCCTGGGGCATCGTGGATCGGTGAGTACGGAGATCCTCGGATACCTGAAGACAAGAATGCTATTGCAAAATACTCGCCGTATCAGAACCTGTTCCCTGACAGGGTATATCCAAAGGTGTTCTTTGTTACGTCGAGCAAGGACGATCGGGTCAACCCAGCTCATGCAAGAAAGATGGCTGCCAAGATGGAAAACTATGGCTACACATTCTACTACTACGAAAATGTAGATGGTGGCCATGCTGCTGGAAAAGATCCACTCGAGGCAGCCCGTCGCAATGCCCTCGAATATACATATCTCTGGAGGATGCTGTCTCAGGAATGACAGCGACATCACTGACCGCTCCGTTTGAACACCCGAAACGTCCCACCACATGTGCGGTATCTCGGTCGAGTTCGGCGGGGCGTTTTGTTTTTTAAATTTTTCATATAAAAAAATTGATTATCTGTTATAATTTTCTTGATGATTTAAAATTTATGAATGAAATGATAAAGAATTGGAAAATTTTTGGATTAATTATTTTAGCCATTTTTTTTGGTATTGTATTTATTGCTGGGATATTTCTTTTTCAATTATTTAAACCTAATTCTATTAAAGAAAAATCTAACAATGAACTAATAAATGAAACCAGGATAAATTCAGATAATGTTTTTATTCACGTACCAAAAGAACTTCTTAAGCAAGATTCAGATATTTATTTAATACCAAACGAAGGGTATTTTATTACTACTTCCATTCTCTCTCATAAAGGAGATAAAATTGTTTATGCACAGATGAGTAATTGTATAGAACTTTTGAATCAGGAGGTATCTGAATATGCACAATGTGATTGGAGTTATCAAATATGGATTAAAGATTTACAAACAAACGAACGAGAAAAAATTTATTCATATCCTCAAGAGGTTTCTTTTTTTAATTTTTCTGAATTATTAATACCTAAAGTTTATGCTGGTGGATGTCCTTTAGTTTATTTTCCACTTGCTTGGTCAAAACACGATCAGAAAATTATCCTTCAATGGGCAAATCCAACTAGTTGTGGTTCAGGAGGAGTACTAAGTTATTTAACTTATACCTTTGATATTTCAACTAAACAACAAGAGCCACTAGCTAGATATGATGCATTTTTTTTTGATGATTATTCAAAAGTGATTTTTGTAGATGAAAGTGTGAAATCTTTACCTCAATGCGGCCCTGTGGTTCAGAAAAATAAAGGGAAAATAGTTCTTAAAAATATTGAAACAAATGAGATACTTATTTTATTAGAAGAACCAAATTCATCATATTCGCTCTCATTTATTGATTCTAATCAAATGTTTTTAAGATATACAGCCGATCAGGTGATAGAAGCAGATGGATGTAGTCAGATAGATTCATCAATTTCACAAATGCGCGGCCAAATAAACTTACCGAAATTACCATAAAAAACTCCCATGAAATACTTACGTAAAATAATCATTGTATCCTTGATCATTCTTTTTTCAACTATTATTCCAATTGGATTGTGGCTCATGGCTCCAAGCCCAGTTTATCGTTTTGAAAACACAATGATAAGTCTAACTAGTCTTGGTCAAATAGCTGGTTTGATTGGTTTTAGTCTTTTTGCCATAAATCTTATTTTAAGTGCTAGGCTTAAAATTTTGGATCATTATTTTTTCGGATTAAATCAAGTTTATAAATATCATGCCCAAATTGGTAAAATCACTCTTGTCTTACTTTTACTACATCCACTTTTTTTGCTTGCAAATTCTACAGGTGGGCTATGGATAGAAATAATTAGATTTTTTTTACCAAATCAGAGTAGGGCAATTAATGCTGGAATTTTTTCTCTTACTCTTTTAATTGGTTTACTTGCACTTACTTTATTTTTGCGTCCACGCTATGACATTTGGAAATGGACACATAAATTTTTAGGAGGAGTTTTTATTTTTGCTTTCCTTCATGTCTTTCTTATTCCAAGCGATGTTTCCAGTTTTTTTCCTTTGCGAATTTATTTACTTGGAATGGGAATTTTGGCTCTTAGTTTATTTTTTTATTCCACAGTATTTGGAAAGTGGCTTCGAAAAAAATATATCTATCAAGTTTCACTTGTACAACAGGTTGCAAAAGGCGTTTGGCAAGTAATTATGGAACCCATGACAAAACAAATGCCATTTTTAGCTGGGCAATTTATTTTTGTAAATTTTGAAAATAAAAATATTAGAAAAGAAAGCCATCCATTTTCCTTAACTTCAAATCCACATACTAATAATTTATCACTTGTGATAAAAGGGCTTGGTGATTACACCAAACAAATTCATCATCTTTCACCTGGAACGACCGCTTTTATTGAAGGGCCATTTGGTTCTTTTTCCTACAAAAATGCTTTATTCAAACAACAAATTTGGATTGCAGGTGGCATTGGAATTACTCCATTTTTAAGTATGATACAGGAAATCCAACATGAATCTCGTTTTGAATATATGATTGATTTATATTATTGTATTCATGATGAAAATGAATTTTTAGATTTAGCTTGCTTAAAAGAACTTCCCAAAAATATTCGATTGATTGCCTATTATTCGGATAGATATGGATTTATTACAGCTGATTATATTGAAAAGCAAAGCGGATCTTTGCAAGAAAAAGATATTTTTTTATGCGCACCACCTGTGATGATTCAATTATTAAAAAAACAATTTCAGGAAAAAGGGGTTTTGGCACACTTCCTTCATTCTGAGGAATTTATTTTATAATATATGGATTATAAAAAATTTTATAAAAAACGTTTTTTTGCACATGTATTTTCTTTTCCTTTTATTTGGGCTCCTCTTATTCCTTTGCTTTTTTTGGATTTACTACTTGAAATTTATCATCAAATAGGCTTTCGTTTATATGGACTACCACTAGTAAAGCGCAAGATGTTTATTCAAATTAATGATCGTAATAAATTAAATTATTTAAATTTTTTTGAAAAAATTGGATGCATGTATTGTGGTTATGTGAATGGATTTTTTCTTTATGCCAAAGAAGTTGCTGGAAGAACAGAAAAATATTGGTGCGGCATTATGCATGAAAAAAAACCAGGATTTAAAACACACATGGATCAAATAGATCAAGATTTTGCGGAATTTGGCAATGAAGCTGATTTTAAAAATAAATACTTGCAAGATTGAGATTATTTTAAAAAGAGGTTAGTCTCAAAGAAACTTATGGAACCAAAAGATGAAATTAAAGCAAAACTAGATATTGTTGATGTTATTTCTGAATATCTGCCCCTTAAACAAGCGGGATCAGCTTCTTTTAAAGCACCGTGCCCATTTCATCAAGAAAAAACACCTTCGTTTCAAGTCTCTCGTGAAAAACAAATTTGGCATTGTTTTGGTTGTGGGGAAGGAGGAGATATTTTTTCGTTTGTTATGAAAATAGAAGGCATTGATTTTTCTGAAAGTCTACGTCTACTTGGAAAAAAAGCAGGTGTTGAAATTAATCGTTTTACCTCTGCCAAAACTAACGAACGTCAGCAACTGCTCATCATTAATCGACTTGCATGTGATTTTTTTCAAATAGTACTTACAAAATCTCATCAGGCGCTTGTGGCTCGGGAATATGTGGAAAGACGTGGAATAACAGAAGAATTATCATCTTTTTTTAAGCTTGGATATGCTCCCAAAACATGGGATACACTCGTTCAATTTTTTGAGAAAAAAAAGATTCCACTAAAATCCGTTGAACAGGCTGGGTTGATTGTGCCACGAAAAGAGAAAAGTGGATTTATAGACCGTTTTCGAAATCGATTGATGATTCCGCTTTTTGATATTCATGGAAATACAATTGGGTTTACAGGACGTTCGCTTGATAATGATCAAGGACCAAAATATATGAACAGCCCAGAAAGCTTGATTTACCACAAAGGAGAAATACTGTTTGGTTTAAATTTAGCTAAATACGCTATTCGAGAAAAAGGATGTGTTATTTTAGTAGAGGGAAATATGGATGTTATTGCATCTCATAAAGCTGGGGTTATGCATGTGGTAGCAAGTTCTGGTACAGCGTTGACTCAAACACAACTTATTTTATTGAAACGATTTACCAAACGCTTACTTTTTTGTTTTGATCAAGACGCTGCTGGATTTATCGCAGCCAAACGTGGAATTCATCTTGCAAAACAACTTGATATGGATGTAGAAGTCATCTCCATTCCATCTTATCTTGGAAAAGATCCTGATGATATCGTTCAAAAAGATCCATCTAAATGGATTGAGCTTATCAAACACCCGATTCCTGTTATGGAATATATGATTGAGCAAAGTCTTCAAAATAGAGATCAACAAAAAATAGATGATAAACTAGCTATAAGTCGTCTGTTGATTCCTGAGCTTTGTCTGCTTACTAATGTGGTTGAGCGAGAGCACTGGCTTTTAAGAGTAGCTAATTTATTAGAGGTGCCCGTAGATGAACTACGCGCCTCTTGTAAAACCAAGGCTGATTCGCCATTAAGTTTTCCTATACCTCAAACGCTTAAAAATAATTTTGATGTAAAATTTAAGAAAACCAAAATAGACCGAGCTAGTGAAATTATTTTTTCACTTCTTTTAAATAGCCCAATTTTTTTGAAAGACGATTTTTTGCGTATTCCATCGCAGTGGTTTGTAGGCGAATTTTGGCAGGAAATTGGCAAATTTTCGCGTCTATGGTATGATTCTTTCGATTGGTCATCCGCGCAAGTTACATTTGTAAATTGGATGTGCGAACAAGCTCGTCAATCATCCTTGGCTGATTTTGAATCATCCATTCGGGCCTTAGCCCTTTTTGGCGAGACACTTATTTCCTCATCACAACAATCACAGGCGCGTGAATCATTTATTCAAGCTGTTTCTATTTTAGAAGATGCAGCTTTACAACGAGAACAACAATCTCTTACTAAGTCAATTAGAGCAGCAGAGCAAGAAGGTAATCAGGAAAAAGTTAAAGCTCTACTTCAACAATATCAAAATCTTGTTCAAAAGCTTTCTTCACAAAAAAAATAAAGAAGAAAGTATTTTGATTATTTGACATTTTCTATGTTAAAAAAGAAATCATCCTCTTTACCATCAAAAATATCTCCTATAAAAAAGAAACCTTTTAAAAAAGAAGAAGTTTTAGAAGAAAAAAAAGATCGGTATGTTCGAACAAATGCTCCCTCAGATGAGGCAATAGAAAATTTGTTTAAACGTGGTCGTGTACGTGGGTTTATAACAGAAAACGAAGCTCTTTCTTTATTTTTGGAACTCGAAGATTATGTTGAGATTTTCGAGGTCTTTTTAGATGAAATAGATCGAGTGGGAATTCATTTTGTTGAAATGAAAGAAGGTTTACTAGGTCAAGCAAAAGAACGCGAAGATGTGATGAACACAATTCGTATTAGTCGTGATAAAAATGCTGTTAAAAACGCAGTTGATTTTTCACAACTGACTCAAGATTCGATTCAGATGTATTTACGCGAAATTGGAAAAATTCCTTTGCTTAATGCTGAGCAAGAAGTTGCTTTAGCCAAGCGTAAAGAGCATGGGGATAAAGAAGCTGAACAACGATTGATTGAAGCGAATTTGCGTCTAGTAGTTTCGATTGCCAAAAAATTTGTGGGAAAACAACTTTCATTGCTTGATTTAATTCAAGAGGGAAATATTGGATTATTTCGAGCTGTGAAAAAATTTGATTATCGCAAAGGCTATAAATTTTCCACCTATGCCACCTGGTGGATTCGCCAGGCCATCACTCGAGCGCTTGCGGATCAATCTCGCACCATTCGTATTCCAGTTCACATGGTGGAAACTATTAACCGTTTTTCACAAATTGAACGGCGTTTAATTCAAGATCTTGGTCGAGAGCCTTTACCAGAAGAAATTGCCGCAGAAATGAATGAAACCGTGGCTAAAGTGTGCCATATTATTAAAATCTCTCAAAATACAGTTTCTCTTGAAACATCAGTTGGAGATGATGATGAAGATTCAACTCTTACTGATTTTATTGAAGATATTAAAACTATTTCTCCAGATCGTTCTGCTGGGCGTCAAATTTTACGTGATTATGTACGCGCGGCCATGAAATTTTTAACCCCACGTGAGCAAAAGATTTTAGAAATGCGTTTTGGTTTGGCAGATGGAGTATTTCATACACTTGAAGAAGTTGGACAAGAATTTGACGTAACTCGTGAGCGTATTCGTCAAATTGAAGCAAAAGCACTCGAAAAAATAAAACAACAAGATATTATAGCCAAACTAGAAGATTATTAGTTTTTAACTAGTTTTGTTTTGTTAAAACAAATTTAAAATCCAGCCGTGTTAATACGGTCTGGATTTTTGTTACATCCCCTTGACATATTTTTTAATTTATGATATAAAAATAGTGATTCTGAGTTGGTTCGGTCTCTATCAAAGCCGCGCCGCGGGTCGAGCGGAGGCGCCCCACAGGCAAAGGCAGAACTTGGTACGTCCAAGTTCACCCCATTTTTTAGGGGAAAAGCCATCGGCCAAGGGGGTCCTTCCGCTTTCGGGCACGTCGTCGCCGGGGTTAAAACCCCCATTGCGCGCCGTCGGCCCATAAACATCGAAAGAGACCCGGCCGCCAGGAAGACGGCTAGCTCAGATTTTTATCCAGCCTTTGCAGGGATTCCCTCGAACCTGCATCGTGTTATCCCAGTCTGAAAACGATTGGGAGCTGGAAAGAAAAAGGGAAACCTTTTTTTATAACCTCATCATTTGTTTCGACAAGTGGTGAGACTGGAGAGGATTGTTTTTAAGCTAGCCGTATAGAGAGGGCTCCTCCTATACGTGTTGCGTCCAAACTGTGTGAGAGTTTGGATCGCTAGCAACGGGGAAATTTTATCTGTCCCCAAAAGCAACCTTGCTGACCCTTTTTGTTTTGGGTTAGCAAGACTGCCCGACAGCACTATCGCTGCCGGGTTTTTTTACTTTTAATTTTTTACCCAATAACACCTTCTTTCAACATCCTCCTCACTTCTTTTTTATAATCTTCCACATTTGGTTGATCAAAGGCATTAATATTTAAAAGTTTAGCCAGATACATGATTTCAAGCATGCGAAATTGCATATAATAACCCAAGCTTTCAAGGCTCATATCTGGTAAACCAATCGATATAAACGGAAGTCTTTGTTTTTTATAAGCAAGCATGGTTGAAAAAAGAATAATTTTAATAATTTGTTCGTGTGTTTTTCCCTCAAGATCTTCAATAAGCTGAGGTAGCGGAAGTTTTTTTGGAAGTTTAATATCTTGTTGAGTTTTTTCTAAATAGACAAAATTAGTGAATTTATCTTTTGGTCCAGCTAAATAAATTTGTACCATTGAGTGTAGATCCACTGTTCCCATAGAAACAAGTGGAGTAATGCCAGTGCGAACATTTTTTTTATCAAGATCCTGTTTTTTTCCAAGGCTTTCTGCCATAAGTTGCCGATACCATTTTCCTAGTGATTCCATATTCGAATCAAAAAGAAAAGTATTATGTATACTTATACCTTGTTTATAATAAAAATAAGTAAGTATAGCCGATAACAAAGGTGGGTTTTCTTCAATAGAATTTTGAATTCCATTAAGAGCAGCTTGCTGGGCGCCTTTTTGAAAGTTTTTTACATCAAATCCTGCTAAAGCAAGTGGTAAAATACCAATTGTCGAAAATATACCAAAGCGATCACCAATGATAGAAGGAATAGTAAGGCAAGCAATATTATTTGTTTGAGCTTTTTTAAAAAGTGGGCTTTCTTTTTTGGTAATAATAATTATGCGGTGAAAAAGATTTTTAAAGTGTTTAGATAGGGCATGAGAGAGAGATTCAAAATTTACTACAACTTCAGTGGTCTGACCTGAGCTACTAGTAAAGATAATCAAAAATTCAGAAGATCGTTTGTTTTGAAGAAACTTAATCAAAGATAAACACCATTGAGGATTAATTGTATCAAGAAAAAAGAATTGAATCTGTTTTTGTTTAAAGAATGAGCATGAACCATGAAAAGCTTCTATAATGGCCTTAACTCCAAGATTAGCTCCACCAATACCAATAAGAATAATATATTTAAGATCTGCATGTTTTTTTTGTTTAACTAGCTGGGAAACGTCTTCTATGAGGTTTAGATCAAATGGTAAATAAACCGAGCTCTCAAGCATTTCATATGATTTTGATTTTATAATTGAGGCAAGTTCTTTACGATATGATTCAAGTTTTTTTTGGTAGGTAAGCAGAAAACGTTTTGGAACATGGGCTTGTATTGAATCAATGATAAATTTCTTCATAAGTAAAAAACCAATCTAAGTTTTTTTATTATAACACATACCCCATTGCTTTTTTTACCAAAGCATGCTAATCTTGATCTAACCAAGTACCTGTTCTCTTGCCTTGGGAGAGGCTTAGCAGGGAGTGGTTTCTTAATTAATAAGCTTCCTACTCAAGGTATGAGCACTAAGTTATTCGTGGGAGGGATTCCGTTTGAATCTACGGATGACCAACTTCGAGAACCCTTTGCCAATATCGGTGAAGTTTTGTCTGCACGTATTATTACCGACAAATTCACTGGGCGAAGCCGTGGATTCGGTTTCGTTGAAATGGCATCAGATGAAGACGCCCAAAAGGCCATTCAAACATTGAATGGTTCTGATATGAATGGTCGTAAAATCGCGGTTTCCGAAGCACGTCCCATGCGCGATGACCGATAAGGTATCGTTTTAAAAACCCTCGGGAGAAATCTTGAGGGTTTTTAAATTTGGTATGTTAAGATAGGGGAGTGTTGACTCATACCCAAACCTTATGTCTAAAACTCCTAATTACGATGCTAAAATTAAGATGATCCTTAATGCAGCTATACTTGGTGAGCGTACTTGTCGGTTGACAGGAGAAAAATGGAATTTTGATGAAGAGCATCTTGGTTGGTGTCAAAAATTTTCTATCCCTCCATCTTTTATTTCCCCAAAAACACGCGTAAAATTGCTTTTTGGTTTTTCAACAGGTATTGCTATATGGAAAAGACCACATTCCTTTACAAATAAACATATTCTTTCTTGTGTCCACCCAGATAGTCCTTATAAAGTCATTGCAGATAAAGAGTGGTATGAATTTGAGCCATCTATACCAGAAAATAAATTAAATTTAAATCAACCATTTTTACCGCAGATGGAAGAGCTTGCTTATAGCGTTCCTGTCTGCGCCTTGCTCGATACTGGTACAAATGAGAATACCATTGGGGTGGATCTTGTGAATGCCAAGGATTGTTATATGGGTTTTGGTGGCGTGAATATGAAAGATCTTTGTTATTTTTCTATTGGAACTGGTTGTGAGCAGAGTGTTGATATTACCAATAACTTTTATACGCGCCAGTCTTTTTATATTAACCATTGTGAACGTCTATTTAATTGTCAGGTTGTGTTTGAGAGCCAGGATTGTTTAAATAGTTCATTTCTTTTTGATTGTCGCAACTGCGAATATTGTTTTGGAGCCACAAATAAACGTAATCGTAAGTATTTGTGGTGGAATGAGCAGCTTTCAAAAGAAGAATGGGAAAAACGCAGGGCAGATATTGATTTGCGTTCCTATAAAATATTTGAAAATTGGCTTAACTATTTTCATTCCTTTATTGAGCAAAAAGCTATTTGGCCGGAAAATTTTAATGTCAAATCCGAAGATTCAACTGGAGATTATTTGTGTAATTGTCTTCGTTGCTATTATGGTTTTTGGCAAAAAGATTCTCGAGATTGTTTTTGGTCACCATTTAATGAAAAGAATGAGCAATGCTATTTTGTTATTTGGTCTGGTCAGACATCGGATTCTTATTCAAGTATGGCTTTTAATTCTCATGATCTACGTTGTTGTTATTATTGTTTAAATTGTAAAAACCTTGAATATAGTTTACTTTGCAAAGATTGCGAATATTGTTTTGGTTGTACTGGCCTTCGTAAAAAAAGTTTTTATATTTATAATACTCCGTATACAGAAGTTGATTATTGGCAAAAAGTAGATGAACTTAAGTGTGCTATGTTAGATCGCAAAGAATATGGAGAGTTTTTTCCAGCTCGTATGGCTTTAATGGGATTTCCTTTTTCCGGAGGTGAATCATTCTATCATTTTTCAGATAAAGAATTAGAAGCATTTGGAGCTGTTTTTTTCGATACAAGAAAAGGATCGATTATTGAACCAGAAGCAAATATTTTAAATATAGAAGATATTCCTGATTATTTGCAGGATATAAATGAAGATGAGTTTATTGGTAAAGCTATCTATGATTCAGAATCTCAACGTCTTTATAGTGTTACCCCAGAAGAATTTTGTTTTTATAAAGAACATAATCTCCCATTTCCACGTAAACATTTCTTAACACGTCTAAAAAAACTAATGAGTTATTGCAACAGTGCTTTTGCCGATGAACAAACTATTTGTCAGTCTTGTAATCTTCCTCTCAATGTTCATCCTAATCAGACTTTTAAAAACCGTCAGATTTTGTGTTATCCTTGTTATATTAAATACTTAGAAGTAAATGGATAATATTGTGTCTAAAGCTCCTAATTACGATGCTAAAATCAAAGTGATTCTTGATGCTACCAGACCCGGTGAACGGGTTTGTGAATTGACCGGACACAAGTGGCAGATGAGCGATGAGGAGATCAGCTGGTATCAAAAATTTCAAGTTCCACCTTCAAAAATGTCGCCGTTTACTCGTTGGCAGTTAGCAAGCGGTTTTTATGTGGGATATCAATGGTGGTGGCAAAAACACCCAGAAACAAATAAACCTATTTTAACCGGTGTCCACCCAGCCACAGGAATACGTGTTCTTCCAGATGAAGAATGGTTTTCTAAGGATTTTTCTGATCAAAATAGAACTTATGATATTTCAAAATCTTTTTTTGCACAGTGGCATCAGCTTCAAAAAGATATTCCATCGCATGCTACACGTAATTTTAAAGACCCTTATAATTCCATTACCCTTGTTTCCAATGGGGATGTTGAAAGTTATTTTGTTTTAGGTTGTACCTCAGAACGTTCTTTATACTCAGTGAATTCAACATGTCGTGACTCTTGTTTAATTCATTGGTCAAATCATGTTTCTGAAAGTTTTATGGTTTCGGATTCAAGTAATGTCCATCATTCCCGTTATGTTTTAGATTCTTCAGAAATTATGGATTCTGACTTTATTTTTTCGAGCACAGATTTAGACCACTGTTTTTTCTCAAGCAATCAACATCATAAAAAATATCTTTGGATGGATAAACCCATTTCTCAAGGTGAATATGAAAAGCGTATTTCCCAACTTGATTTCTCTCGTCGTTCAAATATAGAAAAGTATGAAAAAACTTTTTTTGAATATTTACAAACACAAGTGATCTGGCCACCTTATGTGATTGTAAATGCTCCAGGTTCAAGCGGAGAATATATTGTTAAATGTTTAAACTGTGTTCATTGTTATGCTTGCGCCAATGGAGCACGTGATTGTTACTGGTGTATTCATGCCTATGATAAAGCCGAGCGATGTGCCTTTGTGATTGGGACTTATGAAACCGAAGAAGGTTATTATAGTTGTGCAGTCACGGAATCTTTTAAAGTAAAATTTTCAGCTTATTGTAGACATTGTCAAGATATTGAATATTGTTTTAATTGTATTGATTGTGAAAACTGTTTTGGATGTGTTGGGCTTTCAAGAAAAAAATTTCATATTTTTAATCGATTGTATGAAGAGGAAGAATATTGGAAACAAGTTGATGAACTTAAATGTGCAATGCTTGAGCGGGATGAATATGGGGAATTCTTTCCACTTGCTTTTTCTCCAAGCTATATGCCAGGCAGTGGCCCTGCTTTATATCTTTTAACAGACGATAAAGATTTACCAAAATTAGGTGCGTATATGTTTGATCCTGAGTCGTGTGGAGCAATTGGTGAAGATCTTTCTCAATCACAAAATCCTACACCAATTTCTGAAATCCCAGATTCAATTGATGATTTAACTGATGACTGGATTAATAAACCTTTACTTGATACGAATTATAATCGTCGTTTTGCTTTTATTAAGCCTGAAATAGAATTTTATCGTAAATACCGTCTTGCTCCTCCTAATGACCATTTTATGTATCGGGTAAGAAATTTGATGTGGCTTGCCAATGGAGCTGTATTTGAAAAACAGACTTGCGAAAAATGTCAAAAGGAAATACAAGTTGCCAAAAATAAACATTTTCTCAAACGACGAATATACTGTTGGGATTGCTATCTGAGGTACGTAGAAACACGAGAGTAAAAAAATCAGTCCAACCCCTGTTCCTCGACCAAGGGATTGGACTAGTAATAAATATCAAAAACAGTCGTTTATTTGATTTGTTCGAGCCATTTGTCCTTACTACCATGATTAGGATTCCATCTTTGGACAAACCTATTCAGGTCATCATCCGTAGCTTCTCGACAACCCATCAACCTGACTTCTTCTGGCTGACGAGTAATCGAAAGAGGAACGGTCATTTTATTCGACGTGATAACCGCAAACACAAAAATTTTTTGACCCTCATTTTTGAATAACCACTCCATACCAGATGGAGATGTGCCGACTTGTAGAGACATTTAAACCTCCCATTTAAATTCCCCCACTCTTAAGGATAATTGATATAATGTGTATGTCAATAACTTACTGATCTAAAATCTTATGATTAAACCAATTAAATTTACTACTTCTGACAAAATAGAAATTTTTGGTATTTATGAAAAAGTTGATTCTGAATTGAATGCTTTACTTCTTCATATGATGCCAGCTACTAAAGAAAGTTGGCAACCATTTATGCAAAAGCTGGCAGAAAATGACATTTCGTCCCTTGCTATAGATGAGCGTGGACATGGGGAAAGTACAATGAGAGATACTATTTTCTATAAGAATTTTATTGATGAAGAACAGCAAGCAAAAATTTATGATGTTAAAGGAGGTTTAGATTTTCTTAAAATTCGAGGAGCTACATTTGATCAGTTATTTGTAATCGGTGCTTCCATTGGAGCTAACCTGTCGATTGAGATACTTAAATATCATCCAGATATCAAAAAATCAGTGGCTCTTTCACC
>PFWS01000038.1 GCA_002791255.1 Candidatus Uhrbacteria bacterium CG_4_9_14_3_um_filter_36_7
CTTCGCGGTCTTTCTATTAGACGTAAATATGAAAAAGTCGGAATTTTTTTAGCTTTTAAACAATATATTTCCATGTTTTTTCAAGTTATCAAAGGAATGATGGTTATTCGCATGGCTCGATGGGTCGGTATTTTTAAAACGTAATTTTTTATTTTATGCCTATCTCTGCTGATCAAATTGAAAATTTTGAAGGGGCTGTTGTTACAGTTATGGGTCTTGGTCGATATAAACAAGGCAGTGGAATTGGTGCTGCTAAATGGCTTTTGCGTCATGGATCTCAATTGGTTATTACTGATTTAAAAAATAAAGATGAATTAAAAGAATCAATTGATGAAATTATGGGATGGTATGAGATATATCGAAGCACTTATACCGATCGGGAAATTTATCAACCGATTTTTGTCCTTGGCGAACACCATGAGGAAGATTTTACAGATGTTGATTTGGTGATGCAAAATCCAGGAGTACCGCGCGAATCACATTTTGTTCAGCTAGCAAAAGCTCATGGAGTATCTGTTGAAAGTGATATTAGTTTATTTTTTCGTTTGTATAAGTATCCTATTTATGCGGTTACAGGAACTCGTGGAAAATCCACCACCACCGCTCTTATTGGAGAAATGCTTAAAACTCTCCATCCAAAAACTGTAGTTGCTGGAAATATTACGATTTCTCCCTTAGAATTTCTTGATGATTTACTTACAGAAAACCAACCTGTTCCTGTTATTCTTGAGCTTTCATCTTGGCTTATTGAGAGTCTTGAGAATATCAGACGAGGACCAGAAATTGGAGTTCTTACGAATATTTATGAAGATCATTTAAACCGTTATGGCTCCATGGAAGCTTACATTGCTTCTAAAATGTCCATGTTTGATTTTCAAACCAAAGAGCAAAAAGCTGTGGTTAATTTAGATCATCCAATTGTTAAAACACTTCATGAAAAAATTCATTCACAGATATATCCTTTTTCTAAAACATTTATTCCAGAAATAGATGGATGTTTTATTGAAGATAACCATTTAGTTGTTCGTTATCAAGGGAAAGAAGAATCCATTCTTCCTTTAAATGAAATTCGTCTTCAAGGTAATCATAATTATGAAAATAGTTTAGCTGCGGTTATGGTTTGTGTACTTGCAGGAGTGAGTTTTGAAGGAATACGTACAGCTTTACGTACTTTCAGTGGACTTGCTGGTCGACAAGAAGAACTTGGTGATATTGATGGAGTATTTTATATAAATGATACAACCGCGACTTCTCCAGATGGTCTATTGGCAGCTCTTGATCGATTTGGTCCAAATGGAAAAATTATTCTAATTGCCGGAGGAGCTTCAAAGAATCTTTCGTTTGATACGGTTGCAGAAGCAGTTTCTCGTTTATGTAAATTTGTTGTTCTCTTAGATGGCGAGGGTTCAGTGGCTTTTGAAAAAAGTCTTAATAGTCAATTACCAATAACTTGGGCAAAATCTATGCAAGAAGCCGTGCAACTCGCTCGTGCTCAAGCACAGAAAGGAGATATTATTCTTTTGTCCCCTGCAACCGCGAGTTTTGGTTTATTTAAAAATGAATACGATCGAGGCCAACAATTTGTTGAGGAAGTAAATCGGTGGCGTAAGAAATAGACGAAAATAGGATATTTGTATGCTCAAATCTTTACTTAAAAAAGTTGCCCCTGCTTTTATTATCCCGGTTTATCATAAATGGATTGCAATGATTGCTCCTATTGTTTATAGATTCCCTTCGGAAAAAATGGTTGTGATCGGAATTACAGGAACTAATGGAAAATCAAGCACAGTTCAATTGCTTGGACGTTTACTTGAACGCATGGGTTATAAGGTTGGTTGGACATCAACGGCTGGATTTAAAATCGGTGAAAAAGAATGGATCAATGATCAAAAAATGACCATGCTTGGACGTTTTCAAACACAAAAATTTCTTTCGCAAATGGTGCGAGATGGTTGTCAGTATGCAATTATTGAAACATCCTCTCAAGGAGTAGTGCAATCACGTCATCTGGGTATTCATTATGACATAGCCGTTTGGACCAATTTGACACCTGAACATATTGAGGCACACGGAGGTTTTGAAGCATACAAACAGGCAAAAGGACGTTTTTTTGAACATGTTGCAAAAGGAAAGCCTAAATATCTTAATGGAAAAAAACAAGAAAAATCATTTATTGTAAATCTTGATGATC
Source organism: Candidatus Uhrbacteria bacterium CG_4_9_14_3_um_filter_36_7 (assembly GCA_002791255.1). Classification (GTDB taxonomy): domain Bacteria; phylum Patescibacteriota; class Patescibacteriia; order UBA9934; family GWF2-40-263; genus UM-FILTER-36-7. Next base: position 2,192 of record PFWS01000038.1, read on the forward strand.
CACATGCTCCTTATTTTTTTGAGTGTTCAAAAAATTCAGGAAAAAAATTTGGCTTTGGATTTGAAGGGAAATCGAATCAAATTGACCAAACCGACGTGTTTACTTATAAAGCAAGTGAAATAGTTTTTTTGCCACAGGAGACAGTCTTTACCTTGCAAGGACAAACAATTTCTACAAAACTCGTTGGATCATTTCAGTTATATAATATTTTAGCAGCAACTGTAGCAGCTCTTGCTCTTGGAATAGATAAGAAATTTTTGTTTGAACAAATTCCATTTCTTGAACCCTTACCAGGAAGACTTGAGTTTATTAGTGAAGGCCAGAATTTTTTGGTGGTGGTTGATTATGCTTATGAGCCATATGCCATACAGGCTTTATATGAAACACTTAAGTTGTTTAATAAGCGTCGAATTATCCATGTTTTTGGTTCAGCTGGTGGTGGCCGTGATAAAGCTAGACGAAAGATTTTGGGGGTAAAAGCTGCGCAAGATGATGATATAGTTATCATTACTAATGATGATCCTTATGATGAAGATCCTATAGCAATTATTCAAGAAATTGCTGATGCAGCTCGTGTTTCAGGAAAAAAAGAAGGTGAAAATTTATTTTGTATTACTAATCGTCAACAAGCGATTAAAAAAGCAGTTGAGCTTGCTCAAGAAGGAGATCTTGTTTTACTAACAGGAAAAGGAAATGAGCCAGTTATGGCTATATCCAAAGGTAAAAAGATTCCATCTGATGATCGTGCAATGGTTCGCGCCTGTCTTTGGGAACGCCTTAAAATTCAAGAACATGAATAAAACCATTGATACTCAATTAAAACAATCAATTCTTGTTGAACTACGTCCAACAATTATTCCGTTTCTGCCGCGATTGGCTTTAAGTTTTCTCTGGATGGTGATCCCATTCTTTTTTATTTTTTTATTTCTTTCCTTTGGTTGGTTTGGGGGTGTTATTTTTTTATTGATTTGGTTTCCAGGAGCATTTTTTGGTCTTAAAACGTGGTTATTTTGGAAACGTTTATCCTATAGTCTTTTAGATCATTCTATTATTTTTTTTCCTGAGAATAAGTCTATTTTATTTCAAGATATTTATCATGTTTCTTTTTCTCTTAAAGGATGGCTTGCTTATTTATTTTGTTATGGAACGGTACATGTTTTCGTAAAGGGTGATCCAAAACCGAGGAATCTTCTTTTTTTACGACACCCATCTCGTATTCAGTCACTTTTAAAAGATATTTGTGAATAAGTTTATCCGTTTTTTTCATTATCGATTGAGTTTAGCTTTGACTATTTTGATTTTTCTTTTTTTTGCTATTTCATTTGGAAAAGAGTTTTTTCGTCGTCATGATATTCAAAAAGAAATACACGCGCTTGAGCAAGAAGTGAAGAATTTAGAGACCATTTCAAATGAACAAGAAAAGTGGCAACAACTTTTACAAACCGAATTTTATGTTGAGCGTGAGGCTCGCCTTAAATTGGGTTTAGCTAAACCCAAAGAGCAGGTTATTATTATAACCGATGAATCATTGAATATTAATGACCAAAATAAAGAACAAAGTTTGAAACTAAACCACAGTCAACTTGAATCAGACCAAATGAACTCTGGGACATTTTTTTCGTCTACTTCATCGAGTATTTGGTATAATCCAATCGCTTGGTGGCATTATTTTTTTTAATGAATGTTTGCCTAAGACTTTAAACATTTGTTATGATCAGAGGCCTAAGCCGATGTAGCTCAGTTGGTAGAGCAATACTTTCGTAAAGTAGAGGTCGTGGGTTCAAATCCCACCATCGGCTCCAGCTATTACTTTATTAAATATTATTTTGTTGATGAAGCGATGGCTGCCCTTGTGGGGTTGCACATGGGTTAAGGAAGGCTTAATTCCTAATTTATATTATTTTTTTTATGAATGATTTATCAAAACCTCCTGTGGTAAATAAAGATATTTGTCGAATTCCTTTACCTCCAGAAGAAGTCATAAAAACAGGTTCAGAACATTTACCAAAGATGTCAGAAATTACCTGGAGGATTTTTAGAATCATGGCTGAGTTTGTGGAAGGATTTCAATTTCTTTCTTCTTCTTCTCGTGAGATAACTATTTTTGGGTCAACACGTCTTCCCCCTGAAAATCGTTGGTACCAAGAAGCAGTTAAACTTGGATCTATGCTCGCACAATCAGGATTCACAGTTATTACTGGAGGTGGTCCTGGTATTATGGAAGCAGCTAATAAAGGAGCTTATGAAGCAGGAGGAGAATCACTTGGATTAAATATTCAACTTCCTCATGAACAGCGGGTGAATCCATATGTTAAAAGAAGCCGTGCTTTTCATTACTTTTTTACCCGTCGTGTTATGTTAGCTGCTTCAGCCCAAGCTTATATCTTTTTTCCTGGTGGATTTGGAACACTAGATGAATTTTTTGAATTAGTAACACTTATTCAAACTAAAAAAGCCCAAGCCATTCCTATGATTTGTGTGGGTAAGGAATTCTGGGATCCAATGATTACGTGGGTTAATACGTATCTTTTAGAGAAATTTCAAACAATCTCTCCTGAAGATACTAATATCTATCAAGTGGTTGATTGCGCAGAAGAAGTATTTGAACTTATAAAAGATTCAAAAGAACGAACGATTTTTTAATTTTTTTACTATCCTCAAACATTGTTCATTTTACAAATTTTGATCTTCAAATTTGTCATTAAATAAGCTCTTTTATGAAACAAACTGAGACAAAAACACTGGTTCAGAAAGCCTATGTGATTGATGTTAATATGGGATATGGTCATAGTCGTGCGGCCTATGCACTTAAAGATCTTGGTGCGGGTCAAGTGATTTGCGCGAATAATTACCATGGTATTCCAAAAGAAGATCGAAATTTGTGGCGTGAAACATGTAAGCTTTATGAGACTGTTTCACGTTTGAAAAATATCCCTGTTTTTGGACCAGTTGTCTTTGATGCCATGGATCATTTTCAACAAATCGAACATTTTTATCCAAGACGCGATCTTTCTAAACCAAATTTACAAGTGTGTCAAAATTATCTTTTCATTAAACGAGGCCTTGGAAAACATCTTATTGAACGCTTAGCCCTATCTCCTTTGCCTATCGTTGCTACGTTTTTTACTATTGCTCAAGCTGCTGATTTTTATAATTACCCAGAGGAAATTTATTGTGTTACCACGGATGCAGATATTAGTCGTAGTTGGGCCCCCATGGATCCTAAAAAAAGTCGAATCAAATATTTTGCAAGTAATGGAAGAGTGGTTGAGCGTTTAAAACTTTATGGAGTCAGAGAAGATCATATATATCTTACAGGTTTTCCTCTTCCTAAAGAATGTATTGGTGGGGCAAGCGCACATATTCTTAAAGAAGATCTTATGCAGCGTATTTGTCATTTAGATCCGCGTGGAATTTTTATCGAACATTATAAAAAAACAATCGCTGCTGAAATTGGAGGTATTTATTGTAAAAAAAGGACAGCTTTGCGTCCTCTTACTATTTTGTATACGGTTGGAGGGGCTGGGGCTCAGAAATCTCTTGGAGTTGAGATTATCAAAAGTCTTTCTAAGCGTATTTTACGTTGTGAAGTTAGGTTAATTCTTATGGCAGGAGTACGGCGTGAAGTGGCTCGTTATTTTACAGAATCCGCTACTCGACTTGGGCTTAAAAGAATGATAGGGAACGGGATCATGATACCTTTTTATAAAGAACGTGCAGAATATTTTGCTGGATTTAATCAGTGGCTTTCGCAAACAGATATTCTTTGGACAAAACCAAGTGAACTTTCTTTTTATTGTGGTCTTGGACTTCCAATTATTATGTCTCCACCAATTGGATCACAAGAGAAATTTAATCAAATTTGGCTTCAATATTTAGGAGCTGGTGTTCCACAAAATGATCCAAGATATACAGATGAATGGTTGTTTGATTGGATTTTTTCAGGAGGAATCGCACGTCATGCTTGGAATGGATATATAGAAGCCCCAACACATGGCACGTATCGTATTGAAGATCACATGCTTGGACGTACCACTATTTCGCATGCTTTACCGCTTATTGTTTAGAATTTTATTATTTTCTATAGATTTTTTTGAAGAAAGCCATTAAAATGAGCCCATAAATATATGGGCTTTCTTTTATGTCATCCCTTTTAGAACAACTTGTTTCAACGGTTGTATCAAGTAAACAAAGAGTAAAACCTTCCCAAGATGAAGATGTTATTACTGTAAGTGAAACTGTTTCTGCGGCTGCTTCTGCGTATGAGACAATGCGCAATTATTTGGAATATGATGAAGAACATCTTTTTAGACGCAATGCGATTCGTCGTATTTTAAAACGACGTTTTGGAGAAGATGATTTTAAAGCATTATCTTCGGATATTATTCACGAACTTATTTGGGCACGTTATTTACCAAATAAGGAAATTTTTGTTCGTACAATTGATGAAGTGGCTGCTGTCCTTGAAAAATATCAAGTTCTTTTTGACGAGATTAGTAACTTGCAAGAATCATCGAGTATTTCATTGTGGCTTATTGATATGCTTTCAACGGAAATTGAATATCATTTAGTTCCTCCTCTTGTAAATGAACAACTTGCTCTTTTTGCCTATCAGAGTCTTAAACAACGTGTTCAATGGTCTGCCACAGCAATGGCTAAAGAAGATGAAGATCTGGCTTTATATATTGGTGTTCATCGATGTATTTTTAAGTCTAATCTTCCAACCTTGCGTTATCGGATTTTTCTTTTATATTATCCTGATTGGAAAACAAATCCTTCATCAGATTTTATAAAACAAATTGCAAAAAATCTTCCTCTTATTCACACAACCATTGAACGGGTGGTTAATCATCCATTGCGAGATGTAGTTTTTCGAGCTGTACAACGACACGCAATCAATTATCAAATTCTTTTAGATTTAATTGAAAAAGATCCAGAAGGTTTTTTTACTCTGGTATCAAATCAATCTGCATTTGAAAAAGAAATTAAAAAAGCAGCTGATCATCGCTATCAACAATTTTATGTTCGTTTGCGTCGAAGTTTGGTGCGAGCTGTTATTTTTCTATTTTTTACCAAAATGATTCTCGGAGTAATCATCGAACTTCCGTATGATGTATTTATTCTCAAAACAACGAATTACATTCCTTTATTAACGAATATTTTCTTTCATCCTTTTATTTTAGCTGTGATTGGTCTATCAGTTCGTATTCCAACCAAAGCAAATACCGAAAAAATAACTGAAGAAATTTTATCTCTTTTAAATATAGGTGGGAAACCATGGGTTCTTCTTATTAAGAAACGTCGAGAATGGCCAAGAGGATTTATGGGAGGTGTTTTCCATGGAATTTATTTACTTTTATTTGCCCTAACAATTACGATTATTTCAAGTATCTTACGAGCTCTTGATTTTAATTTTGTCTCAATTTTTATCTTTTTATTCTTTTTAAGTTTAGTGCTTTTCTTTGGACTGCGACTTCGTGGAGGTCGTCGGGAAATGGTTATTGTAGAAACTGGATCCGGGGCTTTCTCAACTCTTATTGATATTTTCTTTTTGCCGATTATTCGTTTCGGTCGGTTTATTTCCCTTAATGCACCACGAATTAATATTTTCCTTTTCTTTTTGGATTTTATTATTGAAGCTCCGTTTAAAGCGCTAATTCGTTTAATTGAAGGGTGGCTGGCATTTTTAAAAGAAAAGAAAGAGGATATTTAGTATGTCTAAAACCCCAAATTACGATGCTAAGGTCAAGGCTATTCTTGATGCAACCATGCCAGGTGAGCGGGTTTGTGCTTTAACTGGTGAAAAGTGGAATATGACAGAGGAGGAGATTTCTTGGTACAAGAAATTTAATGTCCCGCCATCCAATTTATCTCCACTTACTAGAATGAGTATCCATGCTTCGTTTGGAACATGTTTTCAATGGTGGTGGCAAAAACATCCAGAAACAGGAAAACCTGTTCTTACTTGTATTCATCCAGCATCAGGTATTCGTGTTTTACCTGATGAAGAATGGTATGAAAAAGATTTTTCCTCTATTTTTTTAGAATTCAATTTAAAGAAACCATTTTTTGAATCCATATATCATCTCAGTCGTTCTATTCCTATAATGGCGACTCGTAATAAAGAAATTCCTGTAAATTCTATTAGTGTGGTTTCTTTAGGAGATGAAAATGATGTTTTAACATTTGCCTGTAAAGCAAAAAATTCACTTTTTTCTATTGCTATGATGAATGGAGAATCTTCATCAGAAATTGTTTTTTGTAATACTATTATCAATTCTTATAATTGTCTTCATAGTGATCAAATTTTTAATAGCCATTTTATTCGTGACTCATTTGCTTGTTTAAATAGTTCGTTTCTTTTTGATTGTCATAATTGTGAAAATTGTTTTGGAGCAGTCAATCGACGTCATGCAAAATATATTTTTTGGGAAGAATTATTAAGTCAGGGCGCCTATGAAAAAGAAATGCAAAAAATAAATTGGACATGTCGATCAAATCTTGAAGCAGATAAAAAACATTTTTATGATCTTATAGCTACCAAAGCGATTTAGCCAGAGAATTTTAATATAAATTCCTCTGATTGTATTGGGGAATATTTGATTAAATGTCTTGATTGTCATTATTGTTATGCATGCAGCAGTAGCCCACAACATTGTTATTGGTGTAATTTTTGTTTTGATGCAACAGAAAATTGTGCTTTCGTTGACGGGGCAACAGATGCTTCTTTTTGTTTTTATACAGGTGCGGCTTTAGGTTCTTCAAATTGTAAATTTTGTTACACTGTCATAAAAAGTACCAATCTTGAATATTGTCTTTTTTGTCATCATTGTATGGATTGTTTCGGTTGTGTTGGTTTGAATCATAAACAATTTCATATTTTTAATAAACCTTATACAGAGCAAGAATATTGGCAAAAGGTGGATGAGCTTAAGTGTGTAATGTTTGAGCGAGGAGAATATGGAAATTTTTTTCCGTCTTCTCACGCAGCCTCTCAATTTCTTGAATCTATGGAAGCCGCTATGCTTGGGGTACAAACAAAAGAGATGGGAAAAAAAATAGGAGCAAATTTTTTTAACACAAAAACAGATGGAGCTGTTGGTAATATTGATTCAACTGATTCTTACTCTTTAGCAGATATTCCTGAGTGTATAGACGATGTTTCAGATGAATGGATTCAAAGACCAATTTTTGACCCATCTATTGGTAGAAGGTTTGCCTTTTTTCCTCAAGAGTTAAGTTTTTATAGAAAAAAACAGTTAGCAGTTCCTAATAAACATTTTATATTACGGGTTCGTGATCTTCTTGCAGAATGTAATGTTGGACAATATGAAAAAAAGTTTTGTGGAAAATGTCAAAAAGAACTTATTATTGCAAAAAATTTAAAATACCAAGACCGAATAATTTATTGTAAACCATGTTATCTTAACTACTTAGAACAAAATGGTTAGTCTTATGTCTAAAACCCCAAATTACGACGCTAAGGTCAAGGCTATTCTTGATGCAACCATGCCAGGTGAGCGGGTTTGTGCTTTAACTGGTGAAAAGTGGAATATGACAGAGGAGGAGATTTTTTGGTACAAGAAATTTAATGTCCCGCCATTGAAATTTTGTCCAAAAGCTATTTTTTGGAAAATGTCTCTTTTCTGGCTTACGTTTAGTTGGTGGTGGAATAAACATGCACAGACAAATAAACCAATTCTCACATATATCCATCCTGCTACAGGTACCAGAGTTTTACCAGATAAAGAGTGGTTTGAAAAAGATTTTACAAGCGAAGGAAAAGAAGTGATTTTTGATGAGTCTTTTATGAGGCAACTTCATGCCTTACAAATAAGAGTTCCTCTTTTAGCAAATCAAAATATTAAAGAGCCACACAAGAGTATTTGCATGTTTTCTTTTGGAGATATTGAGAGCTATTTTGTCATGTTTTCACAAACCAAAAATACTTTTTTTTCAAGTTGTGTTTCACAAGTAGAAGATTCATCAGAAATTATTAATGGTGTTTCCATTGCAAAATCATTTGATGTTCTAGATTCACAACGTATTTATAATGGAAAATTTATTCGTTGTTCATTTGATTGCATGAATTCCTCTTTTTTATTTGATTGTCGCAACTGTGAATATTGTTTTGGAGCCACAAATAAACGTAATCGTAAGTATCTCTGGTGGAATGAGCAACTTTCAAAAGAAGAATGGGAAAAGAGACAAACAGAGGTGAATTTTCGTTCACACAAACAAATAGATCAACTGGTTTATCAATTTAAAACAATTATTGGTACAGAAGCGATTTGGCCAGAAAATTTTAATGAGCAAGCTATTAATTCAACCGGTGAATATTTAACAAATGTAACCAATGTAAAAGAATCATATCTTTGTCTTAATGGGGTTCACGATTGTTTTAAAGTGATATTTTCGTTTGGTGATAGTCATGATTGTGCTTTTTGCACAGGGCATACAAATCTGCAATATTCTTTTTGTGATGTAAATGGAAGATATTCTTTAGGATTAAAATACACAAACGGTTGTCAAAATTCTCAAAATCTCGAATATTGTGTTCAGTGTTTTGATTGTGAAAATTGTTTTGGTTGTGTTGGTTTATATAGAAATAAATTTTGTATTTTAAATAAAAAATATACAGAAGAAGAATATTGGCAAAAACTTGATCAAATAAAGACCTGGATGTTAGATCGTGGAGAATATGGAGAATTTTTAACACCTGATATGTCGTTTAATCCATTTTCTGATTCTGGAGCCCCTATTTATTTGTGTGCTGATGATCAAGTATGTAAATTATTAAATGCATTTGATTTTGATGTCAGTGCTGATGGTGCAGACGGTCTGAGTTTGCAAGATCATCATAAAGCAAAAAATATTGAAGATATTCCAGATAATATTGATGAACTTGATGCAGATGATTGGGTTGGAATTCCTATTTTTGATCGCGGACAAAATCGTTATTTTGCTTTTCTTCGGCCAGAAATTGAATTTTATAAAACTTATGGTATTGCTCCGCCCAATCGGCATTATATAGCGCGCATGAATAATAGAACTAAAGAATCAAATGCTGGTATGTTTGAGCAAACAACTTGCAAAAAATGTTCAAAAGAAATAACTATTGCCCTTAATCAAACTTATCCAAACAGACTAGTTTACTGTAAAGAATGTTATTTGAAATATTTAGAAGAGAAGGGATGAGATTTTTAATTTTAATGGATTGCACAAATATCCTGTGTATTGCAAAATAGATGTATTTTATGAGACGTCGTATTTTTCAGAAAATTTTATTTAGTCTAATAGCTCTTTTTTTATTTTTTTCTTTTCTTATTATCTTGCTTGAATTTATTATTCCTTCAAAACAAGATATTACATTTGGTGTTACTTTTAGTCCTTCTTATGCCACTTATCTTGGACTAGATTGGAAAGAAATTTTTCAAGCAAGTTTAGATGAACTCAAGGTACGTCATTTTCGTATCCCTGTATATTGGTCATCTATTGAACCTTCACAAGGAAAATTTATCTGGGATGATCTTGATTGGATGATCGAACAAGCAGATGCATCTGGAGCCAAGATTTTTTTAGCTATTGGGCGAAAAGTTCCAAGATGGCCTGAATGTTATACGCCTGATTGGGCAAAAAATCTTTCCACTGATGAGCAAGAACAAGCTCTGCTTTTTATGCTTGAGCAGGTAATAGAGCGTTATCAATCACATCCTTCTATTGAACAATGGCAAGTTGAAAACGAGCCATTCCTTAACTATGGAGAGTGCCCGTCTCCAAACCACAATCTACTTCAAAAAGAAATTTCAACCGTACGCAAATTAGATAATCGTCCAATTATTCTTACGGTAAGTGGTGAGCTTGAACCTTGGAATCGTAGTATTAGACACGCAGATATTCTTGGTATTTCGATTTATAGGCAAGTCTATCGCCAAGGCATTGGGTATTTTTCCTATCCGATTCCTGCTTCATTTTATCGTTTACGTTCAATGATACTTTCTGCTATATATAATCGTCCTATTATAGTAAGCGAACTTCAGATGGAGCCGTGGTTTTTTAAATCATTTGATCAATTTTCTTTAGAGGAGCGTCGAAAACTTTTCACAGTTTCTGAATTTGAGAAACGTATTGAGTATGTGCAACGAACCGGATTTTCACAGGTCTATTTATGGGGGGTTGAATGGTGGTATGCAGAAAAAAAGTGGCAAGATGAGAGCTTATGGAATTATGCAAAAACATTATTTCCTTAATTTATATGACGCTATTAAAATCAAAAAGTTCTTATGATGTAATTGTGATTGGGGCAGGATCTGCTGGATCATCTGCAGCTTTAAGGGCTCGTACTTTTGGTACCTCTGTCTGTTTAATTGAGGATCAGTATTTAGGCGGCGATTGTCCAAATTATGCATGTATTCCAAGCAAAGCACTTTTTGAGGGCACAGAATTACTACGAATGGTTCGAAAGGCAAAAATGTGTGGAATACATATTAGTGGACTTGAAATTGATTTTCAGAAAATGATCCAATCAGTAAGAAAAGTTGTTGATCAAGTGACTGGTACTCCTTGTGGACAAGCTTATCAGGATTTTTTTCAAGCACAGGGTATTCATATTGAGTTTGGTAAAGCTGTATTTGAAGATGAACATACGGTCATCATTGAAAAAAAGAACGATAAAATACGTCTTAAAGCCAAAGCATTTGTGATTGCTACAGGATCTAGTTTATTTATTCCACCTATTAAAGGCATAACAGATATTTCTTTTTTAACCTATAAAGACATTTTAAATCTTTCAAACATTCCAAAATCATTAGCAATTATTGGTGGAGGACCAGTTGGTTGTGAATTTGCCACTTTTTTTGGGGCACTTGGTAGTAAGGTAAGTTTAATTTCGAAAACCACCCTTTTAGATCGAGAAGATTCATTTATCGGATCATTTGTTGAGGATCAACTTGAAAAACAAAAAGTTGAAGTTTTTACAAATACAGAAATTCAACGAATTTTTATGGCGCGAGGTTCAATTTATGGCATTGAATTGAATAATTTTGAGCATCAAGAAAAAACTATTGCTTGTGAACGGATTTTGCTTGCCACAGGCAAGCATGGAAATATTTTAGATTTAAATCCATCTAAAATAGGATTGCAAACAACCTCGCGTGGATATATTTCGGTTTCATCCAAGCTTCAAAGCCATGTAAAGCATATATTTGCTGCAGGTGATATTACAGGCGGATTTCAGTTTACTCATACTGCTCATAAAGAAGGACAGATAGCTGGATATAATGCTGCTTGTATAGCCCGTAGGAAAAAAGGTTTAAAAATTCTTGATGAACGAGTGGTTCCACGAGTTATATTTGTTCATCCAGAAGTAGCTTGTGTTGGTTTAAGTGAAGAAGAAGCAAAAAAGATGTATCAATCTATTCGTGTGGTTACTATTCCTTTGGAAAATTTGGGTCGATATGTGGTTGACCGTGAACCAATTGGGTTTATAAA
>PFWS01000036.1 GCA_002791255.1 Candidatus Uhrbacteria bacterium CG_4_9_14_3_um_filter_36_7
GGGGTTGCGCTCGTTACCCCACTTAAGGGTACAGCTCACGCCACGAGCTGACGACAACCATGCAGCACCTTCATAGCACCCTCGAAGGCTGGCCTAATTTCTTAAGCCGTGCAGCTATGATTCAAGCCCTGGTAAGGTTCCTCGCTTACTATCGAATTAAACCGCGCGCTCCACCGCTTGTGCGGGTCCCCGTCTATTCCTTTGAGTTTTAAGCTTGCGCTCGTACTCCCCAGGCGGGATGCTTAACGTGTTAACTTGGTTCAACGACACTGGAAGGGTCGATACTTCCAATATCTAGCATCCATCGTTTAGGGCGTGGACTACTGGGGTATCTAATCCCATTCGCTACCCACGCTTTCGTCCCTCAGCGTCAGAATTGTTCTAGCACACTGCCTTCGCCTTTGGTGTTCTAGCCGATATGAACGGATTTTACCCCTACACCGGCCATTCCGTGTGCCTCTCCCAACCTCTAGCCTAATCGTATCATCAGCGGTTTCTGGGTTGAGCCCAAAAATTTAACAGATGACGTGTTAGGCCGCCTACGAACCCTTTACGCCCAATAACTTCGGACAACGTTTGTGGTCTCTGTATTACCGCTGCTGCTGGCACAGAGTTAGCAACCACTTATTCTTTAGGTACCGTCATTTGTTCGTCCCTAAAAAAAGCTGTTTACGACCCGAAGGCCTTCATCCAGCACGCGGCGTCGCTCCGTCAGGCTTTCGCCCATTGCGGAAGATTCTTGACTGCAGCCACCCGTAGGTGTCTGGGCCGTGTCTCAGTCCCAGTGAGCCGGGTCACGCTCTCACGCCCGGTACCCGTCATAGCCTTGGTGAGCCATTACCTCACCAACAAGCTGATAGGACATAAGCCCCTCTTAAGGCGCCGAAGCTTTACAAGGGAATGTCTTTCGACCCCCCTTGTCCATCGTGTATTAGCTTCACTTTCGTGAAGTTATTCACGACCTTAAGGTAGGTTACTAATGCGCTCCTCTCCCGTTTGCCACTCTCTCACACCATAAATGATATGAGATCGTTCGACTTGCATGCCTTAAACACGCCGCCAACGTTCGTCCTGAGCCAGGATCAAACTCTTAATAAAAACTTATCATTTAGATAAGCTCTGTCATTTCTTCCATGAAATTCATGAAAGAGAATAGACGTTACAATCACCTAGCAGACAAAAAGTTGATTAAAACATCTTCAATTGTTAAGAAACTCTTTTTCAACCAGTGGCGGTATTCTATCTCAAGAGTAAAAGACTTGTCAATAGGCATTACCTCAATCTTTTAAAAAAACTTTATTAAAATTTTAAGTACTTTTTTATCAATTATTTCAAAGTTCTAATGACCTGATATTTTTCTTTTGAAAATCAATTTGTTAAAATTTAGGCTTAATTTAAATCAAATTAATAAATATGTCAGAAGTTCATTCAGGATCGCTTAGTTTTAAAACTCCACTCATGTTTACGGATGGAACAAAAATCTATCAAAAACTGACTCAAGAATACATTACTCATAAAAAAGGACTTTTTATTCTTGCCCCCTCAGGTGCTGGCAAAACTTATTTTATTAAAAATCAAAAAAAGAAAGATTGGCTTGACGGAGATGTAATTTGGGAAGCTAGTAATGCTCACCCAAAAGGAGCTTGGTGGCTAGAGTCGCTTGAGGTAACTGATGAAATTGATCAACGAAGTGATGTTATAACCACCCAAGCAAAACGTTTGGGCTTTTGGATAATGGGAGCTTCAAATTTTTGGTTAAAACCAGACGCGATTGTTCTGCCTAATTGGAGTACACACAAAAAATATATTCGTATTCGTGAACAAACAAATTATGATGGTGGAGCAACATCTGATCGACTTTCCCAAGTATTAAAACATAGGAAATGGATTCATGGATGGACAAAAAAAGGAGTACCTGCTTTTAAATCAATTGATGAAGCTGTTGATTATTTAGTTATTTCAAGCAAGCGATAGATCATACGAAAGACCTTGGATCTGTGCAGTCACTTTTTGATCTCTTGCAACATGAATCGCTACCCCAGCTCCATGATCAATAGGAAGATAATCGGTTCTTTTCATTCCAGTTGCTTGTTTAAGATAAGGACTTAAATTGTCGTAGTGTCCTTCAACCCAAACCATTACCCGCCGACCTGGATGAAGCGAATGATATGATTTCATAGCATTTGTCACTACTCGTAAGTAATCATGCGTCCGCCTAGCAATTTCATCTGGCCCTTCTGCTCCCATTTTTTCTCGTGTTTCCTTCTCTAGATCATCCTCATATGCTTCCCAAAATTCAATACCGGTACCATATTTTTCTTTTAAAAAAGAAACAAACTTTGGGCAATCTTCAAACATTCGTAAATCTCTTAAACGTCCACTTGATAATTCAATCGGTCGACCGGTTTTATTTAACAATTGCGATAGATCAAGCTGATATTCTTTCATGGTTGCTTGTATGGCATCTAAAATAAGTTCAGCGGTTTCAACAGCTCGTTTATGTTCACTTCTAATTTCTGGGATAGGAGTTTCCAATTTTGTGTCAGCTCCAATAACTAAAAAATCGACTTGCTTACGATCATCTTCTTGAACTGATTCAAGTGCTTGTTTTAAAGCTATCTCTGTATGCAAACGCAGAGCTTGTGCAGATTCAGGAACCAACGCTCCCATTTCCAACTGAGAATCTTGATTACGATATTATTGAGGTTATTACGCAAACATTTCTTCATCCTCCTATTCCTGATATTGACCGGGTTATTAAAAATGCTGATTATGAACCATATATTGCCCCAAAAGAACGCATGCTCAAGGAGGCCGATAAAACACGTATAGAATATCTCAAAAAAGTATAAAAAAGAACCAGAATAAAGGAAATTTTGACAATCCTCTCTTTGTTTGATATAATTTATTTTAGTTAATTCGGCGTCTGTAGCTACATGGCTAAGGTCGACAGACAGAAAAACCGATTCTTAACAAAAGTCATTTGTTATCATTGATGATATGGCCGAAGATAGATTTGATCAAGAGTTTGTTGAATTTGTCGTCAAAAGCATTGTCAACCATCCAAACGATGTTCGCACCGAACGGACGGTTGATGAGCGAGGTGTTCTTATTACCCTTTATATCAATGCAGAGGATATGGGGTATGTAATTGGACGCCAAGGACAAACCGCTCGTGCGATCCGCACTCTTTTAAAGATTGTCGGCGCCAAGCGAAATGCTCGTGTCAACCTCAAAATTTACGAACCAGAAGGCTCACGAGGACCACGATCACGAGACGAAAATCGTGATTCTGAAACCTCTGTGGATGATCTTGGTATCTAAAATTTCTAGAAAAAAACAAAAAGCCATGGTAATGTAAGTTCCATGGTTTTTTGTTTTAAAAACATGCCTACAAAAAAACATTATTACGATATCATAAGTATTTTCCCTCAAACAATAGAGCCATACCTTCAGGCTTCTATTTTGGGTCGAGCACAGACAAAAAAAATAGTCGAATTTAAAGCCCATAATCTTCGTAAATGGACACACGATAAACATCACCAGGTTGATGATACTCCTTATGGTGGTGGGCCAGGTATGGTTATGATGATTGAACCATTTGACCGGGCAATCCGAGCTATTCGAAAACGAGGTAAAAAAAATCGTATTATTTTTACTTCCGCAAGCGGAAAATTATTTGAACAAAAAGACGCAAAACGTTTAAGTGCTTATGATCAACTTATTTTTCTTTGTGGACATTATGAAGGAATTGATGCGCGTGTTGAAAAGTGTTTGGCAGATGAATCAATCTCGATTGGCCCATATGTATTAACAGGTGGAGAATTACCAGCTCTTGTCATAATTGACAGCGTAGTTAGGCTTTTACCAGGTGTTTTAGGTAAAGAAGCATCTCTTGAAGTGGAATCTCATACAGAGCATGGCTTGCTTGAATATCCTCAATATACAAGACCAGCCACTTATAAATGGAAATCCTATCAAACAAAAAAAATAGAAACGCTCAATGTTCCACCCATCCTTCTTTCGGGAAATCATAAAACTATTGAACAATGGAGAAATGAACAAATAAAAAAACGTTCTCAAATATAAAACTCCGCTTCATTAAGCGGAGTTTTATATTTATCAAATCTATTTATTTGGCCTGAGCTGTTTGTTCGGTACTTTGAGGTGTTTGTGCGCCTGCTTTTTGTTTTTCTTCCATTTTCTTTTTTCGTGCACTGCTTATGTGAGTAACAGATTGTTTTTTTTCTTCAATAATTTTTTGATCAACTAAAATATTCCAGACAGTTTTTGAGACTTCTGCTCCTTTGCTTATCCAATAACGAATCCGATCTTCTTTAAGAATAGTTTCTTTTGTGCGTGGATCACGACTACCAAGAATTTCTAGTGCTTTGGCCCATGGATCTTTTGTTTTATCCATAACCACAATACGATAAAGTGGCCGTCTTTTTTTTCCAACTCGTGTTAAACGAATGCTTACCATACGATAAATAAGAATATCACAATAAATTGTTTAGGTGGGCTTATTTTAGAGAATTCTGTATATTTCGTCAAGTAATACAGCTTTCTATTTGAAGATGACAATTTAAGACGACTGAATATTCATTTCTTCAAGTTTTACAGAAAACAAACGACTAACTCCATCATTATCCATGGTTACTCCATACAAAATATCCGCTTTCTCCATAGTTGCCCTATTGTGAGTAATCACAATAAATTGACTTAATTTTTGAAGCTCCTGCAAAATATTTGCAAAACGCAAGGTATTTGCTTCATCTAAGGAGGCATCAACTTCATCTAAAATAACAAATGGACAAGGATTTACAGTTAAAATAGCCGAAAGCAAAGCAAGAGAAGTAAGTGCTTTTTCTCCACCAGATAAAAGAGCAAGGCTTTTTAAACGTTTTCCTGGGGGAGTTGCTTCAATTTCAATTCCTAAAACCTCATCACCACTTTGCAAATAGCCTGTCTTATCAAGATCTTCTTGGTCTTCTTCAAGCTCAGCTTGTGTCATTTTAACCAAACGGCTTTTTCCCCCACTAAAAAGGATTTGAAAATAATGTTGAAATGACTCATTGATTTTTTGAAAGGCTTTTTCCGAACGAGCATGAATTTCTTCATCAAGTTCACGAATTAATTTCTGTGTGGTTTCAAACGCTTTTTTAAGATCTTCAAGTTGTGATTCTAAAAACTGAAATCGCTCATTTGTTTCATTATATTCAACAAGAATTTCAGGATCAAATCCACCAATCAATTCTAATTTTGAATGCAGACGTTGAATCATCTCATGGGTTCTTTCAAGATCAACTAAATCAA
The DNA here is from genome assembly GCA_002791255.1 of Candidatus Uhrbacteria bacterium CG_4_9_14_3_um_filter_36_7. Taxonomy (GTDB): domain Bacteria; phylum Patescibacteriota; class Patescibacteriia; order UBA9934; family GWF2-40-263; genus UM-FILTER-36-7. The sequence continues at coordinate 5,317 of PFWS01000036.1, forward strand.
TAAATATTGATTCATCATGAATTTGTGATGCGCGATCCTTCATGTTTTCCTGAATTTCTCGCCATAAATTTTGTTGACGCTCTTGTAGACGGGCTTGTTCAATTTTTTGTTTATGAAGTATTTCTTCAAGACCGTGGAGGTCTTGTTGAACTTTTCTAGCTTGCTTTTGCAAAACAAAGAAATCTTCTTGAATATGATTGGTTTCCTTTGCTTTTTTTTCAAGCGCTTGCTCAAACTCAGCTAATTCTTTTTTCTTTTCTTGTTCTATTTTCTCAAGCATTTGAAGATTATCTAGAAGTTCTGGGCGAATAATAATATCTTCAAGTCGTGGACGCTCAAGACGCTCAAGTAAAAGCTGAGTCTTTTCCTTTAGAGAAATAATTTTTTCCAAAGAAAATGGGGAGGGTTGTTTTTTTTCTAAATATTGTCTCCAGTATATTTCTAATTGTTCTTCTTCTTTTAGTAAAGCCGCAAGTGTTTCAATTATTTGATGTAGTGGTAATGGAGACCAATTTTCTTGAGCTCGAATTTTTGAAAGCTCAATTTCTTTTTGAATATGAAAAATGTCTTCACGAAGTTTCCGAAGATGATTTTCAATATTTTGACGGGCTTTTCGTAAATCAAGAAGTTCTTGATCTACGGATACGGTTTTCTGTTCTTGTTCAAAACGATTTAATGTTTCGTCTATTTGCCTTAAATTATCCCTGCCTTTTATAACACCTTCCTCTTGTTTCTTAAGTTGATTATCTACGGTTTGTAAATCATCTTCAAGGGTTTTCCAAACCGTGTGATAATATCTCTTTTCAAGATCAAAAAGTTCTTGTTCAAGTGTTTCACGCTGTTCAAGTCGTGAAACCTGACGTTTTAAACTGCGAAGACGAGGTTCAATTTCTGCAAGCAATAATTCTATTTCTGTTAAATTTTCCTTGGTGTGTTCTAATTTACGAGCGGTTTCCTGGCGTTTAAGCTGAAGTGATTTCACGCCTGTAGCATCATCAAAAAAAGCCTTTCTTTCCTGAGGAGTAGATAAAAGAATATGATCAACCATGCCCTGCCCAATCACAGAATATGAGCGTTGTCCTACATTGGCAGCCGCAAGCAGTTGTTGAATATCCAAAAGCCTGGCCTGTTGATTATTTACAATATATTCAGATGCTCCATCACGATACATACGACGAAGAAAACAGACCTCTGATCCATCTAATGGAATAGCCCGATCTTCATTTTCAAAAACCATTGAAACTTCAGCAAATCCGGAACGACTTCTTTTTTCTGAACCTGAAAAAATAACATCCTCTGATTTTTTTCCACGCAAAAGTTTAAGACTCTGTTCTCCTAGCACCCAACGAACCGCATCCGCAATATTTGATTTTCCAGAACCATTTGGACCAACAATACAAGTTAAAGGAAAACAATCCTTCTTTTTAGGAGCAGGAAATACAAGAGATGTTTTTTTAGCAAATGTTTTAAATCCTTGAAATTCCAACTGTTTTAAAAACATAGATCCTTATTATAACCAGGAATAATAGCAATCACCAGCCTTGATTGACGATTTTATCTTTTTTCCATAAGATGAGGCCTTTTCTTGTATATGAATCAACCTATTTATCAGGAAGTCTTTTCTCGCCTACTTGAGGCAAAACACATTCTTTGTTTAGTAGATGAACGCTTAGATGGAGATTCGCTTGGATCAACAACAGCTTTGGCAGATTATCTTTTATCTTTAGGTAAATCAGTAACTATTCATGTTTCAACAGAGGTTCCAAAAAAATATGCTTTACTTCCTCATCTTGAACTTTGTCAAACCTACACTGCCCAAACACTTGCAAAATACCCTATAGATCTTGTAATCACCTTCGATTGTTCTGATGAACAATATGTTGAAATGCTCACTAGCCATCTCTATCCAAAACCATTTCTTATAAACATTGATCATCATCTTACTAATACCCGATTTGGTAATCTCCCACTTGTTTTTCCTGAATCCCCTTCCACTACGGAAATTATTCATCAATTTTTTCGACAAAATCATCTCTATCCAAGCACAAAAGCTGCAACCGCTCTTTTGTGCGGAATTGCCTTTGATACAGGTATTTTTATGAATGAAAGCACTGGAATCCGAGCATTTGAATCTGCTTCTGAACTTATTTTGGAAGGAGCACAAATTCAACCAGTGATTCAAATGATTTTTTCCGGACGATCGATTGATACACTGCGAGTCTGGGGAATTGCTCTTGATCGTCTTTATCTGCACCAAGAACAACAATATCTAAGAACATTTTTAACCTCAAAAGATATTGAATCCTCAGGAGTTAATGAGGAAGATATTGGTGGAGCTTTTTCAAATTTTTTAAGTCTAGTAACAGAAATTCCAACTATTTTTTTTCTTTATGAAACTGGGGGTGGAGTAAAAGTAAGTATGCGCAGTACAACAAAAAATATTGGCTCTCTTGCGAGGTTGTTTGGAGGAGGGGGTCATAAGTATGCAGGAGGATTCTTTCTTGCAAATACAAGGCTTGTATATCATCAAAATCAATGGAGTATAGAGGAAAGAAAGCTGGTATGATACAATATTATTTCATGAGAAATTTTTATGGAAACATTATCATCAAATTTATCAAAACAAGAAACACGTTCACAATTCCTTATTCCAACGGTTATTGAAAAAACAAACTATGGTGAGCGGGTTTATGATATATATTCTCGCTTACTAAAAGATAGAATTATTTTTTTAGGGAATGCTATTGATGATACAGTCGCCAATACAATCATTGCTCAATTATTATTTCTTGAGAGCCAAGATCAGACAAAAGATATTAAACTTTACATCAATTCTCCAGGTGGTTCTGTAAGTGCTGGACTTGCTATATATGATGCTATGCAATATGTAAAAACAGATGTATCAACAATTTGTATTGGAATGGCCGCTTCTATGTCTGCTGTTTTACTTGCTGCCGGAGCAAAACAAAAACGTTTTATTTTGCCAAATTCAGAAGTCATGATTCATCAAGTGCTTGGAGGAGTCGAAGGACAAGCTACAGATATTAAAATTCATGCGGAACGGATTCTTAGAGTTAAAGATCGTTTAAATGAAATTTTAGCAAAACATACAGGTCAACCAAAATCTCGAGTAGAAAAGAATACTGATCGTGATTATTTTCTTGATCCATCTGAGGCTGTTGAATACGGTATTGTGGATAAAGTTATTAAAAAATGAAAAATAACTAAAAAATCACCTTTTTTAGAAGAAAAATTAAAGGTGATTTTTTTATATAAAACAAAGCATTTATTTAATCAATCCCTTGACAAAAGACGGATTTTCTTATATACTCAAACGTTCATCGTAAATACGTTGTTGTGAATAACCTGCAGGCACGACAAGAATGGAGTTTTTATCAGGGGTAATTTCAGGTCTTTTTGACTCGACATTTCCACTGAATAAACTTCTTGCCTGCAGCTTTTTCCCAATGACGTTTTTTCTTTTGCCTCAATAATCTATATTTATATATTACGAATTTTTAAAAACATAGCAAGAATAAATGTGGATAAATCACCTCAACAAACTACGGAAGTTCAACCGAATCTTCCAAAGAAGATGAATTATTTTCATCTGTGTTCTGCTCAAATGAAGGTGGCTCTATTCCCAGTAAACAAATTTCTGGTAAAGCTCGGTAATGCGAGGAAAAAATACGCTCTTGTTTTTCTTTGTCTGGATATTCAACAATATAGGTAAATTGTGCATCTGCTCCTGGATGGGCGGACTGACATTTTTCTTCACCTGGTGATAGATCAGTTGTCTCAATAACCCGTTTTGGTCCAGTTGGAATCCAACGCAAAACTTCTGGAGGAGTATAGTAACCCTTTCTTCCATCTGATGTTCCCCAAAAAGAAAAACGCAACTCGGTTTCATCAAGATCAACCTCTGTTTGGATTAAAATGGTATGGTCTGTATCATTAAAAAACCGAAAGTCAGGGGCTGGATCATAAATCGTTGCATCAGTTCCAGGATTGTTGTTAATAAGATCATTATAATAATTCACCACAAGTGAATGATTTTGCCGTTCAATAATGGGCAATCCTGCATTCATGCTTGTACGAAAAATAGTGGTTCCTATCTGACATAATCCACCTCCAAATTCAGGAGTAATTTTATCTCCCCTAATCACCAGTTCTGGTACATAACCATTTTCCGCTGTAAAAGGACCAAGTGCGAAAAGCAAAGAGAATGTTTCTCCTGGTTTTATAAGTAGTCCATGGAGTAGATGTGCTCCATTTTGAATATTTTTTATACGATTCAATGGACTTCCAGCAAATCGAGATATTCCTACTCCAAGCAGTTCAACAATACCTAAATCATTTAAATCTTCATTGGTAACTTCTGGAATAAGAATTTTTGTCACAATTTCGGTTTCTGTATTTGCTTGATTAAACATTTGAGTAATTTGTTTATGGGTTGCTTCTCGATCAAGTGTTTGCCCAGTACGACTTGGAATAAATTGAACTACGCGACTTTGTTCAAGAGCAAAAACAGCATTTTGTACTTTTATCTCAATTTCTTTTTCTATTTGATTAAAAAGATCTGAAATAGATTCATCTGATAAAGTAAGAGTAACGCTTTGATCTAGTTTTTCTGGAATCAGTCCTTGGCGTCGCATATCAGCAGAAATTTCCCAAACCATAACAGACTTTCCAGAAGAATACATTAAACGCATGGTTGGTTCATTAATAATACTAGAAGCCTTCATTAAAAGTGGTTCAATATCTTCTTCGGTTATTTGTGGAGTTACAGAAATAAAAGGAATGATAATTTTTGAGCTATCAAGAACCCCTAATTGATTTATGAGTTTATCAAAAAATAATTTATATGAAAATTCTTGACCCAATTTTGAAGGAACTAGTATTGGCTGCCATTTATTTTCATTTTCATCAAAAATAAAAGAAAAAGAGGCATTTTTTGCTTGTGTATAATCTTCTTTAAATAGCTCGGTAAGCTGCTTTTTTAAAGCATCTATTTGAAGTTCTATTGGGATAGAAATGAAATGTTTTGATGAATAGGAAAATAGAAGGTAAAAACCATCGATAAACCAATGAGATGAACGGTTCTGATAAAAAGCTTCATCAAGTGCTTTTTTAATATCAAAAGAAATAGTTTCTAGAAAAATATCATCTGCCGCTGTTGTCATGGAAGAAAATGAAAGGTGTTTAGTTTTTTGGTTTATGGAAACATCTATTCCAGAAACCATTAAGTAATCGGTAGCGCGCTCGAGCTGTTGTCTTGCTTGTTCGCGAGTTTGTCCACCCACAGCAAATGGGCCAATAAAAGTATTTGGCGCTATACGAGTTTGATATGTTTTATGAAGAAAAAAAATTCCAAATAATAGAAAAAACAGGCCACCTATAAATAAACTGGCGCTAATTACTAATCGGTGATTAATTCTCTCGAAGAATTTCATTTAATAAATATTTAGAGAGACGCAAACGCTCTTGTTCAATATCTGAACCCACCATGACCATAAGAGAGATTGGTGTTTCTAAGGGCAAATCTTCGTAAAGAGGAATACGGGGCCAATGAAGCATCTGGCCATCTTCTAATTCAAAGACAATATGTTTGTCATCTTTTTTAATAATTTTTCCTTGTATCATTTGGGGTAATTTATCCATAGAATCAGGATTCTAATTCAAAAACCTGAATTTGTGAATCTGTATGAGCTTTTGGCAAGCTAATCGTTAAAATACCAGCTTGTAGAATGGCTTGTGATTTTTCTGGATGAATTTGAGTTGGTAAAATAATTGACCTAGAAAATTCACCCCAATGACATTCTTGAATATGAATCATCTCTATTTGATCACAATCGGTTTTCATAAACGAACGTTTTCCACGAATGGTAACAGTATCTAGGGTAATATGAATGTCCAAATCTTCGGCTTTTACACCAGCAATAGCAGTTCGAATAACTAAAGAGTTTTCTGTTTCAACCACATCAACCAAAAGCTGACCCTCTTGCTCTGGGAGTCCATATTCTTTTAATGAATCTATGGAATAGGAAAAATGTTGATATGACACAAGTACAATAAACTAAAATGATCAAACAAAAAATTTGTATTATGTTGTTAAACGAATATTATGACCTAATTCGATAGTGACGAACATATTCATAAAGAGGACCAAGAGTAAACCCAATCGTGCCAAACCAAAGCCATTGTTCAATTCCTTTACTTGTTGAAGGGATTTGAGAAATGATAAATGAAAGTCGAATGGAAAAAATCCCTTCTAATAACCAGAGAAGAAGCATGATAAAACATCCAGAAATAATTGCGTTACCTATAAGGTCTCGGCGCCCAATCAACATATAAATTCCTACAAGAAGACCTGCTACAACAAATGCAAAAATAATTTGTTGTTCAAATAAAAAAGTTAAAAGAAGGGAAAGACCACTCCAAATACTTAATATAAAAATTAATACAAAAAACCAATGGCTGGCTGAAGGATCAATTTTGATCTTTTTTTTCTTTTTTACTGATAAAAAAGAAGATGCGAATAAAATTTCATAGATAACCGCTGAGATACCACATAAAGAAAAAACAAAAAGCAAATCTTCCCACCGAATCGCACTTATATGAATAAAATCTTGTCCCTGAACAAATCTAACAATAACTAACCATAAAATACCAGGAGTCAAAAATAAACCAGCTAAACTTATTAGTATTTGTTCCACACGAGTCTTCTTGGAAAGAAAAAATAAAAGACACCAAAGAAGAAACAGTGATAGAGAAAGAAAAAATAAAGGTGTGCCAAACATAAACATCTTATTTTTTTATTCTACCCTAGAAAGACCGCTTCTACAATGAGGCGGTTTTTAAAAATTTAACCACAAAAAATCCTTCAAATGATTGATTGGGTAGTAAATAAAAACCAGCTGGTTTTGCAAGCCAAGTTGAATTTATAGAAAAAGAACATGAAACAGGACGTACAGATGAATAAGTTTTTAAAACCCACTCAACCATCTGTTCGTTTTCTTCATAAGAAAGTGTACAGGTTGAATAAACAAGCGTGCCACCTATTTTAAGGGCTTGAAAACCTGATCGTAAAAGACGCCGCTGGAGCTTTGTGTGTTTAAGAATATTTTTTTGCGACCAAAATTTATAGGTTCGAGGTTCTTGCAAATAAATACGTCCTTCAGCCGAACAAGGGGCGTCAACAAGCACTCGATCAAATAATTCATTCATACTATCAGGAAGAACTGTGGAATCTAACTCATAAATATCAGCGATCTTAACTCCCTGTTTTTGTATCGTATATTGAAGTTTTTGAAAACGGACGGGATTATTTTCACAAGCTACAATTTTTCCTTGGTTTTCCATAAGCGCGGCTATTTGGCTTGTTTTACTTCCCGGAGCCGCACAAAGATCTAAAATCATCTCTGCTGGCTTTGGGTCAAGCAAAATAACAGGGATCATAGAACTTATTCCCTGTAAATAAACCCACCCATTTTTTACAAGATCATGATTTAGTAATCCACAATCGTTTTTATTACGGATAATAAACGCGTGCGGAATCTGTTTTATACGTTCAAATAAAATATGATCCTGCCCCAAAATATCCATTACTTGTTCATCGGTCGTCTTAAGTGTATTAACTCGAAAACTTGATAAACGTTTTGTTTCAAACGCTTTTAGTATTTGTAAAAAATTCCTCCTGCCAAATTGCTGTTCTAAACGAGAAATTAATTTAATAGATAAATCGGTTTTCATAAGAGAACTAATTTTAACACACCCTTGTCAAATATTTTTTATCATCATATAACAAAAAGAGGGGGCTCTGTAATCCTACATCTAAATCTAACCTAAGGAGATAAAATGGAACGAATTGAGGTTTTACTTGTCCCTGGAACGATCGCAAATTTCCAAGTGGGGTTTCTTGGAGCTTTGAATTACGAAAGTCCTCATAAAGCCTAAATATTA
>PFWS01000005.1:0-23123 GCA_002791255.1 Candidatus Uhrbacteria bacterium CG_4_9_14_3_um_filter_36_7
CTAAACGTTTTGTCATCTCTTTCCATCCCTGCCAATCATCCTCACTTAAACCATCTTCAAGAGAAATAATCGGATATTTTTTTATCAACAATTCATAATAAGAAATTAACTCTTCACTTGTAAATTGTTTTCCATCTCTTTTGAGAGAATAGACTTTCTTCTTTGAATCATAAAATTCTGAAGAAGCAGGATCAAGAGCAAAAAAAATATTTTTTCCTGGAATATAACCAGCTTCCCGAACAGCTTTTGTAAGAAACAAAAGCGCTTCCTCATTTTTTTTAAACGGAACAGCATATCCTCCTTCATCTCCCACTGCGGTTGTATATCCTTTTTTGGAAAGTAAAGCTCCAAGTGTATGGAAAATCTCGGATCCACAGCGTACACGTTCTTTAAATGAACGCTGAGTGGGAACAATCATAAATTCTTGAAAATCCAAAATCCATCCTGCGTGTGCTCCACCATTTAAAACATTCATTGTGGCAAAAGGAAAACTATAGCTCTCGTAAGATAACTCAAAAATCTCTCGTAAATACTTGTAAAGAGGCAAACTCCGCGCTTTTGCCCCAGCGTGTGCACAAGCAAGAGAAACACCTAAAATAGCATTAGCGCCTAAATGAGATTTGTTTTCTGTTGCGTCTAATTTTATCAAAAGCTCATCAATAATACGCTGATCAAAAACAGATTTACCGAGCAATATCTTTTGAATAACACTGTTTACATTATTAACAGCTTTTAAGACTCCTTTTCCTGCATATCGTTTTTTATCATGATCTCGCAGTTCTAATGCTTCATGAATTCCGGTTGAAGCTCCACTTGGAACCTGCGCAGTGCCTATGATCTTATCTGAAAGGTGCACCCTTACTTCAATAGTTGGATTTCCGCGCGAATCTAAAATTTCTCGAGCATGAATAGAGCGAATCATTGACATACAAAATAGTTAATTTTTTTGTAAAGCTTCAATACCTGGCAGTGTTTCTCCTGAAAGAAACGCAAGCATGGCTCCCCCACCAGTTGATAAAAGTGTAAATTGATTAGCTACACCAGCAGATTCAATCGATGGAAGCGTATCCCCTCCTCCTATAATAGTTTTGGCTTTGCCAGTTCGTGTGGCAATGGCCTTGGCTAGCATATGAGTTCCAGAACAAAAATCCGCTCGTTCACAATAACCAAATGGACCATTCCAAACAATCGTTTTTGCCTTTTGAAAAAAGGAACGGTATAGATCAAGTGTTTTTGTTCCAATATCAACAATCACATCATTTTTTTGAATATCTGCAAGGGAAATTATACGCATCTTTGATCGGCTTCTAAGACTCTTTGTTACTCCTACATCAAGTGGCAAAATAAGTTTATGAGCAAATTCTTTAAGAAATTTCTTTGCCAATGGAACTTCGTGCGGATCGTATAAAGAAGAGCCAATAGAAAAACCCTTGGCAAATAAAAATGGATGGGCTAAAGCTCCTCCAAGTAAAACAACCTCAGCGAGTGGAAGAAAATGCTGTAAAAGAGGAATTTTTGTTTCCATTTTTTTGCCGCCTAAAACAAGAACAAAGGGGGTACTTGGCTTTTTTCGTATTTGATCAAGCAAACGAACTTCTTGAACTAGTAAGGGTCCTGCATAGGAAGGCAACTCCTCAGTAATGGCATCAATAGATGCATGAGCACGATGACAATCTGCAAATGCATCATTTATATAAAGCTCGCCAAGTCGTGAAAGCGCAATCGCAAAAGATTTTTGATTTTCTTCTTCTCCTTTTTCAAAACGCAAATTCTCAAGCATTATCATTTGGCCATCCTCAAGATTTTCTGCCATTCGTTGTGCTTTTGATCCCACAATATCTCGAGATAAAGGTACGGGCAGATGCAAAAGTGATTCAAGCCGTTTTGCGATAGGAGCAAGTGAATAAGCACTGATACGTCTTCCACCTGGGCGACCAAGATGGCTTAAAATAATCACCTTAGCTCCATGTTGGCAAAGCCATTCAATATCCACAGCAGCGCGAGCCACTTTTCCAAAAGAACCTTCAAGCACTTCCCCTTTTTTTACTGGAACATTGGCATCAATACGTAAAAGAACCCGCTTGCCTTTGAGTGATTTTCCGTGTCGAATCGTTTGAAGTTGCATAGACTAAAACGAAATAAGAAGTAAAGAAATCTCTGGAGGATTCCATAAACGTGCACGTGGACCACTTTCTCCAATACCAGCACTAATAAACAATGGTTTATCTTGAACAAAAAATAAGCCTTTATCATAAAATCTTCCAAGCAGGGTTGGTAGTGAGGGAACAGAACCAATCCACGGAAGTCGAATCTGACCCCCGTGAGTATGACCAGAAATAGTAAAATCAATCTCCCTAGCGCTTGTATAAAGCACAACCTCAGGATTATGCGACAAAAGAATTTTTAAATCCTCGCTTGGCAAAGAACGGTCAATAGCTTGTGTTAAATTTCCGCCATTCCAAAGATCATCGATACCTATTATGGTAAAAGATTTTTCTTTGACCAATATCTGCTCACGCTCATTCTCAAGCACAGTAAAGCCTGTTTGCGAAAGCATATCTTTTACTGATTGAATACCACCATTAAGATAATCATGATTACCAGTGATAGCATATTTTCCATAGGGAGCATTAAGAGACGCAAGTGGCCATAAATCAAAGGCTTGGTGGCCTTTATTATAAATAGCATCCCCAAGGAAAAAAATAATATCTGGATCTAATGTTTCGATTTTTTGTACCACTCGCTCAATCCATGCAGATTTTTTGTAAGGACCCAAATGAGGATCAGCAATCACAACTGCTCTTAGAGTAGTGGTGGCATTATCTGAAAGTGTAATTGGTACAGTATAAGTAACAAGCATTCGTGGCTCAACAAAACTTCCATAAAAAAGAATTAACCAAATAATCGAACTTATAAAAAATAAAACACGTTTTTTTGTTTTATTCCATCTTTGAGTATTTGATGATAGCTCAATAAGAAAAATTCCAAAAGCAATAAGCAAAAATAAAATCAAACCATCAAACACTAAAGACATAAGCCTTTATTTATGTTTGCCAACGTATTGAACTAAATCCATCAAGCGTACAGAATATCCCCATTCATTATCATACCAAGCAAGTACTTTTAAAAGATCACCGTCGACCAGACGAGTCATTGACAAATCAACTGTAGCAGAATAGGAAGAACCAATAAAATCAGTTGAAACAAGTGGCTCTTGTGTGACAGCAAGTATTCCCTTCCATTCTTTTTGTTTGGCGGCTTTTTTAAAAAGAGCATTAACCTTTTCTACGGTTGTTTGCTGTTTTAATAAAAAAGTAAAATCTGTTAGTGAAACGTCAAGGGTTGGAACACGCACAGAAATCCCATCAAATTTTCCTCGCAGGGAAGTAATAGCTTCTGTAGTTGCAACTGCTGCTCCTGTGCTTGTTGGAATCATACTGATCATTCCAGAACGAGCGCGACGTAAATCGCTTTTATCCTCTTGTGGAAGTCCATCAACAAGATTTTGACCAGCAGTAACAGAATGAATAGTTGTAAGCATGGCTTTTTTAATCCCAAATGCTTTATGAATAATCTCTGCAACTGGTCCAGCGGAATTTGTTGTACAAGAAGCATTATTAACAACAGTATCTTCTCGTTTCCATGTTTTATGATTAACTCCAAATAATAAGGTCGGGGTTCCTTTGGCAGGAGCTGAAATTACCACTTGTTTAGCTCCAGCCTCAATATGATCAAGAGCTGCTTCTTTATTTCGAAATCTACCTGTTGATTCAACAATAACATCCACTTGATATGTTTTCCAAGGAAGCAATTTTGGATCACGTTGACTCACGACTGGAATTTTTTTTCCATCAATAACAAGATGATCTTTTCCTGCACTGACTTTATGATCCCAGGTTCGAAAAACCGAATCATATTTAAGAAGGTGGGCTAGTGTAGATGGTTCGGTCAAATCATTAATAGCAACAAATTCAACTCCTGGACGTTCCCATCCGGCTTTAAGAACTGTTCGGCCAATACGACCAAAACCATTAATCGCAACACGAAGCATAAAGAAAAAAATTAAGAAGTTAGAAGTTAGAATTATAACATATTTTTTATCAAAAAACCTGGAACAATTTTCCAGGCTTTTTTATCCATTTAAGAAATTGAAAACAAATTCTTAACCAATTTCGAATCGAGAAAAACGTTTAACCGCGATATTCTCGCCTAAGATGACAATATATTCTTTTAATAAGGATTCGATCGTTTTTGTTTCATCTTTTATAAAAAACTGTTCAAGTAAACAGTGATCTTCACAAAATTTATCAAATTTTCCTTGAACAATTTTTTCCACCACCTGAGCTGGCTTTCCAGAAGCACTTGCTTCTTCTTGATAAATTTCTTTTTCCTTTTGTTCAACTTCACTTGGAATATTGGTTCTATCTAAATAAGAAGGATTCATGGCTACTACATGCATGGCAAGCCCATGACATAAATCAACAAATTTTTCATTACGCGCAACAAAATCGGTTTCACACTGTATTTCAACCATTGCTCCTACTTTTCCGGTTGCATGAATATAGGCATATACACGCCCTTCTTTTGTTTCACGTTCAGCTTTTGAAGCAGCTTTGACTAAACCTCTTTTACGTAGTTCCTCCGCAGCTTTTTCTAAATCTCCCAAACTTACTTCAAGTGCCTTCTTTGCGTCCATCATACCAGCTCCGGTCATTTCCCGAAGTTCTGCCACACGTTTTGCATCAATCATAAATGAACTTAAGATTATTTTTATTTATGTTTTGTTTCTTCTTTTTGAATAGAAATAATTTGTTTTTTTCCTTCAAGAACAGCTTGAGCCATAAGACGAGTCAACATTTCAATAGATTTTATTCCATCATCATTAGCAGGAATAGGATAATCAACTTCTTGTGGATTTACATTTGTATCACACAAAGCAACCACTTTAGTTCGCATTTGTTTTGATTCCTCATAAGCGGTTTTTTCTTTGCGTAAATCAACAATAAAAATAACATCAGGTGTTTTTTCAAGAAAAGCAATACCACCCACCTTACGTTCTAAATCTTCAATTTTTCTTGAAAGCAATAATTGTTCTTTTTTTGTATATTTACGAAGTTCTCCTTTTGCTTGTTGATCTTTTAATTTTACGTATTGTTTGAGCACACGCTTAATCTCATCAAAGTTTGTAAGTGTGCCACCAAGCCATCGTTCTATTACATACGGCATTCCACAGAGCTCTGCTTGTTCTTTAATAATCCGCTGTGCTTGACGCTTGGTTCCAAGAAATAAAATAATTCCACCTCTTGAGGTAACCTCTTGAACATACTTAAGTGCTCCTTCAAGCTGAATCAAAGTTTTTTCCAAATCAATCACATGAACATCACGACGTTCTCCAAAAATGTACGGTTCCATTTTAGGATGCCAACGCGATGTTTGATGTCCAAAATGGACACCGGCTTGAAGCATTTCTTCAAGCGATGGAAGGGTAACAGACATAAAAAAAATTTCCTTAAAGCCTAGGGCGGGATAAATAAAGATTATAGGATTTACCTATAACAGGACCTTTATTTACCATTTTCCCGCCTGAGAGTTAATAATATAAGAAAAGTATAGAAAAATAGAACAAAAAGGTCAAGAAACATGATCAATTATTCATTTGTTTATTAGCTTAAAGTTAAAAGCACTAAGCTTTATTATAAACTCTTTTAAATGATCAACATTGCATCTCCAAAAGAAAAAAATCTATAGTCTTTTTGAATCGCCTCTTCATATGTTTGAATGATCGTTTCTCTACTAGCAAAAGCACTCACAAGAGCAAGTAGGGTTGATTTGGGCAAATGAAAATTGGTAATCATGGCGTCAATTATTTCAAACGAAAATCCAGGCTTAATAAAAAGATTTACTTCTCCACGATAAGCTTCAAATGATCCATTTTTTTTCACAATTCCTTCAAGTGTTCTTACAGTTGTTGTTCCAACAGCTATCACTCGACGACCATCTTTTTTTGCTTTATTTATACGTAAAGCTGTAATCTCATCTACTTCAACATATTCACTATGTATTTCGTGCTGTTCAAGTGTTTCTGTTTTGACTGGTAAAAAAGTTCCAAGTCCAACATGAAGTGTAATAAATTCCATTTGAATTCCTTGTTGTTTTAATTCTTGCAAAAGCCGATCAGTAAAATGAAATCCTGCAGTAGGAGCGGCTACTGAGCCAACTTGTTTGGCATAGACGGTCTGATAATCACTCAACTTCTCTGGAATCTGTTTAACATAAGGCGGAATCGGAATTTGTCCAAATTCATGAGCAAACTCTAAAACATTCGTTTTGCTAGCATCAATAACTAATTGAACAACCTCATGTTGTTTTGAAAAAACACGAGCCACTAGTTTTGAAGATAAATTAATCTCGGTTCCTTGTGAAAGTATCTTTCCTGGTTTTGCTAATACCTCCCAATAGGAGCTATTTATACTTTCTGATAAACACCGTAATAAGAAAATTTCTAAAGCCTTTCCATTAGCTTTACCGCTTAAACGTGCACGAAAGACTTTTGATTGATTAAAAACAAGCACATCGCCTGGATCTAGATAGTTTCCCAGTTCAAAAAAAGAAAGGTGATCTTTCTCACCTGTATTTCGATTTAAAACCAAAAGCCTAGAATGATCACGCGGCTGAGCCGAATATTGAGCAATAGAGGAAAAAGGGAGTTTATAAAAAAAATCGTTGGTCTGCATAAAAAATCAAAAAAAAGGTTTGACAGTCATAAAACTTATTGATATATTAGCGCCACTAGCCTACCAAAAACTATGAAAAAAACCATACATCCAACCTATTTTAAAGACGCAACTATTACTTGTGCTTGTGGAGCTATTTATCACGTTGGCTCAACTCTTCAAGAAATTTCAGTCGAACTTTGTGCAAAATGTCATCCGTTTTATACAGGAAAACAAAAAATTCTTGATACTGCCAGACGGGTTGAAAAATTTGAAGAACGACTTTCCAAAAAATCAATATCTCAAACAGGTAAAAAAATCAAGCGAGAAAAACGTGCAGTTACAAAAAACCAAAAACAACCAAAAGTCATTAATGAATCTCCTAAAAAAAATAAAACAAGCAAGTAAATTTGATAAAAGACGTTATGGATCTTATCTTTCTTTTGATTTGATCCTTGTAACGTCTTTTTTCGTTTATGGAACTTCTAGCTCATCTTGAACATAAGCGTCAAGAATTAAAACAACTTGAACGCGAATTAACTGATTCGCCCTCTGTTTCTGATTCTAATTTTTACAAACGATTTGCACAACTTAAAGATTTAATCGAGATCGGAGAGCATTATGAAAAAACTTTTAAAACATTAAACGAATTAAAAGAAATTATTCAAAATGAATCTGATCCTGAATTAAAACAATTGATTCAGGATGAGCTACTAACCCTTGAACAAACTCTACCAAAACTCAAACAAAATTTTTTAAGTACTCTGATTCCAAAGGATCCGCTTGATGAAAAAAATATTATTATGGAAATACGTGCAGGAACAGGGGGAGATGAATCAGCTCTTTTTAGCACACAACTCTTTCGTATGTATTCCAGATTTGCCGAACAACACAAATGGAAAATAATAATACTTTCTTCGCATCAAAATGATTTGGGTGGTTTTAAAGAAATTATTTTTTCGATAAAAGGAGTGGGGGCATATCGAAATCTCAAATATGAAGCAGGTGTGCATCGTGTTCAACGAGTACCAGAAACAGAAAAACAAGGTCGGGTTCATACATCTACGGTAACGGTTGCTATTTTACCCGAAATTGAAGATATTGATCTGCATATTGATCCAAAAGATATAACGGTTGAAACATCTACTTCTCAAGGAGCTGGTGGCCAAAGTGTTAATACCACGTATTCAGCTATCCGTATTGTTCATCATCCCAGTGGAATTGTTGTTATTTGCCAAGATGAACGCAGTCAACAACAAAATCGTGAAAAAGCCATGCAAGTTTTGCGTGCACGAATTTTTGCTTTTGAACAAGAAAAACAACGCAAAGAACGCGAACAAGAACGTCGAGAACAAATTGGAACAGGTGAACGTTCAGAAAAAATTCGAACCTATAATTTTCCTCAAGATCGCATAACTGATCATCGTCTTAAACAAAATTGGGGAAATATTCAAACTATTCTCGACGGAGATTTAAATGATATTATAGAACAATTACAGGCACAGGAAGCTCAGCAGTATATTCTTTATGACAGTCCTTGAAGTGCTTCAATGGGCCTCTTTAAAACTCAAATCAAACTTCACAGCTCCTGCACCAGAAACTGATACTCCCCTGCTTGATGCAGAACTATTATTAGCCACAGCCATGAAGGTTCAAAAAACTTGGTTATTTGCTCATTTTAATGATCCAGTTCGAGCGTGTGAGCTTGAATTGTTTGAACAACTATTAAATCGGCGTCTAGGAGGTGAGCCTGTTGCTTATTTGACTCAAAAAAAAGATTTTTTTGGCCGGTCGTTTTTTATCAATCCTTTTGTTCTTATTCCACGTCCTGCAACTGAAACGCTTGTTGAAGAGGCTATACACGAAACTTCGACGGTGGGAGAACATCCTTTACTGATTGATATTGGAACAGGAAGCGGAGTAATTGCTATCACCCTTGCGGCAGAAACAGGTTTACCTATTTTTGCAAGCGATAAAGATCCACATGCTTTGGCTATTGCCAAAAAAAATGCTCAAATCCATAATGTTCAAGATTTTATCGAATTTCAAACTGGACACCTGCTTGATCCGCTTGAGAAATGTATTCTGTCCTTAAAAGAACGTCTAAAAATCGTATTTACTGATTTAATCATTTGCGCAAATTTACCCTATCTTTCAACAAACGAATGGAAGAAAACACATTTAAGCGTTCAACAATTTGAACCAAAACATGCCCTTGAAGCAGGCCAAGACGGGCTTGAACTTTACTGGGAGCTTCTCCATTCATTAAAATTATATCGTGATCATTTTCCAAAACAAATCCGTTGTTTGTTTGAAATAGGTCCTTCTCAAAACAAACAAATTATCCAGATTGGAAAACATCTCTTTCCTCTTGCTTCATTTTGTATAAAAAAAGACCTTGAAGGCCATGAACGTATTTTTATACTTAAAGAAATCTAAAATTGAACAGCTTCTTTTAAGCTAACCACCTCGACCCAAGTTATACCAGGATTCCAAATGATTTCTTGATTGTTCTCATCATAAAAACGTAAACGATTTTTCACGGAATTCTTTTTCCATGAACCCAATATTATCTGACCATCTTGCAAAATAATTGCTTCTCCTTGTCCAAGGGTGCGTATTGATCGATGACCAATCGCATTAATCACTGTAATATCAGTTATCATAATGGCTATATTATCCGCAAAAATCATCTCTCCATTTTGAAGAAGAAATTTTTGTCCATTTTGTTTGCGTTCATATCGGTTCATAGATGGCTCATAAACCCAAGTTGCCTCATAGCCAAATACAGGTGAAAACTGAATCGAAACTTCAGGAACATCATGAAAATTTGTAGGAATTAAATGGTCTTTGAATGACCAAACTTCATATAAGGGTTCACGCGCGTACCCTTTATTTTTCTTTTGTTCAAAGGCTTGAGAAAGAAGCTCTGAGGAAGTATAAACATTATGAGGGGCAAACCGATCAGATGAGCGCCAAAAAAAAGATCCAAAAAAGAATTGATTTAAATCAAATGTTTCACCACTAGCAATAAGATCTAAGGCTTGGTCTGAACCTCCAACATGAGCATAAAGAGAAAAAAATTCATTTGCCCAATCTAAATAATACGGTCGAGCTGAACGTACTGGACCAATTTTTTCAACCTCTACATCAGATGAATAGAAAGCTAAAAAACGTGGAATATTTCCTTCAACCGGGGCTTCTATCACAAGAAAAGCCTTTTCTAAACCACTTAATGGCCAAGCATCAGCACTATTTTCAACCATCACAGAATAAACAGATGGTTTATTTATGACTTGATGGCTCTTTTTTCCAGTTAATGGATGACGAAAAATAATTTCTGTCTGTGTCAATGAAACATTATTTTCTAATGTTTCATTCGCAAGAGGTTCCTTATTTGGTGATAGCCCATAAACAAAGAAAATAATAAGACCTAAACAAATGAAACAAACTAAGCTAAGAAAAAAAAGATTTTGTTGTTTTTTAAATAATCGCTTCATGGCGGTATTTACCTCTAGTTTAAGATGCCTCTGGCGTCTTAGCCGCATCTTCTTCTTCAGGTACCTCTTCCTTCTTTCCAACTCGCTCAACTTGACTAACATCTTCTTGAATTGCCTCATCTAATTGTTTTAATTCTTCATCTGTTCGTGGAGGCATGACTGTTACCAAAGATAAATCATTCTCATCTAAAATCTGGACTCCTTCTGGACAAGAAATATCAGAAACACGAATAACATCATTAAATGTTTTTAATGTAGAAAGATCAATCTCAAGTGTTTTAATAAGATCGCGTGGTAAAGCACGTACCTGAACTGTATGTCGACTTGAGATAAGTGTTCCGCCAAGTTCACGCACAGCTGGGGCTTCCCCAACTAAATAAAGTTGGACATCAACAACTAGTGGTTTATCCAAATCAACCCGACGAAAATCAGCATGAATCATTTGATCTTGTACACTGCTGCGTTGGAAATCTTGAATTAATACAGCTTCAATTTCACCTGTTTCCATCTCAAGATCAATTAATGTACTTTCTCCAGCTTGTTGATAGATACGTAAAAATGCCTGTCTATTTACTGAAATATTGATCGGATTCTTTCGAGCACCATAAATAATAGCCGGAATAAACCCTTCATCTCGCAGTTCATTCGTTTTACGACCGATTATTTCTCGTTTGATTGCTTTTAAAGTAAATGCCATATTTTTAAAAAGGTAAAGATAAGACGGCGTTATTGTGCCCATTTCTCTTTTTCCTGTCAATTTTACTCTTTAATTTTGTTCTCGTGTGAGTTGACTCTTTAACTAATAATGAAAAAAAATTAGACTCGCTTGCTTTCTCTTGCAGACAAATATGCATGTTCAAAACCATATCTAATGAAATAGATTTTTTTGAAGAGAGGGCAAGAGCGTCCTCAAAGGTTAAATCAGTTAAAATTCCAATAAAACTCGCTCCCATTTGTTGAGAAAAAAGCAAAGCGAGAACCGCGTGGGCACATTTTTGACAGTGCAAATGAAGAAAATGTTTCCCACCTTCTTGCCATAAAAGATGAATCTTTGTGTGAACGTATGTGGTATGGCAAAAGGGACATTCAGATACAGCCGAAGGAGCCCCATGAAAAAATTCAGAAACTTGTTTTGGAAGCATAGAAAATGAGTCTACCTATTTTTATCCATTTTGTCCAAATGAACGTTGACGCATAATGCTTTGAATAATGCCAACTAAGCATAAAAAAACCATAAGTGAGCTTCCGCCATAACTTACAAATGGCAAAGTAATACCTGTTACAGGCAAAAGAGCAAGATTCATCCCGATGTTAACAACAAATTGCAAAAAGAAAAGCGATCCAATACCAAAAAGCAAGTATTGAGCAAAAGAATCTTTTGTTTTATATAGAGCTTGAAGAATGCGGATGAAAAAAAGGAAAAAAATAAAGAAAAAAACTAATACACCAACAAACCCTAATTCTTCGGCAATAACTGCAAAAACAAAATCTGTCTGACTTTCCGGAAGAAATCGAAGTTGATTTTGAGATCCAAAACCAAGACCTTGACCAAACCACTGCCCACTACCAATAGCAATTAATGCTTGAGAAACATTATAACCTTCCCCAAGAGGATCTTGAGAAGGATAAAAAAATGTTTGTAAACGTGCTTGCTGATAATCTTCTAAAACAAACAACCAACCAAATAAACTTATACCTATAAAAATAGATAAAAGAAGAACAATAAAACGTTTACGCATACCAGCAAAAAGGAGCATAAACAACCAAACCCCTACAAATAAAAGAGCTGACCCCATATCTGGTTGTAGTAAAACAAGTAAGGTAGGAAATAAAACAATAAACCCACTTTTTAAAATATCTTGAAATGAAAGTGGTAATGGACGATCTGCTAAAAAACGAGCAAAAAAAATAATAAAACCCATTTTTGCAAATTCAACTGGCTGAAAAGAGATGTTTCCTAATTCAAACCAACCTTTTGTTCCGCGAATGGTCTGACCAAAAATAAGGACAGCAAGCAGAAGCAAAATACATATAGCGTAAATAATATGATGATAGCCTTTCAAAAATCGATAATCTGTTTGAAAAAAAAAGAGGAGAAATAAAAAACCAAGGGAAAAGGCAAGTAATTGTTTTTTTAATAAAAAAAATTCTGTGTTTTGTTGAGAAAGGGCAACAGAATAAATAGCAAGAAAACCAAATAAAACTAAAAGAAAAACACATAGAAGGAAAATACCATCCATGCCGCGCAAAAAACGATAAACTTTTGAAAACATAATAATCTTAAATAGGCATGAATGCAGATGGATCAAATAAAAGGATGTCTGGAATTACTTCGATACGGCTTACAGCTGGTAGTGTTCCAAGCCAATGAACGGATACTGTACGCTCTTCAAGTGCTTTTAATGATGACAAAGTGGTGGATGTTACTCCTGCTACTGTATTACCACGAATAAGAAAGATAAAAAACCTTGGCTCCCAATAACCAAAAGCAGTTTTATTTTTTAAACTAAACTCAATTTGCCCAACCGTTTTTCCGTTTATTTCTAATTCTCTTGAAAAACGAGTGTCTGAAATTTCAAAAGCAATACGATCACTCAACCATGTTTCATAATCTGAAAATACATGAGCGTCTAAGCGTTTCCAATCAATTTGGGAAATATAAATTTTTGCTTGAACTGGCTTTGTGGATGTTTTATAACCTAAAAAAACTAATGGTTTTTCTGATCCTGGTAGAATAAAACCTCTCTGTGTGGGTGTTGTTTCTCCATTTTGAAAAATAAAAACATAATCAAATGTAGCCCACCATTCCGAATTTGGATTAGTTATTTGAGTATAAAAATCATATTGATTATCTCCCAAAGAAAACACAGAAACAGGATTAATTTCCAAATTAAGTGCAGTGTGTGATTTTGAAAACTGATGAAGTTCTTTTTGTCCTAAAACAGCCATGGAAGAAGTCTCAAATTCAACAAGATCAGAACGCAATAAAAATGTCTCAATGAACACCCATCCAGCAAAACTAATAAGCATAAGGTCGACCACAAACCAAATACCAAAAATAAGTGATCGTAAAAAAGATCGATGCTCAATAAACCACAAAGAACGCTCAAAGGTGCGTTCAGTTTTTGTATCTAATGACTGCAAAATTTTTCTATTCATACCATATATCTACCTGGTTTTATGAATAGTATAACATATTTATATTCATCTTTTCTTTTCCCTGTTTTCATGATATGATTTGAAACTTGGTTTTCTATAGAGTTTGTTTTTCTTATAAAGAATATAGACTATAAACCCCAAGTGTTCATGATCTCATGCTTGTCTCTTTTATTATGCCAAAATCATCAATACAAAAAATAGAATCAAAAAAACAAACAGCTTCCTCTTATGATGCTAAACACATCCAAGTGCTTGAGGGGCTTGAACCTGTTCGCAAACGACCTGGTATGTATATTGGATCCACTGGCCCAAGTGGACTCCATCATCTTATTTGGGAAGTCATGGATAACTCCTTTGATGAAATAATGGCAGGCTATGGAAAAAAAATTATCCTGCGATTATTACCTGATCATAAAGTATCTGTTGAAGATGAAGGTCGGGGTATTCCTGTTGATATTCATCCACAATACAAAAAATCAGCTCTTGAACTTGTCATGACAAAACTTCATGCAGGAGGAAAATTTGGAGGAGAAGGCTATAAGGTTTCTGGAGGATTACATGGAGTTGGTGTTTCTGTGGTTAATGCACTTTCAACAAATTTACGTGTAGAAGTTAAGCGAGATAAAAAACTCTGGGTTCAAGAATATCAGTATGGAAAACCACAAGAAAATGTACATACTATTGGAAAAGCAAATGGTACTGGAACAAGGGTTATTTTTTCTCCTGATCCAACGATTTTTGAAACTGTTGAATTTGATTTAGATACTATTCTTGATCATCTGCGCCAACAAGCCTATTTAACCAAAGGAACCTATTTGCTAATTTGTGATGAACGTGAAAAAGAAAACCATCACTCCTATGCCTTTTATTTTGAAGGCGGAGTTGCTTCCTATGTACGTCATATCAATCGTGGAAAACCCAAAAAACATCCAACCTTATTTTATATTGAAAAAACTGATCCAGTTACAGATGTTGCAATGGAAATCGGATTTCAATACACAGAAGAATATCATGAAGCGATTTTCTGCTTTACAAATAATATTCCAAATCCAGAAGGTGGCATGCATTTAATTGGACTGCGTTCAGCTCTAACCCGTGAACTAAATCAATATGCTCGTACTAAAGGACTCCTTAAAGAAAAAGACTCAAATTTAACTGGGGAAGATGTGCGTGAGGGATTAACAGCGGTTCTTAGTATTAAACTTCGAGAACCACAATTTGAAGGTCAAACTAAAGCAAAACTTGGAAACCCAGAGGCTCGTACAGCTGTGGAAAGTATTTTTGGTGAAGCTTTACGTATTTTTCTTGAAGAGCACCCACGCGATGCAGAAGCTATTGTTGGTAAATGTATTCTGAGTGCTCAAGCTCGAGCTGCTGCTCGAGCTGCTCGAGAGACAGTCCTTCGAAAAGGAGTATTAGATGGGCTAACGCTCCCAGGAAAATTAGCTGATTGTTCTTCAAAAGATCCAGAAAAATCTGAACTATTTATTGTTGAGGGAGATTCAGCTGGAGGATCTGCTAAACAAGGACGTAATCGTGAATTTCAAGCCATACTTCCATTAAGAGGAAAAATCCTTAATGTTGAGCGAGCACGTCTTGATCGAATGCTAAATAATAATGAACTTAAATCTCTTATTATTGCCCTTGGAACTAATATTGGAGAGGGTTTTGATTTACAAAAATTACGTTATCATCGAGTGATTATTATGACAGATGCAGATGTTGATGGCGCACATATCCGCACTCTTTTACTTACCTTATTTTTCCGTTATTTCCCTGATCTGATCCGACAATCTCATATATATATTGCAAAACCGCCTTTATATCGTATTCAGGTGGGTAAAAAATTTTGGTATGCTTATTCAGATGAAGAACGAGATATTGTTGTCAAACGTGAAACAAGCCCAGAAAAGACATCGGTTACGATTCAACGTTATAAAGGACTTGGTGAAATGAATCCAGAACAATTATGGGAAACTACTATGGATCCAGCTAGTCGTGTCATGAAACAAATTACCATTGATGATGCTGAACAAGCAGAAGAAATTTTTGATATTCTCATGGGTTCCGATGTTGCACCACGTAAACGATTCATTCAAACACGGGCAAAACAAGTGCAAAATTTGGATATTTAAATCACCTTAGGGTTTATGTATTTGCCAAAAAATATAAAATCTCCTACTATAGGACTTAATAAGCCCCACGGGGCTTTTAAAATATGGAAACAATGGAAAAATCAAAAAAGTTTAGACCGGTTTTATATCTTCAAGAAGCTAAAAGTGAGCTTTTGAAAGTTCATTGGCCTTCAAAAAAGGATACTCTTCGCTATTCCCTATTTATTATAGGTCTTAGTCTTGGGGTCGCTATTTATTTTAGTCTGCTTGATTGGATTTTTACCCTTGGATTTGAAGCCTTTATCTCTCTTGGTAATTAAAGCTCTTTTTTATTTTGTATGGCAAAACAAACAGCCCAACATGGAAAACGTTGGTATGCACTTCACACCTATTCTGGGTATGAAGAAAAAGTAACAAGTAATCTTCGTCAACGTATTGAAACCATGGATATGGAAGATAAAATCTTCCAGGTTTTAGTTCCTAAAGAAAAAAAAATAAAAATTAAAAATGGTAAGCGAAGGATGATTGAAGAAAAAATATTTCCTGGATATGTGCTTGTTGAAATGATTGTAACCGATGATTCTTGGTATGTGGTGCGTAACACCCCAAATGTAACTGGATTTATTGGCACAGGTACAATCCCTACCCCTATTTCTCAAGAAGAAATGGATGCCCTTCAAAAACGCATGGGTGTAAATGAACCTGAATATAAATTAGATGTTGAAATTGGAACACCAGTTCAGATAATCGATGGTCCATTTAAACATTTTGAAGGAAAGGTCGCAGAAATTGATGAAGGTCGCGGAAAAATTAAAATTCTTGTCAATATGTTTGGTCGCGAAACACCAGTTGAACTCGATTTTCTCCAAGTCAAAAAAGTTTGATTCTTGTTCCTAATCCCTATTCTTTATTCCTAATTATTATTCATAGGATGGTTGCCCATATTTTATTGGGAATCCATACATAAACAAAACCCTATGGCCAAAAAACTTAAAACTCAAATTAAACTTCAGATACCAGGAGGTGCGGCAACCCCTGCCCCTCCAGTTGGACCAGCTCTTGGACAACATGGTGTGGCAATCGGTGACTTTGTTAATCAATTTAATGAAGCCACAAAAGATCGTCGAGGAGAAATTGTTCCATGTGTAATTAATGTCTATGAAGATCGTAGTTTTGACTTTATCATGAAAGTGGCTCCAGCTTCTGAGCTCATTAAAAAATCTGCTGGTGTTGCTAAGGGTTCAGGTAAACCTCTTTCCGAAAAAATAGGAAGTATTACAAATGACCAACTCCGCGATATTGCTATCAAAAAAATGACAGATCTTAATACAGATAATGTTGAACAGGCTATGAAAATTATTGCTGGAACAGCCAGACAAATGGGAATTGAAATTAAAAATTCATAATTGTGGGACCTTGGAAAAAAATCCATGGATCTACACCACGATATCTTTATGCCAAGTCAACGTTTCATTGCAAATAAAACACCAATTGAAAAGAAAAAAACTTACCCAATCGAACAAGCAATAGCTCTTTTAAAAGATATGCGTTCTGCAAAATTTGATGAAGCTGTAGAGATTCACATACGACTTGGAATTGACACAAAAAAAAGCGAACAACAAGTACGCGGAACATTAGTTCTTCCACATGGAACTGGAAAGACAAAGCGCGTAGCTGCATTTGTGGAAGCTGAAAAAGAATCAGAAGCAAAAAAAGCAGGAGCTTATTTAGTTGGATCTGAAGAATTGATTGAAGAAATTACAAAAACAGGAAAAATTGATTTTGATGTAGCAGTTGCCACACCTGCCATGATGCCTAAAATGGCTAAGCTGGCTAAACTTCTTGGTCCACGCGGTCTTATGCCAAACCCAAAAACAGAAACTATTGGGTCAGGTATTGGAAAAATAATTGAAGAACAAAAAGCCGGTAAAATTAGCTTTAAAAATGATGATACTGGTAATGTTCATCAGGTTATAGGGCGCCTTTCTTTTTCTCAAGATCAGTTAAAAGAAAATCTTTTGCTCTTCATGCAAATACTTAAAAAACTTCGACCAAGTGCAGCAAAAGGTGATTTTATTCGTTCAGCTACTATTACCTCAACCATGGGTCCTGGTATAAAAATAGAAATTTCATCCTAAACAAGACGGCTATGTTAGAAAACTCCATAAGCGGAGCTTTGCCGATTCAGAAAATCCAAAATCTTATCCAAACAAGATCAATCATTGGTGTTAAAGAAGATCATCCTGTTCAACCATCATCGATTGATCTATCTATTTCCAATGAAATTTACCGTATGCGAGGGAGCTTCCTCCCTCAAAAAGGAGAATCTGTTCGTGATATTCTAAGAGAAGGAATATTATTTCCTACTTCCTTAGATATTCCTTTAGAACTTCAGGGAATTTATCTTGTTCGTTTACAGGAAACCCTCGATCTACCAGTAGATATTCATGCGTATGCAAATAATAAATCATCTTCTGGGAGAATTAATTTGCAAACACGCCTTATTGCTGATGGTGTCCCTCAATTTGATAAAATTCCTCCTGGATATCAAGGTGAACTTTGGCTTGAAATCATTCCAAAATCATTTCCAGTTAAATTAAAAACTGGTGAATACTTGAATCAGATTCGATTTTTTCAAGGAGATGCGCGTCTAAGTCAACAAGAACATTTTGAATTACATAAAACTCAAAGGCTTCTTTATAATATTGATGGTAAGCCATTACCCGAAGAAACATTAATCATTGATCCAGATGGCCTAACCACTACGATTGACCTTTCAAGTCAACAAATCATTGGATTTAAATCCACTCCCACCACTTGTAGACTGCTTGATTATACTCAAAGAGATTTAAACCCTTTTGATTTTTTTGAACCTATTTATCGCCCAAAAAATGGTCAGGTGGTTATGCGTCGAGGAGAATTTTATATTTTTGTTACAAAAGAATTTTTACGTGTTCCCCTTGGATTTGCTATGGAAATTACGCCATACAATCCAAGCAGCGGCGAATTTCGTTCTCATTATGCAGGCTTTTTTGATCCAGGATTTGGTTTTGGAAATAAAGGAGAAATTCTTGGAACTCCAGCTGTCCTTGAAATCTTTACCTATGATAATGATTTTATCTTACGAGATGGACAATCTATTTGCAAAATCGTATATGAACGCCTTATAGAACCATCTTTAATTTCTTATGGAGATCCGTGTCTTGGAAGTCATTATTTTAATCAACGCGGACCTCAACTTTCCAAACACTTTTCTATGAATAAGCTTCTTTTAAACTAATTCTATATAATTTATTCATCCTCTTCATTTATCTGTGCTCTTAGACGCTTAGAAGATTGACGGGCTTCTGCATCTGCTCTTGCCCATGGATAGTCGTTATAATCAACAAATTGTAATAATCCGATTTGAGAAAGCCATGGAGCTTTCTCTTTTAAAATTATATCCATCTTTTGACAGATACGCCGATAGTCTGGGTGTCCCTGAGCAATGGTGCGCAGTTCCAATAAATGCTGGGCTTCTCGCAAATTAAATCCCATCATAAAGCGTATGTGATGCCCAAAAAGAACCGTATATTGTGCAGCATCAGATCCAAGGGCTAAGACCACTTGATCAAATAAATAAGCAGCTTGTTTTTGCATATTATTTACTTCTTCTTCCATTCCAATTGCAATAATATCAGCAGGAATAGTAAACCCAAGATGTGGATTTAAATATTGACGTTGTTGAGTAAGCATCCGGTGACGGTGGAGATCGCGAAAAATTCCATAATTTCCTACTACTTCAAATGTGCACGGATACCCGTGCTCAAACCCACGATGAGAACGATCACGCCGAGAAGAACGTTTACTAACAATTGCCTTAAGTAAATCTGTCAAATGTTCTTTTGACTCTTGTAAAAGCCGATAAACAATTTTATCAAATGGCCAATGAACATGAGGAAAATATTGAGTAGCAAGCATAGAAGCAATAGCTTCCTTTGAATCTTCAAGGAGCGCTATTTGATGAACCCACTTAACTTCTTCGCTTGACGGAACAGCAGTTAAAAATTCTGGAAAAAAGATTTGTATTTGAGAAATAATTTGCTGATCCATTTCTTTCCAATAAGTCTCGCCACCTGGACTAGCGCGTTTAACATATTTAGGAATTTGTTTATTAAGAGTCTCATGAAGCCTTGTGGCAATATCATGAAATTCTGGATTAGATGATGAATATAAACGTTTTAAAAGATGTTCAAAAACACGCCCATTGGCAACCATAGCCACATTTGTAAGCGTGGAAGCAGGCAAAATAATACGAGCTACATCACAAGCACGACATCTTAAATCGAATCCATAAGCACGCAAAAATTCTTTTTTCTCTTTTTCATTTGATAGCTCGTTTAAATGATATTTTGTTGAATCATCAGGACGGATCGCATAAACTGCTTCATGAGATGGTTTTATTGATTGATAATAATTAGTTAATTTATCAACTAATTTAACATAAAGCTCAAAGCATGCGTCCATAGTTTTAATATACAAATCTGCATGCGGACTTTCCATAATTCGATGCTCCCGTAGATAAAACCAATGGCCACTCACAGGATCGCGTTGTGAATAAACTACATAGCGGCTTGATTGTTCGATAAAGCCACCCAGTCGACGATCTTCAATTATTTTTGTGGCGATATTACTGACTGAATTGAATAAAACCGTAGCATACTCAAGCTCTTGCACAGAATCATCGCCATATTGAAGCAAAATACGTTCAATAATTTGATCAAGTTTTTTTGCTTTAATTGAACCTATTGGAAGATCAAGTTTTTCTGCTTCTTGACTTGATTTAACCAAAAATTCATCTACAAGAACATCAAGAATCGTTCCAGTAATACGGCTTTGCCGCGCAAGCATCGCGCCTGTAAGCCCAGCCAGACGATTTGTATCAATAGCTGTAACCGTACTTTCTGGAGACAAAAGATAAGGCTTGGCGAGTTCAAATAGTTCCTTACGCATAAATGAACGAAATGGAAGAGTTTTTCCATCTCCAAAAGCCACATATTCCTCTTGAATTTGCTCTCCACTTTCTGTTTGAGAAATGGCCTCAAATGAACCAAATCGATCGGAAAGGAAACGTTGAATAAAACGTAATTCTTGTAAAGACATAGAAATTTATAGTACTTAAATTTGCCTCCCATTTCCAGAGGATAACTTTTTCGCTACAATAAGGGCTTATGCAAGTCTCTTTTCAACGTACTTCCCCATTGGTTCCATTGCCTCTCTATCAGACTGCTGGTTCAATTGCTTTTGATATTGCGGTTCTTGAAGAAAAAACTCTTGAAGCAAGTGAGATCTATTTGTTTTCAACAGGGCTTATTATACAAGTTCCAAAAGGATATGGACTTATTTTAGCTAATCGTTCTTCTAGTGCAAAGAAAAAACTCACACTTATAAATGGAATAGGAATTATTGATCAAGATTACTGTGGTCCAAAAGACGAACTTTATTTAGCTGTAAAAAATATTGGGGAAACAATATACAAAGTACAAGTAGGCGAACGACTGGCTCAAGGATTTTTTATTCCGATTGAACGAGTTGAATTTATTGAAAAGGCTATTGACGTAAAAAATAGTCGTGGTGGATTCGGATCAACCGGATAATTTGTTATACTTTTAAGTATGGGTTCTATGAAAAATGGAAAAATGATCATGATTGATGGAATTGGGGGCAGTGGAAAAACAACTATTATTCATGCTCTTAAAGAATGGATGGAGACACAAGGAAAATCTTTTTTTGATTTACAAATGTGGTCAAAAGAAAATAGGTGTCCACCTTGTTTTGAAGAAGTAAAAGATCACGATGTTTTTTTTACCTTTGAGCCTACGCGAACTTGGATAGGAGAAGCAATTCGATTTGAACTTGCTCGCGAAGATGATCCTTATGGAGCTGTTGAACTTGCCCATGCCTTTGCTCTTGATCGTCAGATTATGTATAAACGGCTAATTATCCCAGCTCTTGAGCATGGAAAAATTATTTTGCAAGATCGTGGTATTAGTACATCACTTATTTATCAACCTATTATGAAAGGGGGAATTACTATTGAAAATTTGCTTGAAATTCCTGGAAATGCCCTTGCAATGAAATATGCCCCTGATCATTTAATTTTAACAGATCTTGATTCTCAAAAAGTAGTTGAACGCCTTTCTCTTCGAAGTGAAGAATCAAAAGGTGTTTTTACTCAACTTCCATTACTTAAACAAGCTTCCGAGCGCTTCCATTCAGCTTGGTTTGCCCAACTTTTTGAATCTTATGGAACTTGTTTACATTGTTTTCGCACAGATTTATCAACACAAACAATGATAAAACACATAAAACTTATTCTTGCCAATTTATTAAACTTCTCCTAAATCTATGTCTAATCTTATTTCGGTTGGCCAAATTATTGATCGATCATGGGAAATCTATCGTCGTTTCTTTTTAATTTTTATAAATATTGCTGGTTGGTTACTTATACCAACGTTTATTGGGCTTATTGCACTTGCTCTTATTCCTTCTGGAAGTGCTGTTATAACTGGCCAAACTTTATCAACAAGTCAAACAATTGGAGCTATTCTTTTATCAATAAATAATTTTTTTCTTGCTCCTATTATTGGTATTTGGGTTTTTATTACTCTTATTCGAACCACCTCTCATTTACTTGAAAAACAACCTATAAATATCTCCAAACAAATGAAAGAAAGTTGGAACTATTTTTTACCTATTATTTGGGTTGGAATTCTTGTTACCTTGCTTATAGTGGCAGCTCTTTTATTTATTGCTCCAGGGCTTATTTTAAACATTATTGGCGGAATCTTTTTTATTGATTTCCTTTCAATTATTGGAGCTATTCTTATTCTTATCGGTGCTATACTTGCTGTTATTTTTGGTTTCCGATGGCTTATTCATTATGCTTTTGCCCAGTATATTCTCTTAATCGAAAATGTTCGTGGAAAAAAATCCCTCACCCGAAGTCGTGAGCTTGTGGCACAAAAATTCTGGCCATTTTTTATAAGACTTGTCATTCCAAAAATGATCTTTTTTCTTATTGCTATTATTGCTGAATCAGCAATTCTTTATTTTGCTGATGCAGGTATTAAACTTCTTGTTGGTTTAAACGCAGATCTTGAACTTCGATTAACAAGTATGGCAGCTGCTTTTGCTCTTAGTCTTATAACAATTCTTATCAATCCTCTTATTATTACCGCTGATTTACTTCTTTACCAAAGCCTCAAAGAACAAAATCTTAAAAAAGATGTATGAAATCGTTTTTGGTAATTCTTGAACAAACTGCGCGTATTTACCGTCGGTATTTTTTGATTTTTATTGGAATTGTAGCTTGGATTCTCTTTCCAGGAGCTCTTCGTATTTTTAGCTCTTATCTTCTTCCAGATCCATTTTCGTTTATTTTTTCATGGATATTTCTCGTGCTTGAAATTGGTATGACCATCTGGATAAGTATCATCCTTCTTTTTCTATTTTTTTCTATAAATCAAAAAAAGTCTGTACGTGTTTCTCATCTTTTTTCAAAAGCCCTTCATCTTTTACCACGTTTTTTTCATATTACTATTATAAAAACTATAGCTACTTTTGGTGGATTTCTACTTCTTATTGTTCCTGGATTT
>PFWS01000005.1:23161-41976 GCA_002791255.1 Candidatus Uhrbacteria bacterium CG_4_9_14_3_um_filter_36_7
TTTATTTGAAAAAAAACAAGGATTACAAGCACTTACTCAAAGCAAAGAACTTGTTCGTGGTCGTTTTTGGCCGATTACATGGCGGTTACTTGCAGGAACATTATTTCTTTTTTTTATTTATCTTATTATTCTTGGGCTACTTGAAATATTATTTATTTTTATGCTTGGGTTGCCAGAAGATGGACTTTCACCTATTCTTGAGGAAACCCTAGCTCTTTTTGTAGATCTTTTTACCCTGCCGTTATTTTCTGGATTTATATTTTTACTTTATGAAGAAGTTCGACAAACCAAATCAAAAGGAACAAATATATGATGAAACTTGAATCTATTATTGGTCTTGAGATTCACATTCAATTAAAAACCGTCTCTAAAATGTTTTGTCCTTGCCCGACCATTGATCGAGCCATGGCACCAAACCCCCATATTTGCCCAATCTGTACAGGACACCCAGGCACCCTACCCACTCCAAATAAACAAGCGATTGAGTGGGCTATTCTTATGGGGCTTGCTTTGGGTTGCCAAATAGCCTCACATTCTAAATTCGATCGAAAAAATTATTTTTATCCAGATTTACCAAAAGGATACCAGATTTCTCAATTCGATTTACCTATTGCAACAGGTGGAATGGTTGAAGGAATTCGTATCACGCGCGCTCACCTAGAAGAAGATGCTGCAAAACTTTTACACGATACTTCCAAAAAAACCTATGTTGATTTTAATCGTTCTGGAGTCCCTCTTATTGAAGTAGTTACTGAACCAGATTTTAGATCCCCTGAGCAAGCAAAAACATTTTTGCAATCCTTGCGTTTACTTGCCCGCTATCTTGATATCTCAGATGCAGATATGGAAAAAGGTCACCTGCGTTGTGACGCTAATATTTCTTTGCGTGAAATTGATGAACAAGGCCTGCCATTATCTTTGACCCTTTCTGCTAAAACCGAAATCAAAAATTTAAATTCATTTCGATCTGTGGAACGCGCGCTTTTTTATGAAATCGAACGTCAAACCAAACTTTGGCAAGAAGGCCACCCACCATCCGTTTCCTCAACTCGTGGATGGAATGAAGAAAAACAAATCACCGAAGAACAACGAATTAAAGAAAGCTCAGAAGATTATCGCTATTTCCCAGAGCCAGATCTTACTTCACTTGAACTCACTCCTTTTACCGAAATCTTGCAAGGAAAAATTCCTGAGCTTCCTCGACAAAAAATTGAACGATTCAAACAAGAATATAAGCTACCAGAAACAGAGGCAAAACTCTTGTGTGAAGATCTTGCTCTTTCAAATTTTACAGAGCAAGTACTTTCCGAGCTTTATGAATGGCTGCCTAAAGAAGCATTATCTTCGCAAGAAATATTGGGTAAATTTGTAAGCACTTGGCTTGTAAACAAGCTAATCGGTTTTTTGCATGATCGTACGATTACTATTGATCAAGCAAATATCACTGCAGAAAATTTTGCTGAACTTCTCTCTCTTATTTTTACAAAAAAAATCACCCCAGCAAGCGGACTGATTATTTTAGAAGATATGATTGATACTGGAGCAGATCCAAGCCAGATTATGCAAGAAAAAAATCTTGAGAGCGTTTTTGATGAAAATATAGTGCATGAAGCAGTTCAAATAATTTTACAAAATAATCAAAATGAGATAGAACGTTATAAAAACGGAGAGGAAAAGCTCTTTAAATTTTTCTTTGGTCTTGTGATGCGCCAAATGGCTGGAAAAGCTAGCCCAGAGATGGTTGAAAAAATTTTGGCTGAGGAGTTTAAAAAAATCTAAATACTATCTTTGCAAGGAGCAAAGCGACAAAGTAATCTCCTCGTTTCCACCGTCATAAAATTAGAGTTCAAAAATCGCAGAGTGTTAATAAAACACTTTTCGATGTTTGAACTTTAATTTTCGTTTGCAAAAAAGGAGGAAGCCATGGGCTGGTACGTACCTGCGGATGTGGTTATTGAGGATGAGGGCACAATTGTTCTTGCTGAAACAAGCCCTCCAAAATCAGCAATTATTGAAAGACTACTGCTGGTAAACAACGGACAAACTCTCAATGAGTGGGAAAAACCTGTCGAACAACTTGTATATTTATTCTTAGAAAATATTGATGAAGAATTTAGGGTTAGGAGAAAAAAATATAATGTAGAAATGAAAAACTGGCAAGAATTTAAATCTAAAAATATTTTCAGACGAACAGTCCTTTGGACAAATAGAATGGTTCCACCAAATCCTGGACTTTATCCACCGACTTTTGAAGTTATAACAGATTATTATATAGAACGTCTGTCTCAATTTATGCGCAACCTCTGTGCTGAAAGGCACATAATGAATAGACAATGCCCAGGAAGTGGAAATGAACTTCAAGTCGTAGAACATAAGGCGTTGCTTGTGTATCAAAAACTTTCAAGAATCTCTCGAAGACAACAGAGAAGTAAATAAATTTTCATAATCTCTCCGCACCGCCAGGGTCTCCTGGCGGATTTTTTTTATCTATCTTCTATCTTCCATCTTCCCCCAAAAAAAACACAAAACCCCTGGAATCCTCCAATTCCAAGGGTTTTTCGTTTGGGCCTGAGAGATCAGACACCGACCGCTAAGGAACTACCAACGTTGATCCGATGAACAATCCTGGCCCTCATTGGTCGGTTTGTTATCAGGGTCTTCGTCGTCGCAGTCGCCGTCTTCTTCCGAGAAGCCATCGCCGTCGTTGTCAACCTCATCGCATGAACGAATCTGTCCATCACAATTTTGATCAACACCACAAACCTCAACAGCCCCAGGATAGAACGACGGAGCATCATCGTTGCAGTCTCCGCCCACCTGGGTAGAGTCCGACGGCAACTCGCAAGCATAGTCACTGTCGCCGCCGTATCCGTCGCTATCCTCGTCATAGTAAAAAAATTGCTGTCCACCTACGTGATCGTCTTCGTCATCGATCAGGTTATCGCAATCGTCGTCGGTTCCGTTGCAGATTTCCTCCGCATCGGGGTTTATGGTTGGAACGTTATCTTTGCAATCGTCCCCTCCGACCTCCACTGCGACATACCCATCCCCGTCCACGTCCACCAGATCCGTGCCGTCGCAATCCTGATCGATCCCATCGTAGGCCACCTCGTTCGCACCGTGGTGGACGGCCGGGTTCTCGGGCTCGCAGTCCGTTACGTCCGGATCTCCGTCTCCGTCGGCATCGGGCTTGGGTGAGGAGATCGCATATGTATCCCCTTCCTCTTCCCAATCGCCATCAAAGAGAACCTGCCGATTTTCGAAATCCCCACATGCCACCAGAAGGAGGCCTGCGAGGATGACCGATGCTGTTGTTGTCCTTTCCATCGCACACCTCCTTATTTGTTACCGAATTTCACCTTGAAACCACCATCAGGAGTCCAGTAGAATGTCCCGGAAACGGCCAGAGTGGGAGCAAAACCTCCCACAAACCCTAAGCCGAAGCCAAGGATTTCTTCTCTTCCCAGGTTCCGGTACACTTCCCAATGGCCCCCAACACCGTCCGTCCTCTCGACATCCGCTCTCACATCCGCTAGGTACACAGCCCCAGCGGTTCCGCTTCCAGTGAGCACACCAACGATCGAAGACAACACAAGTCGCTGTCCGATCGTCCATTTTCGATCAGTGACCGGCTTGTCTTCGAAAGAAAAAGTATCACCGCCGAGCCGGAAACCTAAGTCTTGGCTCGGGAAATAGTTATTCTGACGTAGGTCGAAAAAGTAGTTCTTGTCCCCCTCGTTAATCACTGGGGGCGGAGGAGAGGGTGCAGGGGGCGGCTTCAGGATCAAGAACCATCCTCCGAGAATGTGAAACCTCACTCGACGATCATTTTCGGCTGAAGCCGCAGGATTTTTCGTTGAGATTGGATTCAGATTTCCCAAATGGGTTGCCACGAGCCTTGACTCTTCGATTCCACAGACGTCGACGAGATAACGGATGACCGCCCTCGCTCGTCGCAGACTGAGATCCAGGTTGTAAATAGGTTTACCCTCAAACGAAGCATTCCCTTCAACGAGAAGCCTCAAATCAGAATAGCTCTTCATTTTCCTCGCCACCGCTTGGAGAACCAACTTACTCTGTTCGGTCAGCTCAGCACTGTCGAAGAGGAAATACACGACCTCCTCTACGAAGTTCACCGCGTCCACGAGCTGGCCATTCTGCTCTGCTCCCGCCTGCCCCGCACCCACTTCCTGCTGCTCACCGAGATCCCCGAACAGATTGTCATGACCATCCGTGACGCCTGTTGGGCGAGACTCCTGTGCCTGCGCTGCTGCTGTGAAGAGACACAAAGTCGCCATCAATGCCACGAAAATTGTTCTCATTTCCCTACTCCCTTCCGCGGAATTACTCTGACTCCGCTGGAAAAAACCTGCGTTGATTGTAAAAAGCGAAAAAAATCCAATAAACTAAACTGAAAATTCTGTTAATTTTATACCACAAAATTTATAATTTGTCAATAGGTATTAACAAAAAGAAGCAATCACATTCTTTATTCTTTCCCCAAAAACCCCTCAATCAATCTAAAAGCCTTATTTCTCTCTTTAACCCAGTAAATTTCTTTATTCTTTTTAAACCATGTCATTTGCCGTTTGGCATAATGACGAGTGTGTTTCTGAATCATCTCAATAATATTTATATGATTGGAGAGCGGAAAGCGGAGAGCGGAGAGCGTCTGTGAACGAACTCCGATCTTCGGACTCCAAACTCCTACCCACTCCCTATACCCAATCCCCATCATCCCAGGAGCATCAAAACCATATTTATTTACTAAATCTTCTACCTCTTCTTCTAATCCTTCTTTTATCATTTCTTCTACTCGAGTATTAATTCGATTGTAAAGCTCATTGCGCGGAACTTCTACCCCAAGCCATAAAACACAATAATTAGAATTTTGTTTTTTTTGAAATTTAGAAAATGGCTGACCAGAAAGTTTACAAACTTCAATGGCACGAATAAGCCGTCTTGGATTATTTGAGTCAATTTTTAAAGCTCCTTCTGGATCAAGTAGTTTATATAAATTAAATAAATCTTTTGTGTTCTTTATTTCAAGTTCTTTTCGTAAATCTATATTTGGCTCAATCTGTGGCAAAGCAAGATTTCCAAGAATTACATC
Organism: Candidatus Uhrbacteria bacterium CG_4_9_14_3_um_filter_36_7; assembly: GCA_002791255.1. Classification (GTDB taxonomy): domain Bacteria; phylum Patescibacteriota; class Patescibacteriia; order UBA9934; family GWF2-40-263; genus UM-FILTER-36-7. The sequence continues at coordinate 28,275 of PFWS01000005.1, forward strand.
AAACCAAAGTCCAGTGCCTCCAACAAGCACAGGGATATGCCCACGCGCCACAATTTCCTCAATAATCTTCGTCGCATAAATTTTAAATAATCCAGCAGAATAAATTTGATCTGGCAAAACCAAATCAAGCCCCCAGTGGACGATTTCTTCACTTATCAAAGAACCATATTTTTGCCACTTGCCTTTTGGTTTGGCTGTGCCTATATCCATGCCTTTATAAATAGTACGCGAATCAACGCATAAAATCTCGCCATTATATTTTTTGGCAATTTCAATTGCAAGCGCAGTTTTCCCGCTTGCGGTTGGCCCAACAATGGCTATAACTTTTGTCTGCCCGTAAGTATCCATATTCCAGCATCTTCAATAAACACATCAACCACCTGACCAATTAATGATTCACTGCCAGGAAATTGAGTAAGCTTCATTTCTCGTGAATTTCCCACACACATACCTCTTAGTTCTTGATCGCCTATTTTTTTTCTGTTTGGTTCATAACGTTCGACTAGAACTGAAACAGTTTTTCCAATATATGCCTGATTTTTTTTAAAAACTATTTCTTCCATAAGCTCTTGTAAAGCATTCCAGCGCTCTTTTTTTTCTTCAAGACTTACATCATCTTTAAAGGCTTTGGCTGCAAGCGTCCCAGATCTTTGGCAGTACATGGCATTATAACTAATATCAAATTCAACTTGGCGATATAGCTCTAGAGTCTGTTCAAACTGTTCTTTGGTTTCACCAGAAAATCCGACAATTATATCTGTTCCAATAGCAATATTTGGTAATTTTGTTTTAATTTTTTCAGTAAGTAATAAATAATCTTCTCGAGAATAGCGTCGATTCATGCGACGTAGTATCTCATTATTTCCAGATTGAACAGGTAGATGAAGAAAATTAAAATGAGCTTTAAGGCTCATTGCATCAATGACTTCGCTGTTCATGTGAATTGGATGTGGGGCCGTAAAATGTAAACGCGAAATGCCATTAATTTGATTTATTTCCCAAAGCAAAGCTGCAAAATGATTTTTATAAGGATTTTGAGAAGAAAAAAATTCTGGATCAGGAGCTTTATAACTATTTACAGTTTGCCCAAGCAAAGTAATTTCTATATATCCTTGGTTCGCTAAATTTTTTATCTCTTCCAAAATATCTTTAACAAGACGATTCTTTTCAAGCCCACGAGCAAATGGCACAACACAATAAGAACAAAATTTATTACACCCGGTTTGAATAGTTACAAATGCCTGTGTTTTGGCGTGACGGTTTGGAGTAATATTTAAATAATCTGGAACAAGATCTATATTCTTTAAATAACGATCTGGCCAAAATTCCGCTATCCATCGGGGAATATTGACCATATCATGAATGGGAAAATAAAGATCGACTTCTGGCATTTTCTTATGAAACTTCTTGTCTTTGTCTCGACCAGCCATACAGCCCGTAATACCAATTAAAAGACGTGGGTTATTTTTTTTAAGTTTTGCAAAATTGCGAACGAGTCCAAAAACCCGATCTTCCGCTCGTTGACGTACTGAACAGGTATTTATCAAAATTAAATCAGCCTCAAGTTCAGTTTGTGCAGACTCAAAACCAATAGATGCAAGAAGCGCTTCTATACGCTCTGAATCGGATTTATTCATTTGGCAGCCAAGAGTAATAATGTGGTAACGGGGTGTCATAAATATTTATAAATATCATGTTTGCCAATAGAAATAAAAAGAATGTCTCCATTTTTCATACGTTCGAAAATTATTCGATAAGCGCTTGTAAAAGAAATCGACCAAATACCCTTAAATTTTCCATGTAGTTCATGAAGCCGAAGAGATTGATGAAGAGGATTATCTTTAAAAATATCTTCTTTTTGAATAGCTACAGCTATTATTTCTTTTGGCAATTTTCGTAGTTCTTTTACAAACTGAGTTGAATATATAATCTTCTTTACAATCATAAAAGCTCAGAAAGAGATTTTGCTTTGATAACCTTACCTGTTTTATATTCATTTCTTGCTTGTTTAATATCATCCCATAAACTTTCTTCTGAAATAAGATCCTGATCCATCTTAATAAGGTATTGAATATAACCACTTACTGAATCAAAACCTCTTTTTTTTGCTAAACGCTTCACTTCTGTTGTTGTTTTTGAAGGAAAAGATAAGCTAATAACTTGTCGCATAAAAAAAATTAAATCTTTACTAGAATAAAGTAATACATTTGTAATACATTTGTCAAATCTTAAGAATAAAAATAAACCCGGATCAGGAACAAAGAAGCTGTTCATAGATCCGGGAATGATTGTGGTTGTTGTTGAAAAAATTCTACTCTAACTCTACTTGGCCATTGTTTCCGGGTTTTCCATATACCCCCGAATTACCCCTTGCCAATGGCCGCTTGTAAAATTGCTGCCCTCTACCGGCAAAGGTGCAAGACGGAGAGCTTGATCGAGAACCTCCCTGGCTTCCTCTGGTCTAGATTGCAGGTACAAAATTTTTGCCAAGGTACATGAGCCCCTTAAATAGAGGTCTCCTTTGAACCTTGTAAGTTCCAAGCCATAACTCGCCCAATTCTCAGCAATCTTGAGATCACCACCATTGTTGCGAATAAAAACGGCTCGATTCAAAAACACATCCGCGTCTCGTGGGTAGAGCCGATATAATTCCCCGTGAATGAGCCCCTCTTCGTCTACATTAGAGACAAATCGATAATATTTGGCTAGTTGCTGAAGCCTCAGCTTCAACAAACCAGTTGGTTCAGTCATTTCTTCTACTTCGGCCCTAAGAATAGAAATTCCCATCTCCTCCGCCAGTCGGCGAACTGCTTGTTCATCTTTTGCTTGCTTGGCCCCACTAATGGCAGTAGAAATAAGCTCGAGTTTTTGGTCAGTATCCAATCGATCCAGAGACCTTTCAAGTACAATGCTGTAACGATCCGGACAAACAGAAAGAGCCAGATCAGTCCAAGGCCCAATTGACTTACGAAGAATTTTCTCTGCAAGTCTCTTTGTTGTTTCTTCGTGATGCCTGATTTTAGCAATCTGTAGCTCGGCCGCAAGCCGAACCGACCCAGGCCAAGACCAAGAAATATACTGACTAGCCTTAGTCGGAGTACCTTGCATGGCCCAAACAAGAGCGGCTTCCGCACGCCGCATTGGCCAGAAGATTCGACCTGAAGGAAAAATGTTGCCAGGTTCTCCCCGGCTAACATTTATAAGCCACTGGCGCAGCGCATCCCTACCAGGATATCCAAGTAATACATCAACTGTTTTGCCATCGTCTGCAACTGCGACGAGATACGGGATAGCCGGAACATGAAAGTCTGCGAACGTCTGAGCATCGTCCCAGCTATCAGCATCTAGGTGTCTCACACTTGCGAATCGACCGAGGACGACATCCTGGTTGCTTTTATCATCGAAGAATCCCGTTTCCATCCTGATGCACTCGGGGCACCAGGATGCCCCAAAGTGAAGAAGGGTTACCTCCCCACCTTTTTCACCAGCAAACACAACATTAGATAAAATTAAAAAAAGCAGGAACACAAGACGGTGCATGGAAACCTCCATTAACTAGCAGGTTGTAGAACATGAAAAACTATGGAAAACTTACCAAAATTTAAATAAAAAAACAACCTAGCTATAAAACTAGGCTGTTTCTTAAAAATTTTTCTAGGCATCTGGATTTTGTGAAGCTTCAAGAATCTGCTGCACAAATTCATGCTGGGCAATTATCAAACTTTCCTCTTTTCCAAATACATTCACTTTAAAATCTTGGCCGGCAACTTCCTTTTCTCCAATAACTATAGTCCAAGGGATCTTCATAAATGCTGCATCACGAATTTTTTTACCTACCTTTTCATCACTCTCATCAACTTCTACCCTAATTCCAGCACGAATTAATTTCTGAGCAAATTCACGAGCAAAAGATACAAAATCAGATCCAACTGTTGCTAGACGAACTTGAACCGGAGCAACCCAAATAGGAAAAGCACCTGCATAATGCTCTATTAAAAGTCCAATAAAGCGCTCAAAGCTTCCAAATAAAGCTCGGTGAAGTACAAATGGACGCTCATCTTGACCAGAAGAATTAACAAAGGTCATATCAAACCTTTCGGGCAGATTAAAATCAAATTGAAGAGTTGAACACTGCCAAAGACGACCTAAACAATCACGAATTTTAAAATCAAGTTTTGGACCATAAAAAGCTGCTTCCCCTTCTTCTTCACTAAAATGAAGTTGCTTTTCTTTTGCTACTTCTCGCAAAACATTTTGAGTAAATGTCCACCCCTCATCAGTGCCTGCATATTTAGAAGGATTTAAAGAATCACGCAAGGAAAGAAATACTTCAACTGAATTAATATCAAATCCAAATGATTGATAGATGAATAAAATAAAATCAACAACACGCTTTAATTCATCTTTTACCTGATCAGTACGACAAATAATATGCGCATCATCTTGAGTAAAGCCGCGCACACGAGTTAACCCAGAAAGCTCACCACGTTTTTCAAAACGATAAACTGTCCCACACTCTGCCCATCGCATAGGAAACTCACGATAGGAATGTGGTTGATTTTTATAGATCTGAATATGAAATGGGCAGTTCATTGGCTTAAGCAAATAGGTTTCTGAAATTTCTGCTTTACGATTTTCTTGAAGATCTTTGAGGGTTTGCCCAACTTCAAGCGGAGGGTACATTGAATCATTATAAAACCCGAAGTGACCAGATGTTTCCCAGAGCATTTGATTACCAATATGTGGAGATCGAACAAGTTCATAGCCATTTTCAAGATGTTTTGCATACCAAAAATCTTCTATTTTTCTCCAAAGAATAGCCCCGCGTGGATGCCAAAGTGGTAGGCCTAGGCCAACTTTTTCATCAATATGAAAGAGATCAAGTTCCTTGCCAAGCTTTCGATGATCACGCTTTTTTGCTTCTTCCAAGGCAAATAAATATTTATCTAATTCTTGCTGTGTTTCAAAAGCGGTACCATAAATTCTCGTGAGCATTTTATTTTTTTCGTCTCCATGCCAATAGGCTCCAGCTATTTTTAAAAGTTTAAATGCTCCAATTTTCCCAGTAGATTCAACATGAGGCCCAGAACAAATATCAACAAATGTCTGTGGCATATCTTGTTCTTTCTCTCCCATCCAATAGACACTCACTTGTTCCCCGCGCTTTTCAATAATATTAATCCATTCGTGTTTATATTCATTTCCTTTATATGTATTATTTTCAAAAAATGTTTTTGCTTGTTCAACCGTCATCTCGTCTTTGATAATAGGCAAATTTTCCGCAATAATTTTTCGCATCTCTTGTTCAATATTTTCAAAATCCTCTTCTGAAATTTTTACTTGCGAATCAAAATCAAAATAAAATCCATCTTCTGTTGAAGGACCCATAGCTGCCTTAATTTGTCCTGGCCATAAACGCATCATGGCCATAGTAAGGACATGCTCACAGGAATGTCGCATAGATTCAAGATGTTCTTTGTTTGACATAGATTGGAAAGAAAGAATTAAAAATTAGAAATTAAAAATCCCGACATCAAAATTATTTATAAAAACAATTTTGATCTCGGGACCCTTCATGGAGCAAATCCCTGTTACCAAGGTGCTCTCTGGGTGGTTCCACCCGAGTTGTGTTTTGAGAAAATATCCCAAAACCCACTCAATAAATACATAATAATCTATTCATAAAACATGTCAAATAATTTTACACAATATAAATTACAACCGTCGCACATGTGTATAAACCTATTTAATTGTTTTAAGGGTTATTAATCACCACATGAATATGATCCTTTACTCTTGGAGTGCTTCGTATCCATGGTGGAAAAAAAGTAATTTCTACTTGTTCAGCTAGTTTATGGCTTAAAAAATATTGCCGGATTTCTTCTTTGGATTTACCCACAAATAAAGCTTTATCAAGTTCAGGATGAGTCAAGCTTGGAATATTCCACCCAGTAACCTTCACCTGAGCTTCTGCATAGGAAGCCTGTGTATCTATCTTCCCAAGCATAAAAGACATATTTTCATAATCAGCTGATGCAAGCATGGTTCCTTTACTTAGTTCTTCGTATAAAGCTGTTTCCATTGATCGTTTAAGATCGGCTTGCTTATAAAAAATACCAATCACTTCTGCTTGAAGAGTCATTGTAAATTCAGAAGCTTCTTGCCCTGGTAAAGTGTCACTCTTTTTTTCTTTTATTTCTACTGAAAACCATTCAGCATCAAAATCCCCTTTTTGTGCGCGTAAATCTTCTTTGGTTTGTTCAAGTATTTCCTCTTCAAAAGTAACTCCAGCAGCATCAAGTTCTTCTTGGGTTAATGTTGAAACTAATATTTTTCCACCCTTCATAGAAACCGTACTTTTTGCATAAACTTCTTTTTGTAACAAAAGAGGAAGACCAGGAATTATAAATGTATCTGGGCCAATATCTCCTTGCTCCCCTGCTTGATCCGCATATACCTCTGCCTCAATTTGCCCACCAGCAGGAATAAATACATTTTGTTTTAAACGAAACAAAATACCACCTGAACTTAATAGACGTGTAGTTGCAACTAATGGCTGTGATTTTGAACGGTTATTATAAATAGTTACTATTCCGGCTGCTGTACCAATCACCTCTCGTGGTTCACCTTTAGAAACTTTCATGGTTTTTGTTTCATCAATGGCTGTACTAACGACGTTTGCATTTAAATGTTCATAAGTAGCGACTTTAACCAAATCGGAGGCCGCTGATCCAAAAGAAAAAATTTTTTCCGCTACTACTTCTTGTTTAATAGGAGTAATGGCAATGGTTGCTTTGGTAGTAGAGAGAAAAATAATAACTACAAATGCGACCATTACAAGAACAAGAAAACTTAAAGCAATATTTCGATATAAACGGACAGGTGGAGAAATCGGCTTTTTCTTTTCTGGTTTTACTTGAGATATTTTTTTACGTGTTGATTTTTTTTTGAAAGAAGGATCAGTAGACATAGAACAAAAAAATAAATAGATAGATCGATTTATTTTAGTATAGCAAAAATTTAACAAATGTGTCGAACATTTTGTCTGCCAACCATAGTGGCTAAGACATCGAGAATTTCTGGTGAGTCTTTAATAAAATAATCTGTCTTGATTCGGCGTGAATGATGATTCATTTCGATACAAAAACAAATCTGAGATGTGCCCTTATGCTGCGTAAAAATTTCACGTAAACCATCAATAAGTTCAGCTGATGGTTGGCCAGAAAAAACAATATCAATCATCTTCTGAGAGGAATGAACATTTGGTGTTTCTGTCCAAATACCTTGTTGTAATTTCTGTTTGAGTTCTAAAATATGTTCTTCCTCAATTTCTTGTGCGTGATGAACAAGTAATTTTGTCTCTTCTCCTTTTCTTTGAGAAATTTTAGCAGATATAACCAAAAGTCGATCTGGTTGACAAAATGTCTTGATAGAAGCATACACTTTTGGAAAGGCAATGGCCTCAATTTTTCCCGAAAGATCTTCAAGGGTAATAAACGCCATGCGTTCATTTTGTTTAGTTAAAATTTCTTTCACTGATACCACAAGCCCACCACAAGAAACGTATTGATGTTTACGTTTGTTTAAAAGCTCCCCACAAGCAGTAAGATGATCCTTTAAAATGGAAAATGCTTGTTCAAAGGGATGAGCAGATACATAAAGACCAAGCAATTCTTTTTCCCAAGCAAGACATACACTTTGCTTTGCAACAGGCGCTGGTTTTAAAACAAATTTTTCTTTGGCGAGTTCAGGAACCATTTCAAATAAAGATGCCTGATTTTGTTCTTTTTGTATTTGAAATTGACGATGAAATTGTAAAAGTAATTCTATATTTTCAAGCAGTTGATTGCGTTCACCAAATCTATCCAGGGCTCCTGATTTAATAAGTGCTTCCAAAGATTTTTTATTAAAAGCACGATGATGAATACGCTCCAAAAAATCAGAAAGATCCTGATAAATCCCGTGCCTCTCTCGCTCTTCAATCATGATGCGCGTTACTTCTTCCCCTAAATTTTTTACAACAAGCAGTCCAAAACGAATAGTTTGTTCATCAATATAGGTAAATGTGAGCCGAGATTCATTAATATCAGGTGAAAGAACTTGAATACCCATACGCTTACATTCATAAACCGCTTGTGCAACAGTTTCAAGATCATGCGATTCAGCAGTCATAAGAGCTGTCATATATTCAACCGGATAATTGGCTTTCATGTAGGCAGTAAAATAAGCAATCATTCCATAGCTTGCGGCATGGGCTTTGTTAAATCCATAAGCTGCAAAAGGTTCAATTTGGTGCCAAAGAGCATCTGCTTTTGAAGAACTCATTCCATGTTCAATAAGCCCTTTAATAAGTTTTTCTTTTTGTTCAGCCATAACTGCTGGAATCTTCTTTCCCATGGCTTTACGCAGTTGATCTGCTTCAAGCCAAGAGTATCCGGCTAAATGAATAGCTGTAAGCATGACATCATCTTGATACACAAGTAGTCCATAAGATTTATCGAGAAAATCTTTCATCCTAGAATCTTGATAGCGAATACAAGATGGATCGTGCTTACGTTTGATATATTCAGGAATTGATTCAATTGGACCCGGACGATACAAGGCGACCATAGCCATAATATCTTCAATACGCTCAGGCTCAAGTTCCATAAGGTATTTGGTCATTCCATCTCCATTAAGCTGAAATAATCCCATGGTTTGACCTTTTGCCAAAAGTTTAAATGTTTTTGGATCATCAACAGGTATTTGTTCGAGTTTAATTTCTATTCCTTTAATTTTTTTCACAAGCTCAATAGCATCTCCAAGAATCGATAAGTTACGAATTCCTAAAAAATCCATTTTTACAAGCCCAGCGGCTTCAACAGATTTCATCTCATATTGGGTAATTGTTTTTCCCTCGCGCGTATCAATTTGAAGCGGGGTAAAATCAGTCAGTCTTGTAGGAGCAATTACAACTCCAGCCGCGTGTACTGAGACGTGTCTTGCACAACCCTCAATACGCATTGATAAATCAATAAGACGCTGAACCTGACTATCATTTGTATAAAGTTCTTTTAACTCAGGAGATTCTTCAATAGCGCGTTTAAGGGTCATGGGAAAACCTTGGCTTCCAAAAGGAATGAGTTTTGCCACATGATCAACAAATCCATAAGCAAGCCCAAGCGCCCGACCAACATCTCTCACACTCCCACGGGCAAGCATGGTTCCAAAAGTACAAATTTGCGCTACCTTATCTTTTCCATATCGCTCACAAACATAAGAAAAAACTTCATCGCGACGGTTATCTGCAAAATCTGCATCAATATCTGGAGCAGATGGACGTTCAGGATTTAAAAAACGCTCAAATGGAAGCTCATAACGGATAGGATCAATATCAGAAATACCAATAGCATAGGCAACAAGTGATCCAGCAGCTGATCCGCGTGTGGTTGTAACAATACCATTATTTCGAGCCCAGTTAATAAAATCAGCGACAATTAAAAAATAGACATCAAACCCTTTAGTGCGAATAATTTCAAGCTCATAATCTGCGCGTTTTTGTATAGACTCTGTCAAAGTCATCCCACGTCTTTTTAAACCTTCAAAAGTTTTTTCTTGTAAAAGATTAATAGCGGTTTTTTCTTCTGGAATAGGAAATTTAGCAAAATGCCATTTCCCAAGTTCAAGCTCAACCTGACAACGATCCGCAATTTTTCTAGTATTTTCAATTGCCTCTGGAATATCCGAAAAACGATTGATCATATAACTTGGCAGAGCTAAAGACGCATCATAATCATAGGCCTGAGAGCGCTCAAATTGTTCAAGTGTTTTTCCTCCTCGTACACACTGTAAAATCTTCCAAGCAATCGCATCTTCTGGATTTAAATAAAACACATTCTTTGTAGCCACAACCGGAACTCCTAAGCTTTTTCCAAACTCAATTAGTTTTGCATTAATAGCTTCTTGTGCAGGAATTTCTGGACGATCCACTAGTTCTAAATAAAAATTCCCTTCCCCAAATAAATCAACATATTCTAAAATAAGACGCTTTGCATCTTCATCATGTTCCATAATAATAGCCTCTTCTATTTCTCCTTGAAATCCACCAGAAAGAGCAATAAGACCATGAGGCTTATTCTCACAAACCATTTGAAGGACTTCTCGATCAATTCGGGGATGATAATAAAATCCTTCTAAAAAACCAATTGAAGAAAGAGTAAGTAAATTTTTATAGCCAATATTATTTTCAGCTAAAAGTACTAAACGATGATTTTTTGTATCAATCCTTGCTCGTTTTTGTAGCCTTCCATTAAGAGCAAGATAGGCATCCATGCCAATAATCAACTTTACTTCTGCATCTTTTGCCTTTTGATACATTTCAATCACTCCATATAAGGCTCCATGATCGGTAATAGCAAATGCATTCATACCACGATCTTTAACAGCCTTAATAAGATCTTTACTTTTTGGTAAAGCCCCTAAAAGCGAGTAATGGCTATGGACATGCAAGTGGACAAAATCATTCATAGTGAGGATAGAGTAGCATTCTTAAGCAATGACGAAAAGAGAAAGAAAAAGAGAAAAAATAAAAAAAGAATACCCGACCCCGAAGGACCGGATACTCTATATTTCCGGCTTCAGGATCGGGTCGTTGAGATCAGGCTTTGAGCGCCATGATCTCCTCGGGAGTCATCCCCAGATGAAGACCCAACTCCTCACGAGTCAGATAACCATCCAAAATTACGCCATCTCCAGCTGTGATTAAATCAACTTCATCCAGCGTCAGCTGAAGGAGTTCGAATGCTGTCATCTCTTGACTCTTGCAGTTAAAGCGCGGAATGAAGACATCCTTGATCCTAACCATAAATGCAGGGACCCCCAACCACCTGATAAGCGCGCCCACAGTCATGGAGTTATCTTTAATTGAATCAAGAAAAAAGACTCTGCCGCGCTTTTTGGATCGACTATCACGCTCTCCCGGTGACATGAGCTCAACCCGGTCAAGTCGTCGCTCTTTGAGACCTTGGAGAGCCTCGGCAAACAAGTTGAGCTGATCTTCATCAGCCTGCCATAGTCTATTGCCAACCAGCTCCGTCTTTGCCAAAGCCCGAATTCTTTCTACCAACTCTTGTTGACGACGATAATCGGTACCAGCGATCCTCATTTTCCACCTCCTTCACTTGGTGTTTTTTGGTGCTTGGGAAGCACCTAGGAACCAAACCAGGGTTTAAAAAGACCGGTACCAGCGGCCTTATTGCCCATGATTTGGGATTTTCAGCTCGCTTTAAGATTAACGAACTGAACAAAAAATTATACCTATTTTAGCCAAAAAGTCAATATATCAACCGTTGGATCTTATCGAATAATTAAAAAAATGATAAGATTTATAGCCTATGACATATACCACCCACACAGCTATAGGGGCAGTAATTGGACAAATAAGTGGCCACCCCATACTTGGTTTTCTCCTAGCTTTTTTTGTCCACTTCCTTGTAGACATGATTCCCCATGGAGATTCAAAAATTTCAGATAATTATCGTATTTATAAACGAAAACGTAAACAAGCGATTGCCTACGTGATGATTGATACCACTATTGCTATTTTTTTCATTCTGTTTTTATTCAATATTAAAGATATTGTAAACACAAGAATGATCACATGGGGTATTATTGGATCAGTTTTACCAGATACTCTTATTGGTCTTTATGAAGTTACCAAGTGGAAATATCTAAAATCTTTTTACCATCTTCATTTTGTTTTTCACAATTATGTTACTAAAAGGCATGGAGATATACCATTATCCTATGCTATTTTTGGACAAATTATTCTAATTATTTTGCTTCAATCTTGGTTATAAATTCGTTTAAACTCAAAGAGTAATACCTCAGCACTTTGTTGCCAAGAAAATTTTTCTGATTGTTTTTTTCCAAGAGCAGATAAAGACTCACGAAGTTCCTGGTTTACTAAAAGATCTTGCATGGCTTTGGCAAGCTCATCTATATCTTCGCCTGAAACATAGATAACTGCATCTTGTCCCACTTCTTTTAAAGCTCCGTTGTTTGTGGTAATAACCGGAACTCCTAAAGACATAGCCTCAAGCACTGGTAAACCAAATCCTTCATAAAAAGAAGGAAAAATAAAACCGATCGCATTTTTTAATAAACTCCATTTTTTTTCAAATGAAATATAACCAAGTTCTTGTATAACACAATCCTTTTGATTGGTGTATTTTTTATTAACAGTATCAATCGTTTGAAGGAGTTCTTTATATTTCCAGCCACGCTTACCAGCAATTATCAAACGCAAAGAACCCTCAAGTTCTGGATATTTTTTAAGTAAACGATCAAATGCTTGCACAGCTAGAATAAAATTCTTTCGTGGTTCAAGGGTTCCAAGACATAAAAAATAAGTTTTTTCGCTTACTGTTGATTCAATAGATATTGGAGTATTTACACCAGGATAAACGACTTTTATTTTCTCTTCTGGAATCCTGAATATTTTTTGAAGATCTTGCTTGGTTGCTTGTGAAACCGCAAAAAGACAAGTCGCTTTATATAGAGTCTTTGGAACAAAAATATGAGTTGAAAACCATTTTCCAAGACATTTATCTTTAAACCAAGAAGCGTGTTTAAAAATTGCAAGATCATGGATTGTTACCACTGATTTCCCATTGTATCCTAAAGGAATTTGTCCGCCTGGAGCAAAAAAAATATCTGGATGAAATTGTTTAATATATTGAGGAAAAAGAAAATGATTTGAAAAAAAAGGATACTGATGCGTATTTATTTGTTGGATTTCTACATATTTTCCATCTTTTAAAAGCACTTCTATTGAATCTTTACGAATTGAAGGATCTAAAAAAATAAGGAACGTATGCTCTTGACCTTGTTTTAAAAGGGCGCGAACGATTCCCCAAATATAATGACTTACACCAGCACCAGAGCCAACTTGTGGATCTGAAAGTTCTCTAGTATCAATAGCTATTAGCATAAAACTCAAAGCACAGACCACTCATATGTTTCATAAGCCCAAACAGACATAGCTTCAATATCTTCAAAGCGATGTTTTAGAGAATCAGCTCCAAGCACAATAGCAAAAATATTTTTTTCTGCATCCTTTTGAACTTGCACTCCCAAGCTATATCCAGCTGCTGGTAAATATCCTGTTTTTCCTCCTTTAATTTGATAAGGAGCCTTGTTTAAAAAACCAGAAAGCAAATCATTAGTACTTTCAATCATATATGTTCTTCCTGATTGTCCAGTTACTGTTACTTTATCTGTTTGTGTATCTTGTTCAATTAGTGAGTGTTTTAAAGCTTCATCAAACAAAAAAGCAAGATCTATGGCAGATGCTTGATTTTGAGTTGAAAGACCAGTTGGATCAGCAAAATGAGTTTGAATCATTCCAATTTGTTTTGCTTTTTCATTCATTTGTTCAATAAATACAGGAAGAGATTTACCCAAACTTCTAGCCAGCGCCATTGTTGCGGTATTATCTGATCCTACTAAACTTGCAAAAAGCAAATCGCGTAATTTAACGGTTTCATACATAGGAAACGTATCCTTTCCTCCTATTTGTCTATCAGATGGAAGTATTTGAATACTCATCTCAAGATCAGGATCATTTTCTAAAATCACAAGAGCAGTCATTAGTTTGGATATACTGCCAATCGAACGAGGTACCTCTGCCTCTTTTTCAAAAAGAATTTTTCTACTGGCTGAA
>PFWS01000005.1:42011-49591 GCA_002791255.1 Candidatus Uhrbacteria bacterium CG_4_9_14_3_um_filter_36_7
GCACCGCACTTTTAGCAGAGACAACCACTCCCAAACTCTCCTCGCGTATTTTTTTAGGCCCATCTTCTCTATCTAAAGCTACAGGAAAAGAAGCAGCAGGAAGAGCAGTTATTATTTCTTGAAGCAAATATCCCTCCCAATGAGAGGTGGTTGTTGGAAAAAAGAAAAATGGAATAAAACCTCCTGCAACAAAAAATTGCATGATCCATTTTATAATCATAAAGATTTGTCTTGTGAAAGAAATGAATCTAATTCTTGATGATCGTGAAACGTTTTATATTCAGGCAAATCCTTCATGTCTTGAATTCCTAAATAACGCAAAAAATCCATGGAAACCGTATAAACAGACTGGAGACGTTCTTTATCTTCTTGTTCTTCAACAAGACCACGTAAAAGCAAATGACGTAAAATTAAACCACAATTAACTCCACGAATTTGTTCAATTTCTGATTTTGTTATAGGCCCACGATAGGCAATAATAGTTAATGTCTCAAGTGATGGACGAGTGAGCTCACCACGAAATTCGTCTTTTATAAAACATTTTACCCATTCAGCTTCCTGTGGGTGGCTTACAAATTGAAATTTTCCTTCATGCTCAAGTAGTTGAATACCACAGGTATCATTGTGCCAAGTCTGTTTTAATTCCCCAAGCGCTGCTTCCAATAAAGATTTATCAACTTTTATAATTTTTTGCAGATGAGCTAAAGAGATGGGTTTACCAGCTGTAAATAAAAGGGCTTCAATGGTTCGTTTAAGAGACATATTTAGGAAGAGATAGATTCAATACGTTTTATGAGAATATCCTCAAAAACAACTTTTTGAGAAAGCTCTATAACTTGTTGCCTAGCAAGCTCCAAAATAGCTAAAAAACTGACCACAATCTCCTGACGACTGGCTACTTGACTTCGTGCAAACATTAAAGCATGAAAAGAAGCTGTGGAGCGCTCTTGTACAAGCATACGAAGTTCGTGGATACGCTCTTCAATAGAAATCACCCGATCAAGAGAAGCACTCTGAAGAGAAAACCATGGATTCAAACGACGCAAAATTTGTTCAAAGGATTCTAGCATCATTTGAGTGGTTAAGCCTATAGGAGCACAAAACCCCTCTGGTAAAGAAGCGGTTGGCAAGGCTTGGCGCGAAAAAGATACAGAAGTATTTTCATATAATGTATTGATCCACTCAGATGCTTGAACAAATATCTGATACATACGAAGTTGAGAACTTAAAGAAGGCCCCTCTTCTTCAAAATCTGAAAGATCTGGCAAAAGTGCTTTAGATTTAAGCCAAAGAAGCTTTGCTGCAATCACTAAAAAATCACCTAGTTCTTCTGGGGGTGTGGTTCCTGTTTCAACTATTTTAAGATAATCATCTGTTACCTGCGCAAGAGCAATATCAGTAATAGGTAATTGTTTTTTTTCAATGAGCTCAAGAAGAAGATGAAGAGGACCAGAAAACATCTCTTGGCTGATCACAAAATCCTTCATAAGCTTCATGATTCTACAGTTTTTATATGTACATCAGAAAGAACAGATGAGCTCACTTCATTTGGAGCGCCCATGAGAAGATCGCGAGCATCCCCTGTTTTTGGAAAAGCAATAACCTCACGAATATTTGGTTCGCCGGCCATAAGCATCACAATTCGATCAATACCTGGAGCAAACCCTCCATGTGGTGGAGCACCGAATGTAAATGCTTCAAGCATATGACCAAAACGGTCTTTTTGCTCTTGTTCACTTATTTGGAGTAAATCAAAAATTCTTTTTTGTAACTCTTGTTCATGAATACGGATACTTCCAGAAGATAATTCATATCCATTTAAAACAAGATCATAGGCATTGGCGCGGATATTCATCAAATCCTCACCGCGCATAAACTTTTCTTTGTCTTCTTCTTTAATAGAACAAAATGGATGATGTTTTGCTGCAATATTTCCATTTTCATCTTTTTCAAACATAGGAAAATCTAAAACCCATGCAAAAGCCAATTCGTTTGGATTGTTCTTATCATTTCTTAAATCAGGTTTATCGCTCCCATACTCCTCTATACTCTGCGCATATGTGAGTCTTGGAAAAGGAATAGTAGTAATAAATTTTTCTGGTAATAATTTCTCAACCATTTCTACAAACATAGCTTCTGTATACTGTAAAACATCCTCTTGGGTAACAAACGACATTTCAAAATCTAATTGAGTAAATTCTGGTTGACGATCACCGCGTTGATCTTCATCACGAAAACAACGGGCAATTTGAAAATATCGTTCAAAACCAGAAACCATTAAAAGCTGTTTAAATTGTTGCGGGGATTGTGGTAAAACATAAAATTTTCCTGAATGCAAACGAGAAGGGACAATATATTCACGAGAACCCTCAGGAGTCCCTTTCATTAAAATAGGCGTCTCAATTTCAACAAAATCATTTTTATGCATGTACTCTCGAAAAAACGAAATAATTTTATCGCGCAAACGAATATTAGATTGCATTCGCTTAGAGCGTAAATCAAGATAGCGATATTTTAAGCGTAATTCTTCATTTATACCTGATGTGTCTTTATCAAGTTCAAAAGGAGGGGTTTGCGAATGATTTAAAATTACAATTTCTTTTGCCGCAAGTTCAACTTTACCAGTTTCTATTTCAGGATTTATTTGCTTTTCATCACGCAATTTAATCTCACCCTCAATTTGAAGGACAAATTCAGGACGTATAGAATTAAGAAGCTCAATTGTTGCTTGTGAAAGATCGGGTTTATAACAAACAACTTGTAAAATTCCTGAACGATCACGAAGATCAATAAAAACAAGTTGTTGTCCTAAAAAACGAATTCTATGCACCCAACCATTTACACGAATTTTTTTTTCAATAAACTCAGGGGTCTGTTTAATAAGCGTGCGCTCCATATCCTTATAAAAAATTAGGGGTAAATACGATTAATAAGTCGTGGAAACGGGATGGTCTCACGAATATGTGGAGTTCCACAAATCCACCCAACTACACGCTCAAGCCCATAGCCAAATCCACTATGAGGAACAGATCCGTATTTACGCAAATCAAGATACCATTTAAATGCTTCCATTGATAAATGTTGTTCCTCAATGCGATGGACAAGTGTTTGATAATCATCTTCGCGCTGGCTTCCACCAATAATTTCTCCATATCCTTCTGGAGCAAGCAAATCAGCACACAAAGCTCGATCAGGATCATTTAAATCACGTTTCATATAAAAAGCTTTTACCTTAGCTGGATATTTTTCAACAAAAATAGGTTTATCATATTGTTTTGTTAAAATTGTTTCATCATCTCCTCCAAGATCATCATCTTCTAAAATATCTGAACCAAGAGCACGAAGTTTTGCGACTGCCTCTTTGTGAGTTAAACGAACAAATGGGGCTTGAATTTTTTTTAAAGGTTCTTGGTCACGTTCAAGTAATACAAGCTCATTTTGATTCTGTTTAAGAACAGAATCAACAATATAACAAATAAGTCCCTCTTGAATTTTAAGATTTTCTTCATATTCCACAAAAGCAGCTTCTGCATCCATCATCCAAAATTCAGTTAAATGACGACGTGTTTTTGATTTCTCTGCCCGAAAAACAGGACCAAAATCAAAACATCTTCCCACACTCATAATAGCTGCTTCAATATATAATTGCCCTGATTGGGAAAGATAGGCTTTACCAAGATCAAAATAATCAATTGCAAAAAGCTCAGTGGTATCTTCACAAGCATTTGGAGTAAGAATCGGTGCGTCAATTTTAATAAATCCTTGATTATTCAAATATTCATAAGTAGCATTAATAACAGTATTGCGCACGCGTTGAATAGCCCACTGTTTTTCACTTCGTAACCACAAATGACGATTCTCAAGAAGAAAATCTGGACCATGTTCTTTTTTACTAATTGGATAATCATCAAAAGCAAGCTGAATAATTTCAAATCCTTTGCCTTCAATTTCAAAACCAGATGGAGATCGTGTATCTTCTTTCACAATTCCTTTTACCCGCACAGATGATTCTAAATGTAATCCTTCTAATGCACTCCAAGCCTCAGGAGTTATATCTGCCTCAGAATAAACAACTTGAATTCTTACAGTCCCATCACGAAATTGGAGAAAAAAAATCTTTCCACTACTTCGAAAATTATAAGCCCATCCGTTTAGCTCGACTTCTTTACCAATATTTTGAGCACATTGTTGAATGGTAACCATAAAAATAAATATGAAAAAAGGATCCTCCTTCCTGTTTTTAAAAACTTATTTTAACGAATTTATCTACCTCTTGCAAACAAATAGAGAAAAACAAGATACTTAAAAATGGGTTATCTCTCGCAAAGGTATTGATGGAATAAGACTAGTATGAGTAACAAGAAATGATTCGAAAATATCATGAAATTCACAAAGCATTTTATGTTTAAGGCTTGGGAGCAACAAATCATTAAAATCAGCCTGTAAAATAAAACGAAAAAGCTTTAATGTTTCATCTTGAAGATATTTAACAGAAAATAAAAGCTCTTCTTTTTTACTAAGGCAGGCCTCACAAACCACCCCACCCCTAAGCGAATGCCATCCATATTTTTGTGATTTAATCGATTGACGGCACTCTAAACAAAAAAAACTTCTGGACGGTGTCCCAGAATAGTTGTTATTTTTAAAAGAAAGGCTGATAAAATAAAGTTAGCGCGTTCTGGTCGTAAAGAAGGACAGGTGTGTAAAAAATCTAGCCAATGTTTAAGAAATAAATAAAGCTCTTCATCATGTTGTTTGGGTCTAGTAAGCTGATTAAAAGCACTTAGTGTTTGGCTTGTAAGTAACATTTTTGATACATCTTCATAAATACCAGAAAATGTCTGTTTGTTCTCTACACCAGCAATCGTTTCATAAACCATGCCATGAACAATTAAAAAATCTGCCTCGCTAAGTAATTCTAAATGTGGGGCTAATTTTGCTAATGGTTTACGAGCTCCTCTACCTAATAGCTCTATTTTTCCAAATGTTTCTGTATAAACCGTGTAAATTCGATCAGCCTCACGCCAATCACGTTTACCAAGCACAATACCATGGACAATTGAAAGCGTGGCCATAAAATTAATTAAAGACCTATTCTTTTAGCCGCTCAAAATATTGACGAACAATAAGCATGGCGGCCAAAGCATCTTCTGGCACCTTTGATCCTTCTTCTCTTTGTAGACGAACACTTTCAAAGGTGGTATATGATTCATCTTCTTCCTCTACAGGAATTGATAGAAAAGAACGTAAATTTTCAATAAATTTTTTTGTCTTTTGTAATTGATCTTCTTTAAGTCGTTTTCCATTTAAATAAGGAACTCCCACGACCACACGATCAATATCTTCTGTATGAATCTGGTGTTTAAAAACCTGAAGAGTTGCTTCACCTAAATTTGGAACAACATCTAAAGGAACAGCTACATCTGCTTGTGAATCACCAAAAGCTAATCCTATTTTTTTATCTCCATAATCAATACCTAAAATACGCATAAATTCTATAAAGGCAGCGGGGTTAAAATTTCATTTCCTTCATCTGTAACTACCACTGTTACCTCAAAATGGGCACTTATACTTTGATCTTGTGTCTTTATTATCCACCCTGTTTGATCGTTTATAACTTGTGGGCGACCCATACTTGTCATTGGCTCCAAAGCCAAACACATACCAACCTTAAGCTCTGGATTTGGAAAGGTATAATCAATAAAATTAGGGATCGACGGTTCCTCATGTACTTTATAACCAACTCCATGACCAACAAGCTCTCTTACAATCCCATATCCATAAGGCTTAATAGTTGTTTCAATCGCACTACTTATATCTATAACATTATTTCCAGATCTCACAGCTAATACCCCGGAAAAAAGGGCTTTTTTGGTAATCTCTACAAATGTTTTTATAGAAGAAGAGACACTGCCTACACAAACTGTAGCTGCCATATCTGTACAAAGCCCCTTATACCAACAACCAAGATCAAAACCAACTACATCCCCCTCTTTAAGAACAATATCACGATTACCAAAACCATGAACCACTTCATCATTAATAGAAATACAAACAGTACTTGGAAAAGGTTTGTCTATTCCCTCTATACTATAATTTTTAAAAGATGGTTTGGCTCCATATTTTATTAAATAATCTTCAGCTTGTTTATCTAAATCAGCTATTACCTTTCCAACAGAAGTTTTTTCTGCCAAAAGACAAAGAGTATCTGAAAGAATGCGGCCGCCTTGTCGCATGATTTCAATTTCATCCGGAGTTTTTATAGAGATATTCATAAAAAATTATTTCAAAAGAGCAAGGATTCTTTCGTGGATCACTTCTTTGCCTCCTATTCCATCCACAAAATATACTAAACCCTCTTTTTTATATCCATCAATAATAGAAAGAGTGTCTTTTTGATAAATATCAAGCCGTCGAAGAATTGCCTCTGGTTTATCATCATCACGCTCAATATATTTTCCCCCACAAGAACACAAGTCGCCTATTTGTGCTCCTGTTTCTTTATTTGTTGTTTTCCAACAAATACCACAAACCAATCGTCCACTCAACCTTCGCAAAGACTCTTCTTTTGGAACCTCAATCACAATTACATGAGTTGGTTTATCAAAAGTAAATGCCTCATATTGAGAACGGTCTCGAGGAAAACCATCTAAAATATAACCGTCTTTTAAATCTGGTTTTTCAAGACGTTCTTTTAATACACTTGCCGCGATTGTATCTGGAACTAAATTTCCAACATTTATAATAGATGCAATTTGCTCTCCAAGAAGTGAGCCTGTAGTAATCTCATCTCGTAAAAGCTGTCCCATAGAAAAAGCAGGAATACCAAGCTTTTTTGAAAGAAGCTCTGCTTGTGTTCCTTTACCAGACCCCTGAGGACCCATGATAAAAATTTTGTATATTTTTTGTTCCATAACTATTGAGTATAACAGAATATGTTACTTTATATTATTCACAAACTGATTTAATTCATCACGTTCCTTAATGATCTCATCTAAAATAGAAATAGGGATATTCCACTCTTGCTCATGAAAATGAATGCAAAGATCTGGTTTTTCACCTTCTGTGTCTTTAATTTGTACAGTAAACCCCTCACTAAAACCAAAGCCATTTTTATCGGGAAATCGATTAATAAAATCTTCTACTGCCAAAGAGCCTTCTACTTTTTCAATAACTTTAAGAAGAAAACATTCAATAAATGTCTGGTGCGAACCAAAAAAACGTTGAAATTCATTTTTAAATTTTTTATATTTTTCGGGGTCTTTTTTAACAATCTTTTCCCAGTGTGGAAATATACGAACATATTTCTGAACTAATTCAGCAATATTTCCAGCCGCACGAGAATAAGAAGTTGTTTTTTGATCAAGAAGTTCACGAACTCTTCGATCACTCGATTTCCATAAATAAATAAGAGCATCTTTAGATGCATCGTGTTCATAAAGTTCTCTACCAAGCACAGAATCTTTATCCCAATAAAAACTAAGCTTTTCAGTAATTATTTCTTTTTGAGTTCTACCAGGAAAAAATTCTTTAGCAAGCTCGTGATCAATGACTTGTTTTATTTCTTCAAGAGACATCTG
>PFWS01000035.1:0-496 GCA_002791255.1 Candidatus Uhrbacteria bacterium CG_4_9_14_3_um_filter_36_7
AACAGCTGTCGGGCGCGGTTGGTCCGTTCGCTCTGCGCGGCCCAGGCCTGAATGGCGAGGGTTTTTGCGAACTCTCCTTGGTCGGTGGGTGTTGCTGCGCCGACGACCACAGCCGAAGCCATCTCGTTGAGCTCGTATCCGTCGAGCGCGTCATTGAGGCTGGCGACGAGGACGTCGTTGTCAAAATCCATGACCGTCGGCTCGTCGGGCTTTTCCTGTGCCGATGCAGAGGTCGCAATTCCCAATACGCACAAAACGGTGACACAAAAAACCGATGGAGCTTTCATCGCATCCTCCTTAAGGGCGATGGCCTCGCTTCCACGCCAGCACACATGTGTTGCCGTGGTCGCGAGCGTGTGCAGTTGGCCGGCGCGCAGGCCGGTCACGTTGTTTCGGGACGATTCGCACGCCAGCTTGACTAAGGCTGGGCGGCGCAGGCCCACTTGGGCGTTTCAGAGGATGGTGAGGGACGACTGCACCCTTCCTCTACACTGGG
>PFWS01000035.1:551-1342 GCA_002791255.1 Candidatus Uhrbacteria bacterium CG_4_9_14_3_um_filter_36_7
TCCGTATGCAGAATGATGATGATGAACGAGATGTGAGTGGACTAACTTTATTGGAGGAACCTGCCTGTCGTACAATTCCTACGATTATTCTTACAGGGTATCCGTCTGTTGACACAGCTGTCCAAGCCCTTCGACCAGATATCGACGGTAAATCTCTGGCGATAGATTTCGTAAAAAAAGAAGATGGCCCAGATGCTTTGATTGAGAGAATAAACCGCGCCTTTGCTCACCCTCGTTTCCACATCAACTGGTCACTCGCCCTCGACTGGAAAGCCACCAACCCCTTCGCGCTGGTCTCACTCATCAAACCTGGACTGGAAGGCGAACACGAGCAGCTGATGAACTGCGCGGACGAACTGCAAGACCTCTTCCGTCGCCTGTTTTACGAAAAGGATCGCATCCGCCTTGACCGCCTGCTCTGGCACCACAATGGACGAGTTGCCCTGATTGTGTTTGTCTTCAAAGAAGGCGCCAAGCCAGAATCTTTCGTAGTAGTCTGTGGACAGAATGCCATCGTTAACGAGGAAGCGCAACGCTTTGACGAGTTCGCTCCCAAGGCACCGGGAGAGACTGGCACTACGTTGAGCGAAAAAATGAGGGCAGAGACAACGCATTTTGCCGCCAATGCTTATACACTTACGGGCCATGATTTGGAGAACGTACAGACTTTGGCCGAACTCTACCGAGGCGGCCCTGAGAAAGCGTTCAATACAGCCCTGGGCGTCCTGTACCAGGAGACACTGAAGGCATGGCACCAGGAAAAGCCTGTTCGTCAGAAAGGCGGGATTCTT
>PFWS01000035.1:1471-9787 GCA_002791255.1 Candidatus Uhrbacteria bacterium CG_4_9_14_3_um_filter_36_7
TTGCTACCATCTATCCACTCACCTACTTTTGGCAATGCTCTTGGGGTTGAGCGTTTGCATATGGCGCTTGCTCAGGCTTGTTCTATAAGTGATGTGATACTTTTTCCTACATCAACATTATTTAGATAAATTTTTATGCCAAGTCCAAACGAAATTCGAAAAGGAACCGTGGTTAATCTTAATGGAGAATTATGGTTTGTTGTTGAATTCCAACGTGTTTCTCCTGGAAAAGGAAGTTCGTTTGTTCGTACTCGCGCCAAAAATCTTCAAACCGGTAAAGTTATAGAACATGTATTTAAATCAGCGGAAACTCTTACATTTGAAGATGTTTCTTATAAGAAAATGCAATTTCTTTATGAAAGTGGAATGCTTTATACGTTTATGGATAATCAAACGTATGAACAAGTTGAGCTTGATCAAGATCAGATTGGTAATGAAAAAAAATTTTTAAAAGAAAATTTAGAGGTAACCGTGATTATGCATGGACAAACACCACTTACGATCGAGCTTCCAAAAAAGATTAGCTATACGGTTACCAGCGCTCCACCAGCGGTCAAAGGAGATACAGCCTCAGGAAATGTTACTAAAGAAGTTGAACTTGATAATGGACTTAAAATTCAGACACCTGTATTTATACGAGAAGGGGATCAGATTATGGTAAATACAGAAACAAGTTCATATTCTGAACGAATAAATGAATAGTAATAGTATAAGATTGTAAAAGAAAACGGGGTTTAAGCCCCGTTTTCTTTTGTTTCTATCTGTTTTTGAATTGCTTCACGAATTTCTTTGATAATTTTTGGATTTTCTTTAAGAAAAATTCTTGCTTTTTCTCGTCCAATACCAAGTTTTTCTTCTAAAAAAGTATAGCTATTTCCAGATTTACTAATAACTCCCATCTCTACACCTGTATCAAGAAGATCTCCAGCTAAAGAAATTCCTTCATTATAAAGGATATCAAATTCGCAGGCGCGAAAAGGTGGAGCAACTTTGTTTTTAACAATCTTTACTTTGACCCGGTTTCCAATAATAGCCTCAGCTTGTTTAATTTGGGCACTACGGCGAATCTCAATACGAACGGATGAATAAAATTTAAGAGCGGTTCCACCAGGGGTTGTTTCTGGATTTCCAAACATTACACCGATTTTCATTCTAATTTGGTTAATGAAAATAACTATAGTACGAGATTTATTGATAATCGCCGCAAGTTTTCGCAGAGCCTGGCTCATAAGTCTTGCTTGTCGACCTATATGCTGTTCTCCCATTTCTCCTTCAATTTCTGCTTTTGGAGTAAGAGCAGCTACAGAATCAATTACAATCACATCAACTGCATTAGAACGCACAAGAGTTTCAACAATATCAAGGGCTTGTTCTCCTGTATCTGGTTGGGAGATAAATAAATCATCAATATTAACCCCAATCCGTTTTGCATATTCAGGATCAAGGGCGTGTTCTGCATCAATATAGGCAGCAAGCCCGCCTATTTTTTGTACTTCAGAAACTACGTGTTGAGCCAGGGTTGTTTTTCCTGAAGATTCTGGACCAAAAATTTCAATGATGCGTCCTCTTGGCATGCCACCAACACCCATAGCAAGATCAAGCGAAAGACAACCTGTTGATACTGATTCTACCTTCATTGTTTTAGCTTCACCAAGACGCATAATTGATCCATCTCCAAACCGTTCTTTAATTTGAGAAATAGCTTCAAGTGCGGCTTTATTTTTTCCTGATTTTTCATCTAAATTTTTTTGTGGCATAAGTCGTAAATAGAATTAGAAATTAGTAAGTAAGTAAGAATAAGGGAGTTTTTTAATTCCTACTCACTCTAACTATCTATTAATAAGATCGCAAGTGTTTTGTTTTCCACTCTTGACAGGTAAGTATTATTTTAAATAAATAAAGCCTTTTTTTCTTAAAATCAGAATAAACTTTTATGGATTTATCCATAAATTTTCAGATTGGGTAATTTCACCATGTTTTATGGATTCAAAAATAACATATCTATGGAGTGTGGCTGATTTTGAATATTTTTGACTTCCTTCAATAGTAATAACATTTGTTCCGTGTGTCAGAATAACTTCAGAATAGAAAAAACCATTTTGATCAGGTAAAACTGGCACCATATTAACTAAAATATTGGTTTCTTTTTCTGCTTTTCCTCGTACAACCACAGTTGCATCATTGGTTATAAAACCGTCTGTTGGTTCAAAAATAGTAATAGTAGGTGGATGTAAAAGATTTTTTATTTGTCCACCAAAATAAAACAGAAGGGAAAATGTTAGACCACCAACAAGAAGTATTTTCCATAGATGATGGAAAAGCAGAAATTTTTTCTTTTCAATTTTTTGACGAGGAAGGTGAAGAGTTCCAACAAAATCACATGTTTTTCTTTCGTGTTCATAATAGGAAATTAGATAAGAAGGATCTGTGTGAAGGACGCGTGCATAAGTGGTTAAAAAGTGACGTATATATAATGGTTCAGGCAAATCTCCATAGTTGCCACGTTCAAGTGCTTTTAAATAGCTTGGTTGAATTTTTGTACGCTCAGATGCCTCTTGAATTGATAGATGTAAATTACGCCGCATGGTTTGTAAAACAGTGCCAAGAGTTTCATTTTTTTGGATAGTACGCAAAGTAAATGTCATAATCAAAAACTTTCTTTATCTTTTTCGTATAATGATTCTTCTGGTTCAGAAATTATTTCTGATTGAGGCGGCCATTCATTTATAAGTACTTCGTGTCCACGAGCTCCATCAGATGGTCCAATAATAGAGTACTCTTCTAATTGATCAATAATGCGGGCTGCTCGTGAATAACCAATTTTTAAGCGACGTTGAAGCAAGGATGTAGATGCCCTTGCAGTTTGAATAACGATTTTAGCTGCATCATCAAATAACAAATCTTGTTCATTTTCATCATCTGAAAAAACACTTGGTCCTGTTTGTTTTTGCGTAATTTCATAATTATAATCAGGCATCTCCTGTTGCTTAAGTGTTTGAACAATACGGTGAATTTCTCCTTCAGAAACATAGGCTCCTTGAAGTCTTTTTGGTTTAGAAACTTCAGCTGATGTATATAACATATCTCCACGTCCAAGTAGTTTTTCTGCTCCTGAACTATCAAGAATAGTTCGTGAGTCGGTTTGTGATGCAACAGCAAAAGCAATACGAGATGGAAAATTGGCCTTAATCGTTCCTGTAATAACATCAACTGAAGGGCGTTGAGTAGCAAGAATAAGATGAATACCAACTGCCCGAGCCATTTGAGCAATACGCACAATAGTTGCTTCTGCTTCATGACCGCTTGCAGACATAAGATCAGCCAACTCATCAATAACCACTACAATTCTTGGCATGATTTCTTGTACCCGTGCATTATATGAGGCAATATCTCTTACTCCAAAAGAAGAGAGAACATCCAAGCGTCGTTCCATTTCTCGAACCGTCCATTTAAGTGCATTAATTGTATCCTCTACTTTTGTAATAGGTGGAACGAGTAAATGAGCAATCCCTGCATATACAGTGAGTTCTACACGTTTGGGATCAATTAGAATAAATTTAAGATCATCAGGACCGTTTTGATAAAGTAGAGCAAGAATAATAGTATTTAAACAAACACTTTTTCCAGAACCAGTTGCTCCAGCTACAAGCAAATGAGGCATGGATTCAAGAGGAACAGACCATACTTTTCCAGAAACATCTTTTCCAAGCACGAGCTCGGTTTGAGTTTGTCGTTTTCGAAAAGTTTTTGTTTCCAGCAGTTCTCGCAGAGCCACAATAGCAATTCGTTGATTTGGAACCTCTATTCCAACCAGTGATTTACCAGGAATAGGGGCTTCAATACGAATTGGATGGGCAGCAAGAGCTAGTGCAAGATCGTTTTGTAGAGCCACAATTTTTGCTAGTTTAATCCCTTGAGCTGGCCGTAATGTATATTGAGTGATAGTTGGTCCAATAGAAATTTCCCCCATTTCAACTTGAATACCAAATTGTGCAAGGGTGCGTTGAATTATTTCTTGATTACGTCCAATATCACCAGAATTTGGTTTACTTCCACGATATTCAAGTAGATCAAAAGAAAGATTTACTTTGCGACGCTCGCGCGTAACAATAATTGGGGATTCATTTTCTTCGATTTCTGGTTTTGTCTCTTGAGCCATTGTAGTTTGATGAAACGGAGACTCATCTGATGGTTTATTTGAAAATGAAATAGGTGATTTTTGATCTATTTTTGTTTCAATAATTTTATTAACATCCTCTTGAACAGCTTCTTCTTGATCATCATAAGAAGAATAAAGAGTGTTGGTTTGTTTTTTAAATCGATATTCACGGAAGGGTTTTGCAAACCAACGAGGAATAAATAAAAGTTGATTTAATGATGTATTAAAAATTAAAAGAATAGAGACAAGCAGAAGAGCAAAAAGTAAAATAAGTGAAGCCCAAATCCCCATCATTTCGGGAAGAGATTTTCCAAGTAATTGGCCAAAAAATCCTCCTGTTTGTTTTAGCTCAGAAGCGGTAGGTGATAAAATAGATGAAAGAAAAAGCAAGTTGAGTATAGTATTAAAAGAAACAAAGAAAAAAAGAAAACCAAAAATATTCCAAAGTGAAATTTGTATACGTTTAGGAAAAAGAAGAGATGTGCCAAGTAGAACAAAAATAAATGGGATAAGAAAACGTGTTTTTCCAAATAAAAATGCAACCGTATCATTGATTGATGATCCAATTGTTCCTGCTAAATGAAAAAATGATAGAAATAAAAAAGCTGCTATTGCAAAAAGTAAAATAATAAGAATACCTTGTTTGGTTTCTGGATTAAGTCCACGAACTTCAGATATGGATCCTTCTAATGGTTCGCGTTTTTTTTCATCTTTCTTTTTTCGCATATATAAAGAAGAGCATATTTTAACATGTTTTTGATAGGTAAAATAGAACCCATTTATTTATCAATCAATTTGTGCGATAATAAGAATGATTTATTTCTTTGCAAAAAAGATTCACCCAAAGGCTGTGCGGTCTGCGACTCCGTTAAATCGGTGCTCTGGACGTCCCGCCTAATAGGCGGAAAAACTCTCTCCTCGCGTCTTTGAAGTAGAGATTTGATGTTGATGTTGCAGCTGTGCAGCCTTTGGGTGATTCTTGAAGAAAGTTTTAAATAAAAAATGAGGCTATTATTAGCTTTAATAGAGTGTATTTGATTAAAATTTGTTTAACCAAGTGGTTGTCTTATTGCTTTTTTTTCCTTCTTTTGATAGAGTAAGGGCACTTTTTCATTTTCGACGATTGAAAATTTGAATACCCCGTTTTTGGCAGGGTGGTCAACCGGGTATTATATCTAAAAAGTAAGCGTTATTTTTATACGCTTCCCGGTTTTATTCATAATATTCGTTCTATCATGCAGAAAAAAGATCGCATCATGGAACGAGAAATATTTGTTTTATAAATCATTCCAATGGAATGCGATTTTTATTTTGTTTTTATCTATAAATTATGACTTATCGCTACCAACCGCCAAAAGATCGTAAACGTCGTTTGTTTAGCCATTTTGGGGATGCCATGGAACTTCCAGATCTTATTGAAGTTCAACGACGTTCTTATCAATGGTTCCTTGAAAAAGGAATTCGTGAATTATTTAAAGAAATCAATCCAATTAAAGATATTACAGGTCGAGATCTTGAACTTTATTTTGATGATTACTATTTGGATGAACCAAAATTTAGTGAGGAAATTTCGCGTGAAAAGAATGTTACCTATGAAGCTCCGTTTCGAGTGAAAACACGTTTAGTCAACAAAAGAACAAAAAGCACGAAAGAACAAGAAATATATTTAGGGGATCTTCCGCTTATGACACCACGCGGAACATTTATGATTAATGGTACTGAGCGTGTTATTGTAAGCCAACTTGTTCGTTCGGCTGGGGCTTTTTTTACAGCGGATGTCTATCGTGGTCGTCGGTATTATGGAGCAAAAATTATTCCAAATCGTGGAGCTTGGCTTGAATTTGAAACTGATCCAAAAAATGTTATTTGGGTAAAAATTGATCGTAAACGCAAAGTGGCCATAACAGCCCTACTACGTTCATTTGGATATGCCACTGATGAAGAGATCCTAGATCTTTTTAAAGAGGTTGATATTCACCCATTAAATCACTATATCGAAGATACATTACAAAAAGATATTTCAAAAGATAAAGATACTGGTCTTATTGAAGTATATAAACGTATTCGTCCGGGTGATATGGCAACCCCAGATAATGCACAACAATTGATTCATTCGATGTTTTTCAATTTTGATCGTTATGATCTTGGTCAAGTTGGTAGATATAAATTTAATTTACGTTTCGGGCTTGATACATCAGAAGAAGCCATTACCAAAGAAGAAAATCGTATTTTGCGTAAAGAGGATCTTGTTCTTATTATTCGTGAAATTATTCGATTAAATATTGAACAAGAAGATCCAGATGATGTTGATCATTTGGGTAATCGTCGTGTGCGCGCAGTTGGAGAATTAGTCCAAGCTCGTTTTCGTATTGGACTTGCTCGCATGGAGCGTATTATTCGCGATCGAATGTCAACACAGGATATTGATGCTATTACCCCAGCTCGACTTATTAATGCTCGTCCAGTGATTGGAGCGGTTCGTGAATTTTTTATGTCTTCCCAGCTTTCTCAATTCATGGATCAGACCAATCCACTTTCTGAACTTGAACACAAACGACGTCTTTCAGCTATGGGTCCAGGTGGGCTTTCTCGTGAACGCGCATCTTTTGAAGTGCGCGATGTTCATCCAACCCACTATGGTCGTATTTGTCCGGTTCAAACACCAGAAGGGCCAAACATTGGTTTGGTTGGTCAATTAGCAAGCTATGCCATTATTAATGAATATGGCTTTATTGAAACGCCTTATCGAAAAGTCGTAAAAGAAGAAAATAAAGGTGAAGAGCGTATGCGGGTAACAGATGAAATAAAATATCTTCATGCATTTGAAGAAGAAAAATCAGTTACTGCTCCAGCTACTATTTCAATAAATGAGGATGGATATATTGCTGAACCATTTGTAAGTGCGCGTCGTTTTGGAGAGCCTCAAGTTGTTTCGGCTTCTGAAATTAATTATGTTGATGTTTCTTCAAAACAGATTGTTTCGGTTGGAACATCGCTTATTCCATTTTTGGAACATGATGATGCCACCAGGGCTCTTATGGGAACGAACATGCAACGTCAAGCAGTTCCAACCATTAAGCCTCAGGCTCCAATTATTGGTACAGGAGCAGAAGGTAGGGCTGCAAAAGATTCAGGGCATGTGATTGTTTCAGAAACCGAAGGGGAAGTAACTCATATTGATGGAGCAAGTATTGAAATTACCGATAAGAAAGAAAAAAAATATACTTATAAACTCAAAAAATTTCTTCGAAGCAATGCTTCAACATGTATCAATCAACGACCTAGTGTTGAAAAAGGTCAAAAAATTAAAAAAGGAGATGTTGTTGCTGATTCTTCCGCTGTTGATCAAGGGGAGTTGGCACTTGGCCAAAATGTGCTTGTCGCTTTTATGGTGTGGGATGGGTATAACTATGAAGATGCGGTTATTATTAGTGAGCGATTAGTACACGATGATCGTTATACATCTGTTCATATTGAAAATCATACTGTTGATGTACGTGATACAAAATTAGGACCTGAAGTCATTACCCCAGATATTCCAAATATTTCTGAAGAAAAGCTTAAAAATTTAGATATGGAGGGAATTGTGCGCATTGGAGCCGAACTTAAACCCGGAGATATTTTGGTTGGAAAAATTACCCCAAAAGGCGAAACCGAACTTTCTCCTGAAGAAAAATTATTGCGTGCGATTTTTGGAGAAAAAGCCAGAGACGTGCGAGATTCTTCTCTTTATCTTGAACACGGAGAACATGGAAAAGTTGTAGATGTAAAAATCTTTTCACGAGAAGAAGGAGATAAACTTTCTCCTGGCGTAATTAAATCTATTCAGATTTCTGTGGCTGATCTTCGAAAAGTTCAAGTTGGTGATAAAGTAGCTGGACGACACGGAAATAAAGGAGTTATTTCTCGAGTGGTTAGTATGGCTGATATGCCTTTTCTTGAAGACGGAACACCGGTTGATGTGATTCTTACCCCTTTGGGCGTGGTTTCTCGTATGAACCTAGGACAAATTTTAGAAGTACACCTTGGTTTAGCAGCAAATGCGCTTGGTTATCATGTTGCAAGCCCTGTTTTGAATGGAGTTTCAGAAGAAGTTATTCAAGAAGAATTACAACGAGCTGGTCTTCCTTCTTCTGGTCAGTTAACTCTATACGATG
>PFWS01000035.1:9815-12007 GCA_002791255.1 Candidatus Uhrbacteria bacterium CG_4_9_14_3_um_filter_36_7
GATAACGCTTGGATACATGTATATCATGAAGCTGATTCACATGGTAGAAGATAAAATTCACCAACGTTCTATTGGTCCTTACTCACTAATTACTCAACAGCCGCTTGGAGGAAAAGCCCAATCAGGAGGTCAGCGTTTTGGAGAAATGGAAGTTTGGGCTCTTGAAGCCTATGGAGCTGCACATACCTTGCAAGAAGTTCTCACTATTAAATCAGATGATGTTCCTGGGCGTGGAAAAGCATACGAATCTATTATCAAAGGTGAATCTATTAAAAAAATAAATATTCCAGAATCCTTTCATGTGCTTATTCGAGAGTTAAAAGGACTTTGTTTGGATGTAGAGCTTTTGAAGAATGGGGAGCCTGTGAAAGTGCAGGAAAAGAAAGGAGGAAAAAAGTAATATGTTTCAACCAATGCATGTTTTAAAAACAGTTGATTTTGACAGTATCCGTTTACGTCTTGCTTCCCCAGACGTAATTAGAAATTGGTCATACGGAGAAGTGAGTAAACCAGAGACAATTAATTATCGAACCCAGCGACCAGAAAAGGGTGGTTTATTTGCTGAAGAAATTTTTGGTCCATCTAAAGATTGGGAGTGTTACTGTGGAAAATATAAAAAGATTCGATACAAAGGAATTGTTTGTGACAAGTGTAATGTTGAGGTAACCCATTCAATTGTACGCCGTGAACGTATGGGCCATATTGAACTTTCTGCGCCCACATCACACATTTGGTTTTTGCGAGGTGTTCCAAGCAAGATAGGTACTATTCTTGATTTATCTGTTCAATCATTAGAAAAGGTGATTTATTTTGCTAATTTTATTGTTACTCATGTAGATGAAGAAGGGCGTCTAGCTTTACTTGAACAAGTGAAACAAGAGTACAAGAATAAAATTAAAATGATTGAAGGTGAATTTAAGCGTGATTTGGGTCGTCTTCTTGAAAAAGGCGATGAAAAAAAAGTGAAAGAAGAAGAAAAAAAATTAGAGGAAATTCGTGATCATAAATTAGAAGAACTTGAGGAAGATTTTTTAGTCGTAGATCAAGATTTGCGAGAAATGAAAGTCATGAAAATTATTTCCGAGGAAATCTATCGTGAATGGTCTTTGCGTTATGGTCAAGTTTTTGATGCACAAATTGGTGCAGAAGCCATTCAATTTTTATTAAAACATATTGATGTAGACGCCACGATTAAAGAACTTAAAGAAGCAATTAAAAAGACAACAACAAGTGGTAAAAGCGATAAACTTGTTCGTCGTCTAAAGCTTCTAACTGCTCTTAAACAAAATGGTATTAAACCAGATTGGATGGTGCTTACTGTTATTCCAGTAATTCCTCCTGATTTACGTCCAATGGTGGCACTTGACGGTGGTCGTTTTGCCACTTCTGACCTTAATGATTTATATAGACGAGTTATTAACCGTAATAATCGTTTAAAACGTCTGCGAGAATTAAATGCGCCAGAAGTGATTGTGCGAAATGAGAAACGTATGCTTCAAGAGGCAGTCGATGCTTTGCTTGATAATAGTGCACGACATTCAAAAACAGTTTTAGCAGCAACTGGTAAAAAAAGACAATTAAAATCTTTAGCCGATTTTCTTAAGGGTAAACAAGGTCGTTTTCGCCAAAATCTTCTTGGAAAACGCATTGATTATTCTGGCCGATCGGTGATTGTAGTTGGACCACGTTTGCGTATGTATGAATGTGGTTTACCAAAGAAAATGGCTTTGGAATTATTTAAACCTTTTGTCACTTCAAAACTTATTGAACGCGAATACGTTCATAATATTCGTTCAGCGAATCGTTTTATTGAAAGTGATCGTCCAGAAATTTGGGATATTTTGGAAGAAATAACAAGCGATTCTTATGTTCTTTTAAACCGTGCGCCAACCTTACACCGATTAGGTATTCAAGCCTTTAAACCAATTCTTATTGAAGGAAAAGCCATTCAAGTTCATCCACTTATTTGCGATGCCTTTAATGCGGATTTTGACGGAGATCAGATGGCAGTTCACGTTCCTTTAACTGAAGAAGCAAAAATAGAAGCAAGAGATCTGATGCTTTCGACCAAAAATATTTTAAAGCCTGCTCATGGTGGAGCTGTTGCAACGCCTGGAAAAGATCTTGCATGGACATCTTTTGCCATGACCATGAATGAAATACCAGAACCAAAAACCGCACAAGAACTTGAA
>PFWS01000035.1:12116-12414 GCA_002791255.1 Candidatus Uhrbacteria bacterium CG_4_9_14_3_um_filter_36_7
TCCAAACCACCAGTTGTCATCCAATAGCAGAAGCATTTGATACCGCAGAAACTACCGATGTTTCTATCGCTGACTGTGTGGTAGATCAGGTTGCCCATCGCAAACAAGCCGTCATTGAGGTAATACAACAAACCAACGGTTCTGGCTGGATTGTAACCAATGAAGAACTAAACGCCACAAAAACACTTGTAAAAAAAGAAACAAACCTCGACATTTCACTCAATAGTGCCCTTAGTGTCGCGGGACTACAAAAAGCCATCCAACACGATTGGATGTGGAATGGACCAGAGGCCTGTTT
>PFWS01000026.1:0-12086 GCA_002791255.1 Candidatus Uhrbacteria bacterium CG_4_9_14_3_um_filter_36_7
ATCTGTGTCTAAATCAGCGACTGTAACATCAACCCCAGAGGTTTGACTACTTTCAAATGCAAAAAATTGTTGGAGTAGTTCACTATCTTTATTGAAAACACGCACATGAGGGCCGCCACCAATTCCTGGTCCTGTAATAATTTCATCTTTTCCATCCCCATTTATATCTCCAGCTGCTACATGGACTCCTCCGCGAAATTGAGGATCATAAGCAAAAAAGCCAGGATGAATAAGAACGCCATCTTTATTAAAAATACGCACTTGTGGGCCACCACCTTTATTAGTCCCTGTGATAATTTCTATGGTTCCATCTTGATCAAGGTCTGCAAGAGCAAAGTTAATTCCACCATGATAGGCTTGTGTATATGGATAAAATTGATTTATTAGTTCACCATTCTCTTTATAAATTTCAATTTTTGATTGATTTGCCACAATTGTTTCTTTTCGACCATCTCCATCAAGATCTTTATAAACCATACGTTGTCCACCACGATAAAGAGGATCATAGGTAAAAAAACCCGTTCGAGCCGTTTTTCCATGTTGATTAAAAATACGCACAAATGAACCGTTTAAAAACAAATTATCTTCAATTTTTTCAACAGGACGTAAAAGGATAATCCCATCATTGGCTAAAAGATGAATTTTTGAAACAATCGATCCATTATTGGTTTTAGGGTCTTGAGTTCCATGGATCTTTTCGTATTCACCATCTAGTTGAATGGTTTGAGGTTTACTAGTTGCATTAACAACCACTTTTCCATTTTCAAAATTTCGTTGCCAAACACCATTTTTTATAGTGTGAGAAATATCTTCCTTAGGTTTTCCTAAATAAATCTGATATTCATCATACTCCCAAAGTTGGGCATGATTTTCAGTTCCAAAATCAAAGCCAAAATATCCATTTCCAAGCAGGGTTGAAGTAATGCCAAATCTAACTTTTTGATAATCATTTTGGAAACCTTTATTTTGTGTATCTCCATTTAAGAAAAAAATAGAAGGATTTTTTACTTCATGTTCAAGCGAAAGATAATTTTTCATAACTGTTTGCCAGCCCCCATCTCCTTCCCATGGAGTTGGGAATGATTCAAACATTCGCCCATTTACATAAGGCGTATAAGAACGCTTTGAGCTTCCATTGGTGATAATGATTTTTTCATTGCCAATAAGTGATCTGGTTTGAGAAAAAAGAGAAATATAGGACTGCTCCCAATTTTCATTTGCTTCCTTAGCAACATCAGGTGCTCCATCACGATTGATATCAATTGGAGAAATCCAGGCAATTTCATCACTCACTTCATCATAAAAAACACCATCCCAAAGCCCTGTGCTCATTATTTCATTTGAGACAAATGAGGCAAGATAGGCATTCCAACCAGAGGAGAGATTTAAAGCAGATGTATTTGGCCAAATAGATTTTGGATTTCCGTTTCCATCTTGAAGCCACCACTCAGCTCGGATACCCTTTTTTAATTTAATATGAAGAGCATCAGACCAATATAGATGATTAAAACTTACAGTTGGAACATAGGCTAAAATAATGATATCTGGATTCAATTTGCGTATTTGTGTAAAAAAAGTCTTATTAAAAACCTGTGCTTCAGCTGGAAGAACAATAAGATCAAATCGTGATAAACTCTTGAGGGTTTCTGTTTCTTCTAGGCGTGGACCTGAAAGAAGAAAATAATTAGCAGTTCGGACAAATTTATTTTCATCCGTATAAGCAACCACATTGTTTTGAGGAAAAAAACTAAAGCAAAAAACAGGAATAAAAATAAATAAAAACAAGTAAGACAGAAAGGAAAATTTAGTTCTTTTTGGATTCATGTTTTTGTTGATCATTGCTCTCTTCAAACATTTTTGGGTTTGGACTATAAAGTCGATTGCGTATTTTCCATTGAGCTACATATTGTCCAATACCTTGTTGATCACGTTTATTTTTCATTGCTGTTGTTTGTTGAGACCATTTTAAAAGAGATTCAAAGTGGATTTTATAACGTCCTTGAACCACAATATATGTAAGTTCTTGATTAGTAATGGCTCGGCGAACCGTTCTTTGGCTTACCCCAAATAATTTAGCAGCCTCAGAAACAGATAGACGTATGATATTATTCGTTGACATAAATAAGAACAATAAATGTTAATATACTTTGACGTTTCTGTCAACACTAGTTTAGTCAAAGGTATTTTTTATGTCAAAAACCCCTTGATTTTTTTATGATTTTCATGTAACACTTTTAAGATTTATAACGACTACTATTGTGTATACGATAGAAGAAAAATTTCTCCTGTATCGAATTCTCTTTTTTAAGGATGAAAAAGCCTTTGAAAAGCTTTATCAAAAATATAGCCCAGCGATTAGGCGTTTTCTTTCGATAAAGCTTCCAGAATCCGAAATTGATGATGCTCTTTCCATGGTTTTTATTAGACTTTGGAATTATCTAACGGGAACAAAGGTAGAGAGTGTTTCTGGTATTAGTTTCACAATTGCCAGAGGAGTTATTGCTGAATATTATAGACAACGCCGACCTCAAGAATTAGTTGATGATTGGAGTCAAGTGCCTGCGTCAAAATCAGTCTATGAAAAAACCATTCGAGATCAAGAGAAACAACAAGCCAAAATAGATGTGGTTTTTTTACAAGAGAAAGTATTGTCGCAACTTCATGAAAGTGATCAAATTATTATTATATTGCGCTATCTTGAAGATCTTTCTATTAGAGAAATTGCAAGACGATTACAAAAATCAGAAGGAGCCACGCGAACTCACCTTCATAGAGCCTTAAAAACCCTAAGAGAAATTCTTGATGAACAGACTAAAGCTCATGAAGAAAAATAGATAGTATGAACGAAAAAGAACTTATTCATTTATTAAGAACACAAAAAAAACATCCAGTGCTTGGTGGTGATTTTTCTGTTCAAAAACAAACCGAAATTTGGAATAAAATTCAAAGAGATATTCATACATATTCTCAACAAGAGTCATATCAAAGCAATCTTTATTCATGGAAAAATATTTCTTTTTATTTTTTGTGGATAATGAATCATTCATTTCTTCGCCCCATTGCCAGTTTAGCGGTTTTTTTCATGTTTATTTTTAGTGGTTCGCTTATGGCCGCAAATGCAGCCTTTCAAAGTATTCCTGGCGATGCTCTTTATCCTGTAAAGCTCGTAAGTGAACGAGTCCAGTTAGGCTTAACTGCTAATAGCGAGAAGCGTGCGCGACTTCAAGTTGGATTTGCTAATCGTCGTTTGCAAGAAATGAAAAATATTACTCGATCAGTAAAAAGTGAAAAAGAATATTTAGTGCGAGAAGCAGCTCAAGCCTTTCAACGCGAAATGGAGGCTGTTAATGAATCACTACAACAATTGCGTACCCAAGAGCCTGAAACTGCCATTCAAATGGCAAAAGAAATTAATGAACAAGTAGATGGGTATCATGTGGTTATCCAACAAAGTCAGCCTGAAGTTTTAAAAGAAAATCAAGCTGATGTAAAAAATGTATTAGAAACAGTTGAAGCAGCAAATCAACAAGCTGTAGAAGTTATTGTCAGTCAGCAGGAATCACAACCAAAAAAAGAAACAAAACAAGATCTTGATCGTATTTTTCGTAAAGATGTTTCAGATATTCAAATGCGAAAAAGTACGGTTCTTGAGCGTTTAAAAACTGTTCAAACAATTCTTGTTTCTCAAGAGAATGATTTAAATTTAAATAATCAAAAAGATTTACAACAACTTGGGCTTATTTTACGAACTTTTGATGAGAAACTAACAAAATCTATGGATATTTTTGCGGCTGGTGGATATCGACGTGCTTTTGATATAATATACGAACTAAAAGGTTATTTAGGAAATATTGAAAACTATCTTACAGATATGGAGATTGAAATGAGTACAAATCAAGAATTAGAATAAGCAATGTGCATTCTCTTATCGTCTCTTTATTAACTGAGATGATAAGAGAGAGGCATATTTATTCCTTTGTCTTGTCCGACTCGATCGATCGGTCAAGGGAAGGAGGTGTTCAAATGCTTCTTAAACTGTTTTTTAAAAGGTCGATCTGCTTAATAAGCAGAATAAAGACAGTTTCTATTAAATAAACAAAAGGTTCGCCCAAGTTTAACTTGGGTTATAAATAAAAACAGATTATGACTGATGCGCATGCATTTACACGACGCACGTTAACGTCTCTTGTTGTAGTAAGCACATTACTATGGTCAATGGGAATTGCGTCCATTTTGGCTCCTTTAACAGCAAAAGCAGAAACTTTTGCTGCAGGTGATGTCATTCGTGGAACAACTCTTACGACAGTGTATTATTATGCAACAGATGGTCAACGTTATGCGTTTCCCAATGAAAAAACATATTTTACTTGGTATGAAAATTTCAGTGGGATAAAAACCATTACCGATAGCGAACTTGCAAGCATTCCTCTTGCTGGCAATATTGTCTATCGTCCAGGATCTCGTTGGATAAAAATCCAAAGCGATCCTAAGACTTATGCTATAGCTCAAAATGGTGTATTACACTGGGTTGAGTCAGAAAGTGTGGCACAAGGCCTTGCTGGAGATAACTGGAATCAAATGATTGATGATGTTCCAGATGTCTTCTTTGTTGATTATTCAGTTGGTGCTTCTCTTATGGATGCAGGTGATGCCCATGATGGCGCGCTTGTTTCTATGAGTGGAAGTAAATATCTTGTTTGGGAAGGTGAAAAACACCTTATTAATGATAATGGAGCAAATCGATTTCAAGATCGTTCCTATCTTGATGGGAGCGGTATTGATCTTGCTGGTTTAACAACTGGAAGTGAAATCACTTCAAAGGTTGCTGAATATACAGATGCAGCTCAATTAACAGAAAGTGGAAGTACACCAACCACCTCTGGTGCTCTTTCAGTAAGCGTAGCTTCTGATACACCAGCTTCACAAACAATTCCAGCTGGAGCTTTCTCTGTTGAACTTGCTAAGTTTAAATTCACAGCTACTTCAAATGAAGATGTTTCTATTGATAGCATGATTGTTCACCTTGGAGGACTTGCAGCAACATCTAATTTCTCCAAGATGTATCTTTACGAAGGAGAAACACGTCTTACTAAAGGAAAGACTTTAAACAGCTCAACTCGTGATGCGACTTTCAGTGCGCTTTCATTAAGTGTTGATGCTGGTGAAACACGTAATTTTAGTATCCGTGCTGATATTGCAACAAGTGTTACTTCTGGTGCTACTGCTAATGTTGGATTCGATGTTTCTACAAGCATCTCAGGTCCATCATCAGTTACTGGAAGCTTTGGAGCTTTTGGTAATACAATGACTCTTTCTTCAACTCATGTTGGAGAATTGACGATTACTAAGAATAGCTCGATTTCCAATCCAAGTATCGGACAAGAAGATGCCACTATTGGAAAGTTTAAAGTCGAAGCTAGCTCAACCGAAGGAGCTTATATTCATGCAATGACACTTGATATTAGCAAAGCTGCAGATCATAGTAATTATAAAATTCTAGATGGCAGCACTTTAGTTGCTACAGGAGTAAATACTTCTGGTGATTCTGTTCTCTTTGATCTTGATGATCCTTTCTATATTAAAGAAGGAAATAATAATATTTTCACAGTTACCGCTGATATTGGCGGACAAGCAAGTGATAATATTAAAGTCGCGATTGAAGAACCAGCAGATGTTACTGCGGTTGGCGATGATTATGGATTTAATTTAACAATTGACATGGGAGATAACACAGGAGATACCGGAACGTACAATGCAACAGGTGGAACATGCTCCTCTTCTTCTGCCAGTTGTTCTTATTCCACCATTCAAGGTGGTAAACTTACCTTTACCTTCAATGGTCCTTCAGCCAGTGATATTGGTATTGACATGAATGATGTTACACTTGCCAAATACACTGTTACAGCCGCTAATGCAGTTACTATTGAGCAATTGAAATTGATCGTTGCCTGTGATAGTACATCTGCTTCTGGTTGTGATTCAGCAGCTGATACAGGTGATCTTCTTTACTACACAAGCAGTACTACTCACGCAAACCTTACAGATATTGCTTTCCGTTTGGCAGATGGAACCATTTTTATGGGTCCACAGGATCTTACAACCACAAACGCAGGTTCCTCAAGCTCAGATGACACATCTCAAACTCTTACATTTAGTGATACGCAAGCTTTAGATGCAGGTGAGAGTGTAGATCTTTATGTAACTGCTGATGTTTATTCTTCTGCAGTATCCGCTGATGTCTATAAAGTTACTTTAGATATGAGTGAAGTGAGCGCAGAAGATACAAACGGCGATTCATTAACTGCTGGAACAGATATTATTCCAAGCGCAGATCTTACTTCTAACCTCATGACTACTCAATCTGCTTCCCTTGCAATTGCTGTTTCTCAACCACCTTCAAGTGGAACATACGTAAAAGGAGTGAGCAGTATTGATACAGTTGGATTTTCTTTCACAGCCGGACGCGCTTCTGATGTGAAAGTTACTGATCTTACTATTGAGGGACATGCAGATGATGATGCTGAATTTAGTAGCGATATTGATGATGATATTGATGTTGGTGACCATGTTAGTTCTTGTAGTCTTTATGATAGTTACACAGGAACATTAATTGATGGACCAGAATCTCCAAATTCTAGCGATAAAATTCTCTTTGAGAATTTTGATTGGACAATTGAAGCTGGAGAAGTTGGTAAACTATTTGTTCGCTGTAACTTTAGTAATGTTGCTCTTGAAACAACAGATGCGGCTAATGATATCTACATGTTTAGTATTCCATTAGATTCTTCCAGTAACCCAGATGTCAGTGCAGAAGATGCAGATGGAGATACCATTACCCCAACCGCCAGCAACCGTAACACAACCCCAACTGTTGCCATTACTCTTACAAGTGCTGGAACAATTGCTGTTGCTGCAGATGGTAGTATGCCTGTATCAGATATCATTCTTGGTTCTTCTACAAGCGTACATGTTGCTTCCTATAAGATTACGGCTTCAACAGAAGATTTTGAAGTCAAGAGTCTTTACTTTAGCAACTGTAATGTAAGCTCAGCTCCATCAGATGGAACTGCCTGTTCTTCAGCTGGATCTGATGCTATTGCCTCAGCAGTTAAACTAACATACACAAATGATGCTGGTCAGACCCAAACCTTAACAAGCTATCTTTCAAGCAATACAGTGAAATTTGATGGTATCGAAGATTTCACAGTTGAAGCCGGAGATTCTGCTAAGATTGATTTGTGGGTTGATACAAATGATGCTAGCTCAACAGGTGCTACAAGCGGAAATTACCTCAAACTTAACTTGAATTGTGATAATGATATTACCTCCAATTACTGTAAGTTTGTTGGTAAGAGTTCTGGATCTACCATTAATGAAGATACGGTAAATACGTACGTTCTTGCTAATGCTCAACAAATTCGTAAGACACGTCCAACCATTACCAAAGCTTCTGGTAGCCCATCTGGCGCTGCAACCCCAGGGTTTAGTGAAGCACTTCGTTTGAATGTATCTGCTGATTCTCGTGGATATGTTACTTTGAATAGTTTATTGTTCGAATTATCTTCCACAGATAATGGATCATCCAAATGGAACCAATGTGGTGATGGAACTTCAACAGAGTTAGCTTCTGCTACAAAATGGAGTTTCTACAAGTCTTCTGACCCATCTAATTTGCTTGATGATTCCACAGACTGGACTTTCATTAAGTCAACAGGAGCTGCTTGTACATCTACCGAAGATGTTGATATGGCCTATGCCTTGCTTGATTTTGATGACGCAAGCGGATCAACTGCTGCGCCTGAGATTGGAGCTGGACAAACAATCACCTTCATCCTTGAAGTTGATACAACTGGCGCAAGTTCTTCAAGCGATGATTCCTTCCGTGTAAGCATTCCAACCGAGACTACAGCTGATGCACTCTCAACTCCACGCGATGCTTGTACTTGGGAAGATGCTAACCAGAATTCTGGTGCTGATATTAACTGTAACTACATCAAAGAACTTCCAGTTCGCGGTGGAACCTTTGTCTACTAATTTTAGTAGGAACATTTGCTAAAGACAGATTTCTGTTTTTACAAATAATAAGGAGTTACAAAAAACCATCCCCTATTTCTTTGTGAGATAGGGGATTGGTTTTTATCTTGTCGAAGGGAGAAAATTTTTATATACTCACCATGTATGAATGAAAAAATATCTTCTAAAAAACAGCCTATTTTTTTTGTTATCGCTCTTGTAATTTTAGTAGTGATAGGGTTGGTCTGGAATTTTGAACGCAAACAACCTGATTCAACCTTAGTTGATATAGAATTAACTACTTGGGTTGATCGTGGGCTTACTAAAGAAGCTCAAGAGAATCTTGAAAAACGTCGAAGTGATCTTGAAAACTCTATGGCTTATGATGAAACCATAGCAAATGACATTTCAAAAATGTTGACTTTAGGTAATCTTTATTACAGTCTTGGTGATCTTGCTAGTGCCAAACAATGGTATGAATCTATTTTGAGTGATTATCCAAATGATGCTCCGGCCCATGAAAATCTTGGACAAACCCTTAAAGAGATGGGGGATTTTAAAGGGGCAGAATCCCATTGGAACCAGGCAATTGTTTTAAATCCATATGATCTTACATATATTAAACTAGCTGATCTTATTGAAGAGTATTTTCCAGATCGACGCAAAGAAATTCAAATATTACTTGAAGAAGCGATTGCAAGCTTGGGACAAACACGCAGTCTTTTAATTCGTCTTGGCAATTGGTACGAAACTCAAGGAGATTATGAACGAGCAATTTCTCATTATAAAGTTGCCTTGCAAATGGATCCAGAAAATGAATCACTCAGAGAACTTATTAAAGAAACAGAAAATAAAGCCAAGAATACCCAAGGAGTTTTATGAGTCGATTTTTTCATGTTATTCTTTTTTTTATTTTGTTTCCAGCTCAGGCCATTGCCATTACTCCCAATGATCCTCATTTTTTGGATCAATGGTATCTTGAAAAAATTCGTGCCCCACAGGCTTGGGAAATTACAAAAGGTTCTCGAGATATTATTGTTGCCATTATTGATACAGGTGTAGATTTAAATCATCCTGATTTACAAAAACAGCTTTGGATAAATACAAATGAAATTCTATATGATGGAATTGATAACGATCAAAATGGATATGTTGATGATTTTTATGGATGGGATTTTTTAGAAAACGATGGATTTCCTGATGCCTTAGAACATGAATCTTATGATCCAGAGGCTGTTTCTCATGGGACACTTGTAGCTGGGATGATCGGGGCTGTGACTAATAATTTAAGTAGCGTTGCTGGGCTTAATTGGAATGTGCGTCTTATGCCCATTCGTATTTTGGATGAGCTTGGATCTGGTGATTCAAGGTATGCGGCTTTAGCAATTGATTATGCGATAGCAAATGGAGCCCGTATTATTAATTTAAGCTTTACTGGCACAAGTGTTGATCCTGCCTTTTTTGAAGCCATTCATCGGGCGTATGAAAAAGGGGTTTTAGTGGTTGCGGCTGTTGGAAATAGTCATGGTGGAATCAATATTAATAAATACCCAATTTACCCTGCTTGTATAGTGGAAGAAAACGGAACGGATCCGGTGCTTGGAGTTGCAGCAACTGATCAAAATGATACACGAGCAGATTTTTCTAACTATGGTTCTCTGTGCACTGATCTTTCAGCTCCTGGAGTAGATATTTATGGATTATCTTATCACGAAGCCTCTTCTGTTGACTTTTATAATCTTGATGGTGGTTATTGGGAAGGAACTTCTATGGCAACCCCTTTGGTTGCTGGAGCCGCCGCTCTTGTTTTATCACGATTTCCTGAGTTAACTCCCAGTGATCTTTTACTTATTTTAAAACTCTCCGCGGATCCTTTAAAAGAGCAGGGTACACAAGCAACTGGACAGCTTGGGGCTGGACGTCTTAATATTGAAAAAGCCTTGTTGCTTGCACAACAATTTACTCCCACTGAATTTGAGTCTAAAAATGAATTATTACAACCAACCTCATCTTGGCTTGTGGTTAGTAAAGATCAAGGATCCATACCACTCGTGCGACGTTATACATATTCTGGAGTCAAGCTAAATGAATTTTATGCTTATGATCAAGCTTTTTTAGGGGGGGTTCGTTTAGCAGTAGGTGATGTTAATGGAGATGGGCAAGAGGAGATTATCACTGTGCCAGGTAAGGGCGGTGGTCCGCAAGTGCGTATTTTTACCAAAGAAGGAAAAGTTATTTCTCAATTTTTTGCTGGTCTTGAAACAGATCGAATTGGATTATTTGTTTCTGTTGCTGATGTAGATGGAGATGGACAAAAAGAAATTTTGGTTGCATCAGATATAGGAGGAAACGGAGAAATTAAAACGTATACTTGGCAAGGTGAACTAATAGATCGATTTTTCCCGTTTGGAAACACCTATGAGTCTATTCATCTTACCTCGGCTGATATAGATGCCGATCAAAAAGACGAGATTATTGTTTTAACAAAAGTACCAAAACAGAATTTTTTGATGGTGCGCGTTTTTGCTTCAACTGGTCTTATTAAATATGAATTTGTCATTGCTCATACAGGCCAAACAAACCCTTTCATAAATGCAGGAGACCTAAATGGAGATGGGAATATGGAAATCATTCTTGGTATGAATAGTGGTCTTAAGCCAGAAATACGAATTTTTTCTCAAGATGGCCAAATACTACAGTCTTTTTTGGCTTATAATGAAGGTTTTAATGGGGGTGTCCGTGTTTTTGCAAGAGATCTTAACCAAGATGGAATCGATGAGATTTGGACAGGTGCTGGACCTTCCGGTGGCCCACATGTACGATCATTTAATTTGCAGGCAGAGGATATCGGTGGATTCTTTGCCTTTGAAGAAGACCAAAGACATGGTATAAATCTTGCAGGAAATTAAAATATGTCTGAATCAAAACCAAAAAATATTATTGTTACTGGAGGGGCAGGGTTTATTGGGTCTCATTTATGTGAACGACTCTTAAATGAGGGTGCACATGTTATATGCATTGATAATTTTCTTACCTCTCATCCTCGCAATATCCAACCCCTTCTTTCTAATCCTTATTTTGAATTTTTACGTTTAGATTTAAATCAACCATTTGACCTTGAATCTTTTAAAGAACTTGAACGATTTCGTATTCCCTTTCACGGCATTCAAGAAAT
The DNA here is from genome assembly GCA_002791255.1 of Candidatus Uhrbacteria bacterium CG_4_9_14_3_um_filter_36_7. GTDB lineage: Bacteria > Patescibacteriota > Patescibacteriia > UBA9934 > GWF2-40-263 > UM-FILTER-36-7. The sequence goes on from PFWS01000026.1 coordinate 11,189, forward strand.
TTATCACCTAGCATGTCCTACCTCTATTCGTAAATTTGATCAATTTAAAATTCAAACCCTTCTTTCAAATTCAATTGCTAATCATTCGATTCTCGAGCTTGCAACAAAATATCGTTCAAAAATTTTACTTTCTTCAAGTTCGGTTGTGTATGGTCCAAGGCAAGAACAGACCAGATTATTTAAAGAAGATTATTTAGGAGCTGTGAATCATCTGACTCCCAGGGGTTGTTATGATGAAGGACGTCGATTTTCAGAAACAATGTTTGAAACATATCGACAAGTACATGATCTTGATATAAAAATCGTTCGTTTATTTCGGACTTATGGTCCGCGCATGCCCTTATTTGATGGACATTTGATTCCAGATTTTATTTTAGCAGCTCTTGAAGGAAAAAATTTGGTTGTCTATGGTGACGAAACATTCACAACATCTCTTTGTTATATAGAAGATGTTATTGATGGGCTATACCGCTGTATGGCAGCCACACCTGGATCTGGACCTTGGAATCTTGGAAGTGATGAAGATCTGCGTATGGTAGATGTAGCAAATTTGATTATTAAAATGATTGGTTCATCATCTCAGGTGATATTTAAACCCTCATTTGCCTTTCTTACCTCTCTTGGATTACCAGATATTTTTCAAATGAAAGAACTTGGATGGCTACCTCTTACGCGTTTATCCGATGGTTTACAAAAAACCATTGAAGATATCCGGGCAAACAAATTGATTTTAACTACTCTTGAATAAAAGTAGTATGAAAATTGTGGCGGTTATCCCAGCTTATAATGAAGAAAAAATGATTGAGACTGTATTAAATCATGCAGCTCCATTTGTTGATGAGATAATTGTGATTAATGATGGGTCTTTTGATAAGACTGCTTTAATAGCAAGAAGTTG
>PFWS01000026.1:12125-12320 GCA_002791255.1 Candidatus Uhrbacteria bacterium CG_4_9_14_3_um_filter_36_7
TGGCGCAGCGCTTGGAACTGGTTTTCGTGCAGCTCAAAATCATGATGCTGATATTGTTTTAACCCTTGATGCAGATGGTCAACATGATGTAGAGAAAATTCCTTTGTTTATTTTAGCTATCCAAAATGGGGCTGACGTAGTAATAGGCTCGAGGATGCTTGATCATCTAAAGGGAATGCCATTTCATCGTAAACT
>PFWS01000002.1 GCA_002791255.1 Candidatus Uhrbacteria bacterium CG_4_9_14_3_um_filter_36_7
AAGTTTATACCTTCTTATTTTATCAATTACACCTATTTAGCAACAGGTCTATTGTCCTGGCCGCCAGTTCTGGGTGCTAAAAATAGTCGGCGGTCGAAAAAAATTCCTGTTTTCCCTGAAAAGGGAAAAAAGGAGGATGATGATTCAATGAAAGAAACGTCTGAAGGCTCTGCGAAGGGCCAGGCTTGCCGTTCAGACGCGGATATATAGAGGCAAGTTCGGCGCAACATGCGGATGTTCTAAACAGAGCGTTAGGAAAGGGATGATGAATCCTAAGTACGAAGCAAGGCTGTTTAAGGATATCTCCTGATCTTACGTAATGGTTTTATGTAAGTAATCAGGGCGTCGAGTGGGTAGCAATACCCCAAAGGGTCGCGCCAAAGCATGTAGGGTCACGGTGATCTGTGAAACCCTTAAGGGCTGGCAACCCAAACAGGTCATAAGGCCTTAATGTTTAGGCCTCCTGCCAGGAAGAGAGCAGGTTAATCTGAAACATCCTTGGGCCATAGTAAAACACAGAAATCATTCTGTGTCGGTCAATGGCATCCCGTTTCGACTCACGTTTTTCGTTAAAACGAGAGGAAAATAGCACACTGTTCAATGAATAGTGTGCAAAACATTTCATTTTTAATTAAGGGAGGAAAAAGGTTGGGTAAGCCTTTATACTTGCCCCCGAAGTCCATCGGTAAAATGGACAGTTTGCCAAATGGCAAACAACGGGAATACGAGCACACCCGTCCATTATGGAAAATGTGCCAAAAGAAGAAAGGAGGTCTTATGACTTTCTTCTTCCCGTCTTGGTTCGGCTTATGTCGAGCCTAAACGGCACCATCAACGGGACCCTTGCTGACGAAGCCGGGGCCTCGAAGCTGCCCCCGGTTTAAAAAACGTCTTAGCCGGGGCTCTCGACTGAGCGCTTAAAGAAAAATTTTAAGAATTGAGTCAAGAGAAAAAAGAACACACATTGTAAAAACAGGGTGTGTTTTTTATTTTTTAATATAGATATGTTATCTTGAAAGTAATGGTTGATTTTAGATGACTTTGTCTTTTCTATCCTTATAGAATTAAATTATGTTATTTGCTTCTAAACAAAAATGTGACACTTTTCTTGCTTTGAATATTTTTTTTATAAACCCATGATTTAAAAGGAGTCATTTTTTCGTTTAATCGTTTTTCGTGAGGATAAAAGACAGGGTCAAAACAAAACCCGAGTGTTTTGTTTTAATAAAATAAATTGAATTATTTTGTTTATGGCCATCTCACAAAAATTTTCAACACTTGTTAAAAAAACTAAATCAGAAATTTCGCGCGATAAATTTAAGAAGAACAAAAAAATAACCACTAGATCTAAAACAAATACAAATGTGGTTATTGGACTTGGATATGTCGGACTTCCTTTGCTTTTTCTTATGAAAAAACGCCTTAAGCAAGTCACTGGAGTCGATATTGATGCAAAAAAAGTATTTCTTATTGAACACCGTGAGCTTCCATTTCATGATGAAACACTCTTAAAAAATTTTCCTGTAGGAAAAAAACTTTCAGTTACTACAGAATTTCGGGTGGTTGAACAAGCACAGACAGTGATTGTTTGTGTTCCAACCCCTGTAACAAACGCACATGAACCAGATCTTCGTCCATTAAAAGAAGCTTGTTATTCTTTTGCACAGTTTTTGCGTCCAGGAACACTTGTAGTAATTGAATCTTCTATTTATCCAGGAACAACCCGTGATATTGTACAACCTATTTTAGAAAAAGGTTCAGGGCTTTCTATAGAAAAAGGTGAGTTTTTTTTAGCACATTGTCCTGAAAGAATTAATCCAGCTGATCCTTATTGGCATGTTGAGAATATTCCACGTGTGGTTGGAGGAGTCAATAAAGCAAGTACACAAAATGCAGCAAGTTGGTATAGAAAGATACTTGGAAATGTTCAGGTTGAAGAAATGGAATCATCCGAAGAAGCTGAGGCAGTCAAAATGGTTGAAAATGCCTTTCGTGATGTAAATATTGCCTTTGTTAATGAACTAGCTATTGCATTTGAAGCCTTTGGTATAAATATAGTTCATGTTATTAAAGGAGCTTCTTCAAAGCCATTTGCCTTTTTGCCTCATTATCCTGGTTGTGGGGTAGGAGGACATTGTATTCCAGTGGATCCTTATTATTTAATTGAACGTGCACAAAAGAATGGTGTTTCTTTACATTTACTTCGTACAGCTAGACAAGTAAATAATTTTATGCCAGAGCACACTGTTGAACGTACGTATCAAGCTCTTGCTAGCAATGGTTCAAAAGATCTTTCCGGTAAGGTAGTAACCGTACTTGGGCTTGCATATAAACGTAATACCGATGATCAAAGAGAAAGCCCATCTCATACCATGATTAAATTATTTAAACAACGCGGCTTTCAAGTGAGAGCTTATGATCCATATCTACCAAAAGATTCATCAGCGACTTCCCTTAAACAAGCTTTAGTAGGTTCTGATGTAGCAGTAATTGCAACCGATCATGATCAATTTATTAAAACTATTACTCCTGAGCTACTTAAGCGATATCAAATTTCTTTGATTGTTGATGGGCGAAATTGTCTATCCAAGGAACCTTTTGAAGAAAAAGGAATTCATTATATTGGAATTGGAACATAATTTCTTTGTTTATGGCAAAAAACTATCATCAACGTCTAATGATTCTTGTTATTCTGTTAACTCTTTTGGTTGTCTTGATTGGTAAGTTGTTTTTTCGCACAGAAAATCCAAATATTTTGTTTTATGTTTACGGGTCAAGTGTGACTATTGTTATTTTTGTCACTTTTATCACGGTCTTTTTTGCTTATAAAGATCCATACGAAAAGGTACGTATACGGAATTTTTCCAAACAAAAAAAACCACCGTATGTAAGTATTATTTTAGCAGTTCGTAATGAAGAAGTAGTTATTGGTCGATGTCTTGATTCACTCATTGCCCAAACATATCCTCGACGAAAAATTTATGTTGTAAACGATGCAAGTAGTGATCGAACCGCTGAAATTTTAGATGCTTATGCGGCAAAAGGTGAAATTACAGTAATTCACCGGCGTAGAAATGTTGGGAAAAAACGGGCGATTGCTGCTGCTATGGCACGGGCTACCGGTGATTATTTTGCTTTCACCGATAGTGACACTGTTATTGAATCAGATGCAATTGAAAAAATGGTTGCTGTAATGTATGACAACCCAAAAATTGGCGCAGTCAATGGACATGTACGAGCCTTAAATGCTCAGGATAGTCTTTTAACAAAAATTCAAGATACATGGTATGAAGGACAATTTTCGATTCGTAAATCGTTTGAAAGTATTTTTGGGGCGGTTACTTGTGTATCAGGACCACTTGCGATGTTTCGGCGTGAAGCTATTTATAACTATATCCCCGCGTGGACACACGATACCTTTCTTGGTAAAGAATTTCGATTTTCAACAGATAGATCGCTTACGAATTTTGTTCTTTCGTCTGCAAGTATTGGACCAAAGCTAAAAAAACGTCATCAAAATTCTCCCTTTGTCCGCAAAAAAGATTATCCAATACAGGATTGGTTGGTTGTTTATACGGCTTGTGCCCACGCATGGACAGTTGTACCAGATACTTTCCACAAAGTTATTCGTCAACAAATACGATGGAAAAAAAGTTTTATTCGTAGCATCTTTTTGACTGGTCGATATTTTTATAAAAAGCCTTTACCTGTAGCTCTTGTCTATTACTTACACATTCTTTTTGTTCTTCTTGGTCCAATCATTAGTTTCAGGCACCTTATCTATCTGCCACTAACAGGCAATCTTCTTTCTGCTTGGTTATATTTAGCAGGAATTTGTTATGTAGGATTACTATTCGGACTTGCTTATCGGCTACGCATCCCTGGAAATTATCGATGGTTATATAGACCACTTATGAGCATTCTCTCAACACTTGTTTTTTCTTGGCTTATTTTCTATTCCGCATTAACGATTAAAAAATCATTATGGCACCGAGGATAAAAAATCGTTTAAGAGACAGTCTAGGACTTTTATTTTTTATAGGTATTTTTGTTTTACTTGTTGGAAAATATTTTTTACCAGACCAGTTGATTCAAGGAGCACGACGAATGGCAAATGAAATCACTATGAATGTTCTCTTTCTTCAAACAAAAGCAATGACTTTTTTTGATTCATCTTTACAAGCACGCGCACAAGCCAAAGAAGACGCGCGAGCTATTCCTGTTCTTGTCTATCATGGTCTTCCAAGATTTGATGATAGTGAAGTTACTAGATCTCGTTTTCGTGATCAAATGTTTGCACTTAAACGTGATGGGTGGAATACGGTTAGTTTAGAAGAATTTTATGATTTTATGTATAACAATGCTGAATTACCAGAAAAATCGTTTCTTCTTACTTTTGATGATGGAATACGAACAAGTTGGAAATATGCAGACCCTGTTTTAAAAGCTCTTGATTATAAAGCAGTAATGTTTATTATTACTTCAACTTCAGCTGTAGATGGATCAGTTTACTATCTTTCTCGTGATGAAGTTGAAAAGATGATTGAAAGTGGGCGGTGGAAAATTCAATCGCACGGACATGAAGCCCATTTTCTTATTCCTATTGATGAAAAAGGAACCCTTGGACATTTTCTTTCAAATCTTGCTTGGTTAGATCAAGAACAACGTATGGAAACAATCGAAGAATATAGAGAGCGTATACGTAAAGATTTTGAGATTTCAAAAGAGGCAATTGAATCATTTGGAGTAACATCTTTAGCTTTTGCTTTTCCTTTTGGAGACTTTGGCCAAAATACTATAAACCTTCCGGATGCAGAAAAAGAAGTGGAACAACAAATAAAACCCGTTTTTCCTTTGGCTGATTTTTTTCAGTTTTGGGCAAGCCAAGGTTTTACGTTTAATTATCCCATTGAATACTCCTCTGATGATTTTCGTTTAAGGCGTATTTCAGTTCGTTCAGATTGGAGTGGGCAAGAATTAGTTGATTATCTTTCCCGTGGAGAGGAAAAATATCTTCCGTATGTAGATAGTTTCGAAATTCAACGTGGATGGATTGATATTTGGGGAGATCAGGTGTTTGAACACGAAGGAATGACTATTAGTGCTTCAGAACAGACAACTGGTGGACTTTCATTTCTTGATGGTGCCTATTCATGGACATCTTATCGGTTTGAATCGGAAGTTGTGGTGGAACAAGGATTAAGTGTATCTCTTATCGGGCGTTATCGAGATGTTAATCGATACGCAAGCTGTACTTTTCATGAAAATGCGGTTTTGATTCAATATCAATCATCTGATATTGAAAAGACTATTGCTCGAAAAAATATGCCTGTTTTTAATAGAGACGAATCTTTTCGACCTTATCAACATATTGATGGACAGGTAATCACTTGTGGAATAAATGGAGATCCGATTATTTCAGCCGTGCTTCCAGAGGGAGAGATTGCTCCAAGTGGAGGGGTTGGTATAAAAACTTGGGATCCTTTGATTGACAATGCAAGTGTTCATGCATTATGGGTATCGGTTTCTCAAATTGATTAAATTTTAATTTTAATCAAGTTCATGAATGTAATATTGATCAAAGCTTGCATCCATATAATCCGTGCGTAGACCTCCATGTCCTGGTTTATTAATAACAGGGCCTCCGATTGAACCAGTATCAATTGCCTTAGCTGCCAGTTGCCATTTTCCATTTGCTTCTTTATCAATATAAAGTTGAATTTGAACACTTCCATTTTCAAGAGTTTTTACGATGGTACGTAGTCCCATCCATTTATCTTTAGGAATAAAGTTTGGATTACTATTTCGATTATATGAACTTGTTCCAGTTTCAAAAAATGGTTGATAATCAAGTGTGCTATAAAGTCCTTGATATTTTTTCTTGATAACCGCTGCTCCATCAACACGTATACCTGCGTAATATAAAGTGTGTTGATCTTGATATCGGTTAAAAAGAAGAATTCCATCAGATGCATCCCGATCGGTTGTTTTTGATAGCTGTATTTCGTCCATCCGTACATATATTTCTTGGGAGAAATCTTTCCAAGAATCTTGAGTTATCAGACGAAAAATATTTTGTGGGTGTAAACCTTCATCTGAATGACTGCTGTTATAACGTGCATAGCGTTTTTGAAGCGTTGAACCTTTGGGTTGATCTCCGTGCAAGGTCATTCCTTGATGATTTTGTATTATTAAAGCCCCTCCGGATGAAAGCCACCAATATCGGCTTCGGCTTTCTTCCATTGAGCTAGATTGGTAAAGAATACCTGGTTTCTTAAATGTATAGCGAAAAGATTTATTCGTACGATCAGATGATACAGAAGATATTTGATTTGATATTTTGGCAGGTTCTTCTTTTTTAAGATCAGTCGTATTGATAGTATAGTTCGCACTGGTCGTAAGCGGATGAAAAACAGAGAGAGGAACACCAAATGTAGCTAAAAGAATAAAAAAAGTTAGTAATGTTTTTTTGAAGATAAAATAAGGCATGTATTACAAATAAATAATAAAACATTCCACTTTAAAGCAGCTGAATGAGTGCGTCAAGATAATTCTCTTTTTTTATCATAACATAGATATCTTCCAAATACATTCAATTGACGTTTATTTTTTTTTTTATTAAACTATCGTTTATTGCTAGGAAAAAAGGGTAGGTACCCAAGCGGTCAACGGGGGCAGACTGTAAATCTGCTGGCATTCGCCTTCGGGGGTTCGAATCCCTCCCTGCCCACCAACAATTTCCAAAGGAAATTGAGTAATGCGTATTTTCTAATTAGTCTATACCTGATGCGATATGCCGAAATAGCTCAGTTGGTAGAGCAACGGTTTTGTAAACCGTAGGTCGTGGGTTCGAATCCCACTTTCGGCTCCAGCCACCACTATTGACGTCAAATCAATTTATCTGCTAAACTACGGTTTCTTTATAAGAATTTATGTCTCAAGCAAATCAAATTAAATTGGAGTGCACTGATTGTTCATATATTGGATATTTTTCACGAAAAAATAAAAAAGTGATTAAAGATCGTCTTGAAATTAAAAAGTTTTGCAAGAAGTGTCGGGTGCACAAACTTCACAAAGAAACAAAGTAAACAAAAAATCAGCTCTTAAGCTGATTTTTTGTTTTTCGCTCTCGTAGAACTTTTAGAGAAGCGCGTCTTTTGCTGCTTTTGCAACCTTGAATTTTACAACCGTTTTTGCTGGAATCTGAATTGTTTCACCTGTGGCAGGGTTGCGACCAGTTCGAGCTTGGCGATTTTGTTTCACTAATTTACCAAGCCCTGGAAGGGCAAACTCACTATTCGCCTTTACTTCTTTATAGGCGATATTTATAAGTTCCTCCATAAAACGCACAACCTCTTTTTTGCTCATTTGGGTTGTTTCGGCCAAGGTGGCCATAAGTTGACCTTTTGTCATTTTAGCCATAATAACGCACAAACTATGAATGAATTTTCTTTATTATAGCAATTTTAAGGGAAAAAAGGAAGGGCTGGGGATAAGGATGTGTCTTAGGCTATATGTTAAAATAATATTTCTATGTCATATAAACTTATTATTTCTTGGAATGTTAATGGTATTAGAGCCATGATTAAAAAGAATTTTTTGACTTGGCTTTTAGAAACCAATCCAGAAATTTTGTGTTTGCAAGAAACCAAAGCTCACCCTGATCAGCTTACTCATGAAATTCTTCATCCAAATGGATATTTTGGTATATGGAATGCTGCTCAAAAGCGAGGATATAGCGGGGTTGCCACTTTAAGCAAGATAAAACCACTGATGGAAATTTCTCATTTTGGTGAAGATATTTTAGATGAGGAAGGTCGAATAATTTTAACTGAATATAAAGATTTTTATTTATTTAATATTTATTTTCCTAATGGTGGTAGGGATGAAATTCGGCTTGCTTATAAATTGCGTTTTTATGATCGTTTTTTTCTTTTACTTAAAGAGTATGAACGAAAGAAAAAACCAATTATTTTTTGTGGTGATGTAAATACAGCCCATCATTCTATTGACCTTTCCAGATCCAAAGAAAATGAAAATATTTCTGGATTTTTGCCAATTGAACGCGCTTGGCTCGATAAAATAACTGATTATGGATATGTAGACGTATTTCGTCATTTTTATCCAGATAAAAAAGATCAGTATACTTGGTGGGATATGAAGACACACGCTCGAGCAAGAAATGTTGGTTGGCGCTTGGACTATTTTTGGGTTCAAGAGAAATTTTTATCAAAAATAAAAGACGCATTTATTCTTTCAGATGTTTTTGGTTCTGATCACTGTCCAGTTGGCATAAAAATTGATGCAGAATTATAGGTTTGAAAATCAATCCACAGGAATGATTTTTTAGTTTGAGATATAATACGACAGAAATCGTAGATTTTTTAAATTAATTACGGCTAAGGGAGGGTTTGAAATGAAAGTTGGACGTGGTGATCTTATGGTAATCTATGGCGGCATGTTTGCTGGAAAAACCACAGAACTTCAATCAGCCATGAGAAGAGCAGTGTTAGGGAATAAATCAGCCATTCTTTTTAATCATGAACGAGATACAAGATCAGGAAATGGTAGGGTAGTATCGCACGAAGGAGTAGTTTGTGAGGCTGTTTCTATTTCTGATGCCAGACAGATCCTAAAACGAGTTGACGGGTTCGTTTGGGTTGGAATTGACGAGGCTCAGTTTTTTGGGCCTGAGATTATTCCGGTAGCTCTAGAGCTTAGACGTATGAATAAAAGGGTTGTTGTTGCTGGTTTAAATATGGATTTTGCCGGAAGGCCGTTTGGTCCTGTCCCAGAACTTATTTTACATGCAGATATACCTATGCTGAAGAGAGCTGTTTGTAAAATATGTGGTGAAGATGCCATCTACAGTCAACGTCTTACAGATGATATGCAAACAACTATTGTTGGTGGAAGGGAAAAATACGAGGCGAGGTGTGCCTTTTGTTTTGAACCACCACCATAAAAGCTCTTTCGAAATTTTTTTGCTTTGAAAAGAGCGTATTGGGGGGCGCTCTTTTTTTATTCCCAATATTTTCTTTTTTGTAGAGATTCAGGAAGATAAGTTTGTTTTTTAGCCTCTTCTTCGCTTACATTAGGGTTATATTTATAATCTTTGCCATAGCCTTGTTCTTTCATAAGTTCTGTTGGAGCATTTCGAAGGTGGAGGGGAACGTTTTCAAGAGGAAGATTTTTTATATCAGCTTGAACTTGATTATAAGCTTCATAAAGTTTATTATTTTTAGGAGACAGACTTAAATAAACCACTGCTTGGGCAAGAACCACATTTGCTTCTGGCATACCAATTGCATGAGCTGCTTGATAAGCTGTAGTTGCTTGTACAAGAGCTTGTGGATCAGCAAGTCCAATATCCTCGCTTGCAAAACGGATTAAGCGACGAGCAATAAAAAGTGGATCTTCTCCTGCTTCAAGCATTCGACCAAGCCAATAAAGAGCAGCATTTGGATCTGATCCTCGCATGGATTTATGCAGAGCCGAGATAATATTATAATGTTGTTCAGCTTGCTGATCATAAAGTAGGGAAGAGCGTTGTAGACTTTTTTCTATTGTTTTTTTCTCAAGGATGATTTTTCCTTGTTTTTTTGTGCTTATCGTGATGGCAAGTTCAAGAGCATTTAAAGCAGTTCGAGCATCTCCATTAGCAACTATTGATAGAAATTCAAGGGTTCCTTCTTCTATTTCTATTGGCAATTTTTCAAAACCAGATTTTGGATCAGTTAGAGCCTGTTGAAGTAATATTTGAATTTGTTGATTTGTGAGTGGTTCAAAGGTAAATACTCGACAACGAGAAAGAAGAGCAGAGTTTATCTCAAAAGATGGGTTTTCTGTGGTTGCACCAATAAGAACTATAGTTCCATCTTCAACTGATGGTAGAAATGCATCTTGTTGAAGTTTATTAAATCGATGAATTTCATCAACAAAAAGAATTGTCCGTTTTTCTTCAAATGTTTGTCGATCTTTGGCTTGTCCAAGAATGATTCGGATATCTTTTACATTTCCATGAACCGCACTGAACTGAATAAAAGCCGATTTTGTTAGGTTTGCAATAATGCGTGCTAGTGTGGTTTTTCCTGTTCCAGGAGGTCCCCAAAAAATCATTGAAGGAAGTTCATCTTTTTCAATAGCTTGTTGCAAAATTTGTCCACGACCAACTAAGTGTGATTGTCCAAGAAAAGTTTCAAGTGTTTTTGGTCGTAGACGATCAGAAAGTGGAGCATATTTTTCTTTATTTTTTTGTTGTTTTAAATCAAATAGATCCATAGATATTTATCTTAACAAATTTAAAAAACCTTCATAGGATCAAATACCTGTGAAGGTTTTATCAAATTTTGAAAATATTATTAAGCAAAAGCAAGGAGAAGACCAATTGTTATAGCAAAAATGAGAATTAAAAAGAGAAATGTGAATCCAAGAACAGTTAAAGCTTCACGTATTTTTTGTTTATGTCCAAGATAGACGGGATAGCCGAAGACAAGCGATCCGGTGATTCCTGCAGATAGAACTAGAAAACTGAGCATAAGGGTAAAAGGAAGAAATTGAGGAATTTGGGAAACATTGAGAGTGGTAAGAATTTTTGGAAGCAAAACAAACATTACAAGAGCCACAAGAAAACAATAGACAAATACACCAAGAGCTTGTAGAAGTCCAATAAGGATAAGAATTTTTTTCATAAAAGAAAATAATAAAGATAACAAAGATTTTAGTTTAGCATAAATACAGTTATGAATCTATAGCTCGACAAGCCTTTTTCAGCATGTTATTCTTGGGAGCGAAGTAAGAAATTTTCAATTTTTAAACTCCGATTTTTAAACCTTGGAGTTTTTATATAGGGGCGTCGTTCAATGGTAGGACGGAGGTCTCCAAAACCTCTGACATAGGTTCGATTCCTATCGCCCCTGCCATCGTGGAAAAACAGTCGTGAAAGCGTCTGTTTTTTCGTTTATAAAATTATCGATATTTACATTTAAAAATAAACAAGATAAACTTTAGATAATCTTAAAATTATCTATATGAATAATCTTGTTAATCTCAAAGAGCTTAGAGAAAATGTAACAAAATATGCAAATCGTGTTGCAAAAGGTGATTCTTTTATTGTTATGAAACGCTCTAAACCACTCTTTAAAATTTCTCCCATAGACGAGGATGGTTGGGAAACAATTATCGATTTTACCAAATTTCGAAAAGGCGGGATGCCTGTTGATGAAGTGATAAAAGCGCTCAAAGCGATTGACTAGCTATGGTCGATCGGATGATAAAAAATTTGAAGAAATTTCTAAGGTCTGACCGCGATCATCTTTTTGAACTAATGCAACGCATTCAGTCAAATGATCTTTTGGATATGAACGTAACAAAACTTAAGGATAGATCTGATGTATTCCGTGTGCGAAAAGGAAATTTTCGAATTATTTTTCGTAAAGTTGATCAAGGAACAAACATCATCATTGCGGTTGAGCGCCGTTGCGAATCTACCTACAAAGAATTTTAACTTACCTCACAATGCTTTCTGTCACAAAGAGATAATATTTCTTTTACAGACAGTTAGTTTATGAGAAATTTTTTTTGAAAATGAAATCATTATTGATATGAAAAAAGTTATTTTACTTACCGGCCCAGGAGGAGCTGGAAAAAGTACGATTGCAGAGCTTTTAGTAAATAATTATGGATATAC
>PFWS01000029.1 GCA_002791255.1 Candidatus Uhrbacteria bacterium CG_4_9_14_3_um_filter_36_7
TCGGCTTGTTTATTAGCAAGAAAAGGAGTGGTAAATGTACAGAAAAAACGTTCAAATTCCTCTGAGTCAACTTGCGTTGCACTTAAAAGAAGACTTGTTGATGTCCAAGGTGTACACGTGGTTGAATAATTTGTTAAATCAAATAATGATCCATCTGAAGTACGGAATTTCATTTGAAGTCGTGTTTGTTCTTTTTCTCCTCCTTCATCTTTCGCATAAAAAGACGCTACATACGAAAGGCCTTGTTGTAAGACAATAGATGATTGAATAGGGCTTGATAATTTTGTGATTCTAAAACTATTTTGTCCATCAAAACTATAATCTCCAGAATCATCAAAAATACTCGTATCTGAACCCTGAATAAACCAAAAATCTGGTAGACCATCACCATCTTCATCATCTTCAAAGCTTGGATTTCTAACAAGATTAAGTGAAAGATCCTGGTCAACTGCATATAGAGCCGTGCATCCGGCCGCGGTTTCATCACAGCTCTTAACATTATGTGTAAAGTATATTCTATCAAGATAGGCATCTTGCGATTCGTCTTCTTTAACCACAAGATATTCTTCATCTGTTGCAAGCCACTCATAGCTATCATCTGTCTCATCTGAAGTATTTTTATTATCTAGTGTTTTTTGTGTTTTATACCAAAGACATCCAGCATTGGATTGAGAACACCCTTCAAAATTAACCGTATTTAAAAGCCATGATGATTGAGTTCCAGAAGTCGTATCTTTAAAAGTAAGACAAGAAGCATAAGCTTCTGGACATTCATCACCATCAAAGCGCCAGATATTTTTCTCGCGGGTACAGTAGCCAAAACCACCAGTACAATTTCCATTACCGTCCTCTGAAATACAACTTGGGGTATCTACACAAACTCCCCCACGCCCGGACGCAAGTTGACTAGTTAAAATTTCTCCATTGGCATAAGCCTGACACTGTGTTTCTGGATAAGTTAAAACCCAATTTGGATCAATTAAATGACACCAAGGGTGAGATGCGTCTAATTTTCCATCAGTATTACATTCGTGAAATCCTTCAACCGCTTCACGTAAAGTGATTGGATTACTTTGATTATTATAAGCAGAGGATGCTGCCAGCTCCCATCCAATTGGAATGATACGAGCCTTACGAAGTTTCACAAGATTCCCATAACAATATCCATACGTGTAACAAAATGGATCTTGGTTGCGTGTAAGATCATCTGGAGGATATAAAGCCCAATCGCCGTGCAAAAGACCTTCTGAAAGAGCTTCGCTTACAGTAAAGGCGGAACCTGCTTCTCCACGGGAGATGGCATTGGCAAAATTTGCATCAAGAACACAATTATTAAGCTGACGAATTGCCACATTACTTGGACAAACCGTAAATTCAGCCATAGCACTATAATTCGTAACCGAAATAGGTGTAGCACTAACAAAACTAGCATAACGTTTTTCTGCTTCCTCACGACTCATGGTGCTTACGAGCTGACTATTAAAAATATCTGAATTATCAATTGGATTTGGTTCAAAAAGACCAGTATAAACTCTAGTAAACATCTCGGACAAGAGTGTATTAAAAAAAACAGAAAGGGTACGCTTTAAAAGAGCGAACCCAAGTTCTGGATAATCAACTGCCACCTTAAAATTTGCCTCACGTTTAGCTTCTTTAGCTGCTTTTAATTCTTCATTAAATTGAGTTTGTAGTACAGAAGATGGGGTTTTTACATTTCCTGTTACCACATCAACCACATCTTTAAACCCATCTTTTTGAAGCATTTCTTGAAACTGTCGTTGTTTTTTCTCAAGTGCTTTCCAATGAACATCAACATTTAATTTTACTCCAGCAGAAAGGGCATTTTGTCCAGGCCGAAGACCTTGCGAAACTTGCTTTAGAACAAAATCATTTGGGTTAATTTCTTGCCAAGAACGTTCAAGAAAATTGTTCCAATTTTCGGTAATATCTCTCCAATCACAACTTGGTTTTGGTGGTTGAAAAACTCCTTTAATTCCAAGCTGAAAACCAAGCCGTAGAGCTGGGGATGATGGTGAACAAAGATTAAAATGTAAATCTGCTGTGGCTAAATTTTCAGATAATGCCCCAATTGCTTCCCCAGCCACATCTAAACCAAAACTTTGCCAAGATGTTTCAGTATCTTGAGTTTCGTATAAAGCAGACTGTCCTGTTCCTCCGGATGATAAATAAACCGCAGCCTTATAAGCGGCTGTATCAAGTACAAATTGAAAAACATCTAAAACTGTTGAAAGATAAACGACCTTCATTTGGGGAGATAAAATTTCTCGACCAACAGTTCCAAAAAATTCACGTAGTTGGGCAAACGATTCACATATAAATGATCCAAGCGCGCCGCTTGAGCTACTGCAAGCAGCAGCAGCAGCAGCAGCCCCCACCTCAGCAGCTGCTTGGGTGGGAGAAGAAGCATTTGGTTCTTCTGCATAGACAAACAAGGGTCTAGCAAAAAAAGATAAAAAAACAAAAACAAATAAACCTAAAGCTATGCTAAGTTTATAAAGAAAAAAACCACTTCCATGCTGCTTAACCATATGAACAAAATTAGGAACCTTCTGATTCCTTTGATTCAATCAAAAGACTATCAAGTGTACCTTGTTGCTGCGCCTCAACAACTGCTTGAGCAAATAATGTTTGCAAGGTTGTATCATCAATTTGATCTAATGTTTCCTGTGGAATACCTTGTTTTAATAAAAGAGCTCTAATCTCTTCTGGATCAAGTGAGGCAAGAAATTCATTAACTTCTTCAATCGAAGAAAAACCAACCATATCATCATCGGTCGTATCAGCTAAAATATCTTCTGAAAACCCAGAGACATTTTCTGAAAATAAATCCATTCCTTCATCAGTAAATGGCAAAAGATCATCTTCTAAAGAAGTAACTTGTGATAAGTCCGATGTGCTTGCACCTGTACACTCTTTGTCCACTGGACAGTTTGGATCATTTCCTGAATCAATTTCCGTTTTATCATCATACCCATCAGAATCAGAATCAGAAAGATATGGGCTTGTTTTATAAATCGAAAGTTCTTCATAATCATTTAAACCATCTTTATCAGTATCTTGCTGCATTTGCTGTTCACGTTGTTTTTGTGCTTCTTCAGAAGACAAAAGAAATGTTTCTTGAGAGGAATTTGCAATTGACAAACGCTGTAAATCAAATGGACGACTAACATGAGCTCCAAAAGTACGCAGTCCAAAAACTAGTGTTCCAATAGCAATAACAAAAAAAAGACCTAAAGCAAATTTTTGTTCCCGATTAAATGAAGAAGATTCTTGCATAGAAAGGATCCCCTATTATAGCAAAGAAGTAAGACTGATCCAATCAGAAACGCACAGATTTTCTGCACGAATAGAAGGAGACCATCCTTGTTTTATAAAAAGTTCTTTTATATCATCGGCTCTTGCAATGGAAGAAGAAGCTAAATTTTTTTGAAGTTGTCTTCGTTTGGAAGAAAATCCAATTTTTGCTAAATGAATAACATCCTCAGGATTTGTAACCAATGGATCAATCTGTAAAGCAATAACAGACGAATCAACTTGTGGTTGTGGATAAAAAGCAGAAGCTGGAACATTTATGATTCGCTTACAACGAGCATAAAGCTGACCAACAACTGATAAAAGACTCATTGCTGGTGGCTGTGCTAATAAACGATCAGCAACTTCTTTTTGAACCATAAGAACCATGCAGGTTGGTGGGTGTTGATTTCTTAAAAAATGAAATAAAATTTTTGAGGTAATATGATATGGAACATTTGCTATAACTTTATATGGCTCATCTGGAGGTTCTATTTGTAAAATATCTCCCTCAATAATCTTAATACCTCTTGGAAAATCTTTTTGTAACTGATTGACTAAATCATGATCAATTTCAACAGCCAATATCTGTGCTTTCTTTTTAACGAGAGCTTGTGTAAGTATTCCTCTACCTGGACCAATTTCAAGAATAAATTCATTAGGTTGAATCTGGGCAGCTTCAATAATTTTCGAAATAACATTCTTATCTTGAAGAAAATGTTGGCTCCATGTTTTGCGTGGATGTATATGACTCACAAACAATAATCAAAAAAATTAAAATTACTAAACAAATCTTGATTGATTTTTCTCAATAAATATATTTCCTTGTCGTAAAACTTTAATTTTTTCATTTTCCTGTGTAATTATAGTGGAAGGCTTTCGTCGCACAAGTACTCCCCCATCCAAAAAAAAATCAGGTAAAATTTTAAATGGTCTAAATTGTCTCAAAGTAGATTGAATACTATATGTATTTGACTGACCTTGTCTATTCGCAGAAGTAGACACAATTGGTCTTCCAAGCCCAGAGCTTAGAGCTCGCGCAATTGGATGAGATGAAACACGCATGGCAATGGTTCTATTTTTTTGAACAACTTCTTTGGCAAGCAGATGATTTTTTAAAACCGTTTTATTTATAGGTGAAACAATTGTAAGGGGCCCTGGCCAATATATACGCGCTATTTTTCTAAGAGATAAACTTAAATCCATATATTTTTCAGCCATCCGAAAACTTGAGGCAATAAGTGGAAAAGTTTGTAATGTATCTCGATTTTTTAAAAGAAAAATACGTTTTACAGCTTTTGAATTTGAGGCATCAGCCGCAAGACCATAACATGTTTCTGTAGGAAAAAGTACTATTCCACCTGATTTAAGCACACAAATAGCTTGTTTTATTTGTTTACTAGAAATCATAAACTCATATTTTTTCTTTGAAACCCTGCAATGTAAGAGACAAACCTTGATCTAATGAAACTAATGGTTTCCACCCAAGTTCTTTTAGTGCTTTACGTGGGCAAAGGGCTGATCGGGATAACTCACCTTTAACAAACGGACTATATTGAACCGTTAGTTTAAGTTGAGAAATATCAGTAAGTCTTTTTAAAAGTTCTTTTAAAGATACTTCTTTTCCGGTTCCAATATGAAAAATTCCTTGAGAAGGAGAAGAAAGGGCTGCTATATTTGCCTGTACAACATCACGAACATAAATAAAATCTCTTGTTTGCATCCCATCTCCAAAAACTGTCAGAGGTTTATTTTCAAGTAACCGACGCACAAAAATACTCACCACTCCTGCTTCACCTTTATGACTTTGACGTGGTCCGTACACATTTGCGTAACGTAAAATAACTAATTTGGTTGATGATTCTGAAAGAATTGTTTGAAGATATTGTTCACAAGCAGCCTTGGCAATACCATAGGGTGAGATTGGATTAATGGGCACAGATTCTTTATAAGGCAAAAACTTGGTATTTGAAAACATGGCTCCACCCGTGGAAGAAAAAATAATTTTTTTTACCCCTAGCTCTTTGGCTTTTAAAGCAAGTTTAATTGAGCCAAAAATATTAATTTTGGCATCACAGACAGGATCTTCAAGCGATAGACGAACATTTGTTTGAGCTGCTAAATGAAAAATTGCTTCTGGGTGTACTTTTTCAAGCCAACTAAAAAATTTTGGATTAAGAATAGAAACACGAAAAAAATGAGCTTTTGGATGAACAAATGCTTTTGTTCCAAATGAAAGATCATCTGCAACATATACATCGTATTTTTTTTCAATAAGGGCATCAACAAGATGTGACCCAATAAACCCAGCCCCACCAGTAACAACTATTTTTTTCATATCTGATTTATGAATTTATTTCTTGATTTTCTTTTGCTAGACGTTCAGATTGATTTAGTTCAAGTCGTAAATAAGCTTCCATAAACCGCTCAAGATCACCGTCTAATACAGAGGATGTGTCTGAACTTTCATAATCTGTTCGGTGATCTTTTACCATTTGATAGGGTTGAAGCACATAGCTACGAATTTGGTTTCCCCAAGCCGCACTTTTAAATTCTCCGCGTAATTTTTGTTTCTCTTGCTCATCGTGTGTCTGTTGTAATTGATGCAAGCGAGAAACTAAAATCTTCATAGCAGTTTCACGATTTTGTTGTTGACTACGTTCATTTTGACAAACAACAGTAATCCCTGTTGGCTCATGGACGATCCGAACGGCCGAAGAAGTTTTATTTACACTTTGACCACCAGCTCCCCCACTTCTAAAAGTGTCGATTCGTAAATCATGAGGATTAATTTGGATTTCATCGGTTTGTTCTAGTTCTGGCAACACCTCAATCAAAGCAAAAGAAGTATGCCTAGCTTTATCTGCGTCAAAAGGAGAAATCCGCACTAGACGATGAACACCTGCTTCACTACGCAGATAACCATAGGCATAATATCCTTGCACACGCAAAGTTACTGATTTTATTCCCACCTCTTGTCCTTCTGATTGCCAAAGGATGGTCGTTTGCCAACCTTGTTTTTCACAAAAACGTAAAATCATTCGCAAAAGCATTTGAGCCCAATCTTGAGCTTCTGTTCCGCCAGATCCTGCATGAATCGAAATAATAGCATTCCTTTGATCATGGGTTCCTGAAAAAAGCATAGCAAATTCCATTTTCGAAAATCTCTCTAATAAATCAAACATTTTCTGCTTAATTTCATTTGCCAGAGCATCTTCTTCATTGGTTACATAAGCTAATTCTTCCAGTTCTTTTACTTCTTTTTTAAGAAGCTCCCATTGGTTTACTTCTTGTTTAAAATCAGCAACTTGCTTAGAAACTTTTTTTGCTTGTTCTTGATCTTGCCAAAAATCTTTATCACTCATCTGTGCCTCAAGCGCTTTTATTTCGACCTTCATTGTATCAAGGTCAAAGATTCCCCCAAGCAACTAAAATACGTGCCTGGAGGTCTTGAATGGTATTAATAATCTCTTTCATAAAAAATAAATAAGGCTTGAGCAACAATATTCTTTTATATTTATAGCGGGGATATAATTGATGATTTCTCCTTCCAAAAGCTTGGTAAACCAGAAGTCCCCTCTCCTGTTGAAGTAATATAATAATAAATATCATTTGACCACCCCCAATACTCAACCACTGGATAATTTACATAACGAAAATAATCCCAATTAATTAACTGATTTTCGTTTAAGATAGTACACTTTCCATTTTCATCACAATAACTTCCCATTGTTGGATCCATTGCAAACCAATGTCCATCCATATAAATTTCCGGCCAAGCATGGCCTCCAATTTCCCACGGACGGCTTCCAGATTGAACCATTCCCATAGCTACACGCACATTTTGTTCTGGAACAAGACCAGAAGCAATTAAAAGAGAAACAGTAGTAAGTGCCTGATCTTCACAATCTCCAACTCTATATCCACACATAGCACTACTTTGTAATGTTGGTGATGTATTTAAGTAATAATTTGGCTTCTGAAATTTATCTGCACAACCAAAAAGAGCAGTATCTGATTGCCAAGGTTGAATTTGCATGAAGGTGTAAAGTTCATCAATTGATTTATACGTCTTTGACTCACTAATAACACTTTGATCATCTGGGATAATAAAATCCATTGCATAACGAATATATGTAGATGAATCCATGCCAGAGGAACAAATAGGATCTGGTGCTATTGTACAAGCTGCATTTGTGTTTTGATATTGATCTTCTTTATTACCTTCTTCTTGTCCTTGCTGCTGTTGTTTAAGTGCTTCACAACGAGTAGCTATCCTATCAGCAAATCTTGGATATTTATTTTTTACATATACAACTACCTCCTCACATGATCCTGGTAAATCTTCCCCAACCATGGAGCGCCAATTTGTTTTTTCAAGCTGTGTTTGTAAATCGGCTTGAAGAAATCTGATCATTTCTCGAAGTGACGCAAGATCACTAGCTGCGAATGACATTTTTATACAAGCATCAGTTTGAAGCTTTGAAGAAGCATCTACCACAAGAATTGTATATGAGCCAATTGTACGTTCGCGGTAGATTTCTTTAACTTGTTTTTTATAAGAATCAGAATCGCACGATGAATTTATCAAAAGCACCCAATGATTTGGATCAATATTATTATCTTCAATATTAGATATATCTAATGTCTCTTCGTCTAAAAAATTTTCGTTTGTCTGTGTTAAAGATAATTCATCTGTACCATCTGTTGTATTTGTCTGACTTGATGGGGTTATTTTTGACTCAGATGAAAAATCACTTGGTATACAACCTGCACCTGTTATAAGGATAAATCCAATAAACAACAAGCTTAATGATAAAAATCGTTTCCAAGTAAACCACTGCATATACTTATAATTTAAGTCGTTTTGCATAAATACCCAAAATAGGCAATTCCCATTCTTCACCACGCAAACTATAGATAATTCCTAAGATGCTTATAATAAGTAATACGATTGATCCAAAGAACCAAATAATTTGTCCAAGTAGTGGCACAACATTTACCGTCCACAAAACTATCCAAGCAACAAAAACCAATGCTCCTTGTCTTGCATGAAATAGAGCAAATTGACTTTGTCGTCTAAAGAAAAGAGGAATAAGAAATAGTACGCCAAGATAGCTTAGAGCAGCAAAAATTTTTTCTTCCCAAGAAAGATTTGGCTTAGATGATGAAAACGACTCGTTGATTGATGATGAATCCATAAAGTAGAGTTTTTTTAATTATTAGCTAGCTATTGCAAGGTAGAAGATAAAGCCTTCTTCCCCTACTATACCAAAACCCGGTTCTCTGTTCGAGCACCGGGTTTTATTATTACCAATTCTTAATTACAACTTCTTAATTCTTTGCCCCTATATCTTTTCTATTCTTCCTTTTCTTAATACATCCCCATACCGCCCATTCCACCCATTCCTGGATGACCACCTGGCATTGGAGGCTCTTCTTTTTTTGGAATCTCGGTAATAGCAGCTTCTGTTGTAAGAATCATGGCCGCAATTGATGCTGCATTTTGTAAAGCAGATCTGGTAACTTTTGCTGGGTCAACAATACCTGCTGCAATCATATCTTCAAATTGATCTTTTTCTGCATTATATCCAAAATTCATTTCTGTTGATTTTTTCACTTCTTCCAAAATAACAGAACTATCTTTACCAGCATTAATCACAATTTGACGAAATGGCGCTTCAATTGCCCGACGCAAAATATCAAGTCCAACACGTTCGTCTCCTTCAAGCTTTACTTCATCAAGTGCTTTCATAGCTCGCACAAGAGCAACTCCACCACCTGGAACAATTCCTTCTTCACGAGCGGCTTTGGTAGCAGAAACTGCATCTTCAATACGATGTTTCTTTTCTTTCATTTCGGTTTCAGTTGCTGCGCCAACTTTAATTACTCCCACTCCGCCAGCGAGTTTAGCAATGCGTTCTTCAATTTTTTCACGATCAAATTCTGAATCTGTTTGCTCAACTTGTTTTTTAAGAGCAGCAACACGCCCGCTGATTTCTTCTTTTGTTCCATGACCCTCAACAATAGTTGTGTGATCTTTATCAGAAACAATTTTACGTGCACGACCAAGATCGGTTATTTCTGTATTTTCAAGTTTAAGCCCTAAATCTTCGGTAATCACTTTTCCACCAGTTAAAACCGCAATGTCTTCGAGCATGGCTTTACGTCGATCACCAAAACCAGGAGCTTTAATTGCAAGAGCATTAAATGTACCGCGAAGTTTATTAACAACAAGTGTTGCCAAAGCTTCTCCATCTACATCCTCAGCAATAATAACAATTTCTTTTCGTCCAGATTGAGCTACTTTCTCAAGAACTGGAAGCAAATCTTGAACCGAACTAATCTTTTTATCCGTTAAAAGCAAATAAACATCTTCATACTCAGCCACCATCCGCTCAGGATTGGTAATCATATAAGGAGAGGCATACCCTTTATCAAATTGCATTCCCTCAACAACATCCACTGTAACTCCAAAGGTTTGCGATTCTTCTACAGTAATAACTCCATTTTCTCCAACTTTTTGCATTGCCTCAGCAATCTTTTTTCCAATCTCACGATCATTAGCAGAAATAGATGCCACATTTTCAATTTCATCACCTTTTACTGGTTTAGCAATATTATCTTTAATCTCTGCTAAAAGTGCTTCTACTCCTTTTTCAATACCGCGTCTAATAGCTTGAGGGCTTGTTCCAGCTGTAACATTTCGAAGCCCTTCCAAAACCATTGATTGAGCCAAAACTGTTGCTGTAGTTGTTCCATCTCCAGCTACATCATTTGTTTTTGAAGCCACTTCTTTTATAAGTTCAGCTCCAAGGTTTTCAAATTTATCTTCAAGATCAACCTCTTTGGCAACCGTCACTCCATCTTTAGTAACCACTGGAGAACCAAAACCACGATCTAAAATCACATTGCGACCCTTTGGACCAAGGGTAACTTTTACAGCATTCGCTAAAATATTCACTCCTCTTTGAAGCGCTTGGCGCGCTTGCTCATCAAAAATAATTTGTTTTGCCATAGTTTCATTGAGTAAAAATTTGTTATCAAAAAAAATAAAAGTTATTCATCAAGCACAGCAACAATATCATCCATGCGGATGACCAAATACTCTTCCCCATCTACCTTAATTTCATCAGGAGAATATTTTTTAAAAACTACAATATTTCCAATTTGCACATCTACCTGAGAGCGTTGTCCATTTTCTAATAATTTTCCAGGGCCAATAGCCACTACCTTTCCGCGCTCTGGACGTTCTTTATTAACTGTATCAGGAAGAATGATTCCTGAAGCGGAAACCTGCTCTTGTGAAAGAGCTTGCACAAGCACATGATCGGCAAGAGGACGAAGTTTCATAAATGCTTTATAAAAATAATGAATTAAATTAAATTAGCAGTCATTCACTTTGAGTGCTAAGCGGCTTTATCGTAAGAAAAAAGTGAACAAGTGTCAAGGGCTATTCTTTTTAAGAACCTTTTTTAAAAGCAACAACCCCGCATCTGACGAAGCGAGATTGTGTGCTTTCGTCTGATACGGGGACGATTACTGAACAGCGGACCTCTCGATTGCCCTCGTAAAGGATCCCAGAATCCGGTGAGGATCATCGTTCTTATCGAACATTGCCTTCAGAAGGGACCGACATATCTCCGGCCTTCTCAGTGCTGGTGGTATTGCATCAAAAGCTCCACCCACCAAACGTACAACGGCCACAGCCTGGCGAAGCATAGAAGCCTTTTCGATCTCCTTCTCCACTCCCCCAACTGCACTGCCGAGTACGTACTGGATGCCCTTGAGTTCTTCGACCAGAACCCTTAGCTCTTCCCTCTCAGCCTTGGCCTTCTCGAGCTCGTCCCGCAGAGCATCGTTAACCCGCTCGAGATCCCGAGAAATGGTCCCCAAGGTACAGAGTCTCTGCTGGATTTGGGCTTTCTCTATCTCCATCTCCTTGATCCTGACCTTAAGGCCTGAGTTGGATGTCTCGAGCTCAATCTTCTCGAACGAATGTTTCTGACAAGCCTCCCCGAGAACCACCTTCTCACGGTCAAGATCGTAACCGTTCACTTTTGGGGGCCTGGATTCCAAGTTTTGGGAGGTGAAAGATCGAGAATT
>PFWS01000018.1:0-1742 GCA_002791255.1 Candidatus Uhrbacteria bacterium CG_4_9_14_3_um_filter_36_7
AAATTTAATTCTAAAAGATTTAGGGACTCTAACAAGAACCACTTTTTTATTTGTCTTTTTAGCCATTTTGTTGTTATAATTAGTTTGAGCCCAGAATCTAACGCAACAGATTTGGCACGGAGCACCAGAAATGTTAAGTTGGAATTCTATGATAAATTATAAAAGATTAAGTGTTTTAGAGCGAGAAGAAATTAGTCGGATGCTCTCGCAGAATTGTTCTTTGAATGATATTGCCAAACAACTAGGACCTTATACCAGTACGATTTCTCGGGAGATCGCTAAAGGTGACTATAATAAGTATAGCTACCGAGTGGCTAAAGTGCAACATCGAGCCTAAAGGAACACCGGCAAACGAAAGACCGGGAAATATAGGTTAAATAACGAACAAGCGTTGTGGACATATATCAGCCAGAAACTGTTAAAAAAGAAATGGTCACCCCGGCAGATTGCCGAAGAACTCAAAATAGATTATCCTGAAGATATGACTATGCAAATATCACCGGAGACAATCTATATATACATCTATATTCTGCCAGAGATACACTCAAGAAAGAGTTAACCGCCAGTTTGAGACGAAATCACCAAAGAAGGTGTAAACAGTCCAGGGGCATCAAAATGGAGCGAAAACTGGAGGATATGCTGAGTATCGAGGAGCGACCAAAGAAGGTTGAGGATAGAATTATCCCCGGACACTGGGAAGGTGATTTGATTGTTAATAAGTACAATCGTTCGGCTCTTGGCACTTTAGTAGAGCGCACGACCCGCACGACTATTCTCATCCAGGTTAAAGATCGGAAGGCGGAAACCATAGCTAAAGCATTTGCCGAAGAGGTGAAGAAGCTGCCTCAACAGATGAAGTTATCCATAACCTATGATCAAGGGCGAGAAATGGCTCAGCACAAACTATTTACCAATATCACCGGCATCAAGATTTTTTTTCGCTCATCATCGGAGTCCCTGGGAGCGAGGTACTAACAAAAACACCAATGGATTAATCAGACAGTTCTTTCCTAAAAGAACGAACTTCAGCAAGGTATCCAGATATGAAGTTAAGAAGGTTCAAGACCTATTGAATGGTTGTCCCAGGCAGTTCCTGGGCTTCAAGAAACCGTATCAAGTATTCAATTAATTAATTAATAACGCTGTTGCGTTAAATTCTAGAAACTAGGTAATATATTGATTAGACAGCTCCAGTTAAAGTTGGCCCACTACCAATCAAAAAGGTATTTGCAAAACTCCATATAGCCCAAGCAGATAAGACAATGACTAAACCAATAACGGCATTAGTCATTCTTTGTTTAGCCTTTTTAGCATCCTCTTCATTGCCGCCAGCTGTCATCCATTGATAGCCAGAAACGATAATAAGTATCACGAACACAATACCTAAAAGAGACATAATAACTCGAGCAATAGTACCAACTATAGTAGCCACTGAAGTCTCATCCACTGCTCCATAAGGTCCTTCAGCCACATTCTTTAAACGATCTAGCGGCCCAGGATTAGGGTTGTTTGTCGTACTAGCAGTTTGAGCCAAAGACAAAGATGGTAGGGCTAAACTTAATAAAAATAAGGTGGCAAATATTTTTTTCTTCATATTATTTAAAAAGATAGAATAAGACAAAATAACTTATAGCATAAGCTGCTAAAATAATAGCCAAACCAATAACAGACTCACTTAGAGTTCGTTTATTTTTATCAACCTTCTCTTGATTACCGCCAGCCAACATCCAACGAACACCAGA
>PFWS01000018.1:1770-1919 GCA_002791255.1 Candidatus Uhrbacteria bacterium CG_4_9_14_3_um_filter_36_7
CTGATCTTTTAAAGATGGTTCAATATATTTTAAGAAAAGACGGTAAAAATAATCACTTTCTGTATCTGATGAATCTATTTGAAGATGATTTTTCTGGCAAGCTAATTGAAGAACATTTTTATCTGCTTTACCCAAATCAAAACCAAATT
>PFWS01000018.1:1983-11204 GCA_002791255.1 Candidatus Uhrbacteria bacterium CG_4_9_14_3_um_filter_36_7
AGGGTGGGCTTTAGAAGACATAAATGCAAGAGCACAAGCTTTTATAAGATCTTCTGTTTCGTCCATGCAATCTTTGTAATTTTTTCCCTGACAATACCATTCAAGCATGGTAAATTCGATATTATGTGTTTCATCAAATGGCTCTTCATTACGAAACACTTTGGTAATGGTAAAAATTTTTTCAAAACCATGACCCAAAAGTTTCTTCATACTGTATTCAGGGCTTGTGATAAGACCAGCTTGGAATGTCTTGCCACAAACATCTTTTATCTTAACTTCAATAGGAGAAAGGTTTGGTTCCATACCAGGAGAAGGGACACACAAAGGTGTTTCTACTTCCAAATAACCGCGATTTTGAAAAAAATCACGAATGGTTTGTAACAGCTGATTTCGTTGTTTAACTATCGTCTGTAAAAACATACCAAAAATGCCGGTCAACCCGGCATTTTATTTTCTCTTTTATCGTTGAATGAATGGAAGAAGAGCCATAATTCTCGCTCGTTTGATAGCGTTTGCTAAATGCCGTTGATGATTTGCACAAACTCCACTGCGTTTACGAGGGACTATTTTTGCATACGATGAAAGAAAACGTCGTAGCAAACGAGTATTTTTATAATCAACATCTTTAATTGTATTTAGACAAAAATAACATTGTTGTGGGGTTTTTGTTTGTTTCATACTTAAAAAGGAATATCTTCAAGTTTAATTTCTTGAGAAGGATCCACGGAAGGATCATCTTGATTAGAAGCAGATGGGTTAGAAGAAAATGTATTATTATTCATACCTGTAGACGTATTTGATTGGCGGTCAAGAAGAATAATATTATCAACAACAATTTCAGTTCGATAACGACGAACCCCATCTTGTCCTTCCCAATCACGAGTCTGTAAACGTCCATCAACATAAACCTTACGGCCTTTAGTTAAATATTGTGAACAGATATCAGCTAATTTTCCCCAGGCAACCATATTATGAAATTCTGTCTGTTCTTGACGTTGTCCCGATTGATCTGTCCAGGAACGATTCGTAGCAACACCAAAAGTACAAACAGCCTGACCAGAAGGTAATTGTTTTTTTTCTGGATCTCTGGTGAGATTTCCAAGAATCATGGCACGATTTAAACTATACATAAAACATGATTATTAAAGTCCTTTAGATAAATCATCATCTAAAATTTCATCAAGTTTTTTATCTAATTCTTCAATCGAAAGAACCGGTCGATCTTCTTGGGTTGTTGGAGTTGGTGGAGGCAAGCTTTTTCCTGTACTAGTAGTCGTCTTCTTTGCAATATAGCGTTTCTTTTGAACAGGGGTTCCATCTTCTGCCAAAGGAGGTTCATACGATTCCAGGGTATATTCTTTTTGTTCGGTTCCCTTTGCAACCGATAAAATCGTATGTCTTAAAATCCCATCCATAAGCCGAATTTTTTTATTAAGTGGTTCGATGATATTTCCCTCAGATTCAAAATAAACCAAAACAAACATGCCATATCGCATATTTTTAATCGAATAGGCAAGTTTAATTTTTCCAAGAAATGAGGACTTAAGTAACTTTGCATCCATTTGCTCAATAAGCTCTGACATATCGGCTTGAATTTTTTCAGCCTCAGCATCAGAATATTGGCTACTTATGCAATAAAGGAGTTCGTAGGTATTCATAGAAAAACGCCTTGATAAAACAAGGAACTCAAAATGAGTTGTGGACGTTATTTTTTAGTAGGATCATCCTAACCTTTCAACTTGTCTTCGTCAAGAAGAGATGACACAATAAGTCTCTATGACATTTTTTATTCTTGGAAAACATCCATCTCTTTCTCTTTCCGAACTCTTTGCAGTACTTCCTCAAAATGCTTGTTTAAGTGCATTTTCTCAAACAAATATTTTAGCAAATCAAATAAACGAAGATTGGTCTATTCTTCAAGATCGGCTTTCTGGTGTTATTAAAATAGGTCAATTATTAAAAGAATTTCCTTTTTCTTCCCTAAAAAAAGAAAAAGAACAAATAGAACAAATAATTATCGATGACCTTCTTCTGTTTGAAAAAAAAATTATTTTTGGTTTTAGCCTCTATACTGACCCGCTCCAAAAACAGCAAAAAGAAATACAAAAATTTTTCTTTACCCTTGGACTTTCAATTAAAAAAAAGCTAAAAGAACAACACCGATCAGTACGATTTGTTACATCAAAAGAAATAGCCCTTTCATCGGTTGTGGTTAAAACAAATCATCTTTTAACCTCTGGGGGAGAATATGTTTTTCTGGTTAATAACCAAAATATCTTACTTGGAAAAACACGAACAGTTCAAGATTTTTCTGCTTGGTCTAAACGCGATTATGGTCGTCCGTGTCGCGATGCTAAATCTGGCATGCTTCCACCAAAACTCGCACGACTCATGGTTAATCTTACCGGAAAAAATCCAACAAACAGTACTTTGCTTGATCCGTTTTGTGGATCTGGAACCGTTCTTATGGAAGCGGGCCTACTTGGTTATCAAAAAATAATTGGAAGCGATATAGCAGTTAAAGCAATTCAAGACACAAAAAAAAATCTAGATTGGCTTTGGCAAAATAACCCAACTACAAAAATTCAAACCACTCTCTTTGTTGAAGGGGCACAAACGCTATCAAAAAAACTACATGAGCCTGTTGATTGTATTGTAACAGAAACATATCTTGGCCCTCCTCAAACTGGACAAAAAACACGAAAACAAATGGAACAAATCAAAAAAGACCTTTTAGATCTTTATGAAAAAACTTTTCGTTCACTTGTGTCTTTATTAAAAAACGATGGAGTTATGGTCGTGGCTTTTCCTGTATTTCAACAAAATCATGAACGTTTTTTTCTTCCCATAAAATCACTGCTTGAATCTGCTGGCCTTTCCATTCATGATCCACTGCCCACAAATATCCCAAATTTCTTTCAAAAAAAGACTCCATCCGGAGGCCTTCTTTATGAACGCGAAGGACAACGTGTAGCACGAGAAATATTTATTTTTAAAAAACATTCATCTACGTACTAACCCGAAAATAACAAACATCTCCATCTTGCATCACATAATCTTTTCCCTCAATTCTCATTTTCCCAGCTTCTTTGGCTCCAGATTCTCCCAAAGCCACAAAATCTTCCCAATGAATAATTTCTACTCGGATAAATCCTTTTTCAAAATCTGTATGAATTACTCCAGCTGCTTGTGGAGCCTTTGTCCCTTTTGGAACGGTCCAAGCCCTGGTTTCTTTTTCTCCAGAAGTTAAAAAAGTCATTAAATTTAAAAGTTCATAACATTTGGTAATCAATCGATCAAGACCAGAACAAGAAATTCCAAGGGCAGATAAAAATTCTTTTTGTTCTTGCTCTTCCATCTCGATAATTTCAGATTCAACTTTTATACTTAATGAAAGTATTTGACGACTGAGCCCAAGCACAGCCCTTTGATCACTCTGAATTTCTTTTTCATCAATATTTAAAACATATAAAATCGGCTTATATGTTAAAAGATGTAAAGATTTAATTGTGTTTTGTTCTTCCTCATCAAGCGAAAGAGTACGGGCCATTTTTCCCTGTTCAAGAACAGCGTAAATTTTTTCAAATAAATTTAATTCTTTTTCTAATTCTTTTGTTTTTCCAGCTTTCATCTTTGCTTTTGTTGCATCCAGTCGTTTAGAAATAGTTTCAAGATCAGCCATCGCAAGCTCGATTTCGATAGTCTCTGCATCACGCAAAGGATTAACAGATCCATCTACATGATGCACGTTTGTGTCGTTAAAGGAACGCACTACATGGGCTATCATGTCGACTTCTCGAATATTGGCTAAAAATTTATTTCCAAGCCCCTCGCCTTTATGAGCACCTTTCACAAGCCCTGCAATATCCACAAATTCAATTGCTGTTGGAATGATTCGTTCTGATTTGGAAACATCTGCTAGTTGTTTTAATCGATTATCAGGAACCTCCACCACTCCTACATTGGGTTCAATCGTACAAAAAGGAAAATTCTCGCAGGGAACCTGCTTTTTTGTCAAAGTCTTAAATAAAGTAGACTTACCTACATTTGGAAGTCCAACAATACCAACACGTAGCATAGAAAAGCAGTATAAACTGATTTTAAAAATACTAGAATTTAATCCCGCCACCAAGGGTGGGAATGGTGGACCCTAAGAGATTCGAACTCTTGACCTCTTGCATGCCATGCAAGCGCTCTAACCAGCTGAGCTAAGGGCCCATATCTTTGAAAAGGTAGGATAATCAGAAAATCAAAGAGGGTCAAGCATGAATTTTATAAACTTGAAGATAGATTCTGCTCTTGTTCAAGTAATATCGCTTGATTTTGTGTGATTTTACCTTGCTTTAACTGCTCAAGTTTTTTCTGGACATTTTGATTTTCTGGCTGAAGTTCTAAAACTCGTTCAATTATTTTTATGGCTGAATCCAGATTTCCTTTTTGTTCTTGCACATATCCTAAAAACCAAAGCGCATTAATATGGGTTGGTGCAAGCATAAGTGTTTGTTCAAAAACAAGCTGTGCTCTATCTAAATCTTCTGTGTTATTTCGATACAAATATAAAAGGCCAAGTTGGAACCAAATTTCTGTATCCTTAAGATGGTAATTTGCCAAGCTTTCCATTTTTCCAATAGCATCATCTATTCTGCCTTGTTGTTGAAAAAGAAGCACAAGTTGATAATGAGCTTGACCAAAATCTTTTTTCAAAGCAAGGGCTTTTTCAAAATACATTTGAGCTTGATAAAAATCATTTTCTATTTCCTCATGAGTACTTTGTTTTAGAGGATCTTGCTGTTTTTTTATGGCAGAAGAAAAATAAATTTTTCCTATTTCAGTTGGATAAAGAGGATTTTGTGGCTCAAGCTGCCACGCCTTTTCGAAAGCAGATAGGGCATGAGATTGTGCCTCTGGAATAATATCTGTGGCTTGTTGATAGATACGAGCACGAACCGACCAGTTCAAAACATTTTCTGGAGCCAAATCCGTTGCACGCATAGAGGCGTTTAATCCAGCAGCAACTAAACTTTGAAGATATTGCCCTCTTTGCTCTGATAATTTTTCTTGCAAAGAAAGTTCTTCCTTTACCTCTTCTAAAATCCCCTGGCCAAGATTTCGATAATAAATATCATGATATTGATTTAAAAAAACAGCTTTACGAAGTTTTTGATTGATTTCTTCAATAGAAGCTCCAGAACGCTCTAAACGAACCGCTTTTGCAAAAGAAATTTCAGAAACATAACGAAATCCAGTTAAAAACAACACTACAAAAATTCCAAAACTTACCAAAATAAATAAGACTATAGCAGTTGAGTGCACATAGCGTTTCTTTTTCAAATGATGATGAATAGTTCGATCCACGCAAATAGATCCTATAATTCCAGCAAAAAGAAAAAAGATTATTTGCAAGGTCATATTGCTTGTATAAAAAAATGAACTGAAAACAATAGAAATCCAAACAGGAAAAATCATTGCAAGCCAACTTGTTTCTGTGGTTTCTTTTGAACGTAATTTTTTTAAACAAAGGCTAAAAAAAGACAGAAAAATAAAGACAAAAATTCCCACACCCAAAACACCAAGAGTTGTTGCAAGGGTTATAAAATGAAAACCAGATCGATCAAATCGCACGTCCCAAAAGGGTGTTGTATTCATTTCATTTGATCGAAATTTTGCATAATTATAAACATACGTTCCTGGACCTGAACCAAATAAAAAAGAATATTCCTTCCAGGTCTGTTGCATTATTTCTTTACTAGCTCCAAAACTTGGAACAACCTCTGCGGGAAAATGTCTTTGAAACGGGCTAGGTAAAACAAGAAAAAATAAAGATAAAACAAAAACAGTTATAGGAAGCAAAAATCTACGTGTATTTTTTGCTAATTTTTCTGCTTGAAAAAATATGAGTAAAAATAAACCCAGAAGCCCAAGTAGAACTGATAACCATAAAATCCAAAAATCAATAAGCATTAAAACTATAAAAGAAAAAAGAATAGACAAAACAAGAAAAGTTCGTGGAATTTTTTTCTCTGTTGCCCAATATCCGCAAGCTAACACAAGTAAAAAAGACAAAAATATTCCAAGACTATTTATTGTTCCTACTGTATTAAATGTTATCGACTGGGCAAAATCAAAGGGTAAAATTTGCCATTGTAAAAGAGAACATATTCCAAAAAAGGATGTAATAATACCAGAAGCAAATAAGGCAAAAAAACTTTTTTTCAAAAAATATTTTTCTCTTGCCAAATGAAGAATAAGATAAAAAAGGATTACACCAATAAAAACAGTTAAAACACTTGTGTATTCCTGCAAAGATTCTCCCACCCAGGAAAGAAATCCTGTTTGGTTTATAATGGCAGAAATAAGGACAACAAGAAAAAATAAAGGAAATAAAAGAAAAACTGGATGATAACGAAAATAAATAGTTTTTGTGAATATTTGTGCCCCTAGCCAAAACAATAAACTAAAAAGAATAAAAAAAACAAATAATGTCTGTTTATTTATTTCTAAAACATCAGTGGTCCATGGAAGGAAAAAAATTGGAAATAAAAAAAAGAAAATCCATAAAGACCATTGAGAGGCTTGTAAACAAAATTTTGTGAATGGGTGAGGTTTTTTTTCAAAGAAAGAAAGGAACGACATAAAGTTTAATTATGTAGACGAATCTCTATTTTAACACAAAAAGAAAACGCCGACCCAAGGGGATCAACGCTTTTGTAGCAGATCCACACCTTAGGCCGGTGCGTCAACGTACTTGACTGTGATAGTAGTGGGTCTTGCCAGACCCAGAGTTGGAGGTTTGGGAAACAGCACTGTTGCCAATAAGAAGGCTCCCCCAAGTCCCATCAAAATCAAATTTCAGTGCTTTATAACACGCCCAATCAACCCGGTCGAACGAATCCTCATCCGCCCCGACAAAAAAAGAAGGATCGTCTGCATACGCCTGTTCCCCTCTTGGATGACAATGCCATCCATACAAACTGTCTGAGTAAAAGGCGTCCCACCAAGTGGGCATACCCCCAACCAAACAGTAATTATAATCGGGGGGGAAGTACATCTGACCCGACAAAACCTTCTTCATCTGATCATCAACTGTTCCCCAAAAAGGGAAGGTCAACAATGCCTGAGCACCCAGTCTTGATTCACAGCGGGGATACGAACCAATATAATCCGGTTCAACCGGATCCGGATCACATTCAGCATCTTGCCAAAAATCTACACCTTGTGGGTATGCGTCATTGTATGAGGTTGAAAAATACACCAGCATTTCACTCATGCTCAATACTCGCAAACCACACTCGGCCAGTCTTTGTGTGACCCCGTCCATCATGTCCTGATTAAGACCAGACATTGGCCATTCCCGTCCCTCCCCAGGCCAAGGCCAAGGATCAACCCAAAACGTTCCAACCATAAAATCCCCGTAGGGGACTACACTGTATCCCGAATACTGGCCCGGCAGAGCCCCAATGGAATAACTTCCCTCCGGGACCCTTTTCCAAGAATCCACACCACCAAAAAGGGGATCTTCAGACATGTCATCGTCGCCCACCGTAGGAGTGTCATCATTACCGGCTTGAGGCGGAGGCTCTTCAATGTCGTCATCCCTGCCCACTCCATCGTCCGTCCTGGGAGTGCTGATTGGAGTTTCCTGCTGATCATCATCTGATTTTCCAAAATCAGGCCTCTCCTGTGGCTGACAAGCAGACATCAACAACAGACCAAAAGCCAAAAACAAAAATCTCACAGCCCACCTCCTTTTTTGCCCTACGTGGGGCAGGTATTTCAAAGTCTGATTTACTCTATGATTGCCCCTTTTTTTAAAAAATGTCAAATTTATTAAACAAAACACGCAAGTGTGGGGGCTTGCGCGTTTTGCTTATAAAGCTCAAAGAGCTATATAATAAAGAAAAATGTGGAAAGAACGCGATCACTCACTGCTGTTTCCCAAAAAAGATAAATCTTTTTGTTGAGATTCAACAGAAGGATCTTTGATTTCGTCTTCGGAACTCACCGAAGGTGTTGGTTCATCTATTTGTACTGTTTCTTCTGAAACTTGTTCTTGTATTTCTTGAGGCTCTACCTCATTTTTTGTTTCGCTAATAATTTGTTCTACTGTATTAGCTGTTTCTTCTATTTGATCCTGTTCTTGTAAATCTTGTTCGTTTGTTTTCTCTTCAATAGAAGAATCTTTTGTAGAGCTATCTTCTAACAAAACCTCTGTGCCTGTATCTGTATCTGTTTTCTCTGTTTGTAATTCTAAATATTTTTCTGGTTCATAATCTTTACGATAAGCTTGAACCATCCAGTCTACTTCTACTCCATTTGTGTTTTCAGAAATAGCTTGAACAGAAAATCCATTATGATTTTTCTCAGATACATATAAAGAAACAGGGGCATTTGGAGTTACAAAAACTCGAATAGGAGCAACAGTTGAAATAATGTCATTAAATTCAGGATAAACTTCTTCAAACGAAACAATAGCTTGTCCGTTTTCTAAAGTAGTTGTTCCAGATAAAGAAATAAAAACTTCTGGAGAGGCAACGGCTGTGGTTTCCACTTCTTCTCCTTGATAACTTTTTATAACCATATTTAAAAGCGCGTGTGTGGAAACTGTTCCATCTTCTTTAATTTCCCACTTATTCTCTAATCCAGATAAAGCTCCTATATCAGAAATAAGATTTCCGTGCATATAGAGCGTGCCTGTTAAATCAAGCGAGGAAAAATTTGAGCTGGAATTGTAACTTGATGGAATGGGTTGATCAGAAACAGTTACTGGTACTTCATAATGTCCAACATTTACAAAAACAAGAATTTTTTCTGCTCCCCCATCATAAGGTTCAAGTGCATATCCTATAATAGAACCAGATTCTGTTGCTTTCATGGCAAAACCAGTTTGAGAAGAAGTGGTTAGTGGATCTCCAATCTCAATCGGACCATTCTCCAAAGAAACTTTTGTTGGTACACGGCCTGCTAAGGCAACTGGATACTCGCCAGGTTTATTTTCTCCTGCTAAAAATCCTGGACGTGTGGAAATTATTCCAGCAATTTTTTTACTATAAGGACTTTGTGAACGCTCAACTGTTTCTTTGATATTGGCAAAAATAACCACATCTCCTGGTTCAAGCTTTTGAAAAGATGGGAACATTTCGGCAAAGTCATAACTTCCAGTAGCCCAACCACTGGCATTAGTACGCATAAAATCTCCACCAAGCCCATCATCTCCATCATAA
>PFWS01000053.1:0-193 GCA_002791255.1 Candidatus Uhrbacteria bacterium CG_4_9_14_3_um_filter_36_7
AACCTCATAATTAAAATCAACATGACCGGGTGTATCAATTAGGTTTAAGATATAAGTTCCTTTTTCTATTTCAAGTTGAATATCTTCATCTCCGTTCTCTGCTCTTCTGCTTCCTCTATATTCATATTTCATTCTTGCAGGAGCAAGTTTTATAGTAATACCACGCTCGCGCTCAAGATCCATTTGATCAAGC
>PFWS01000053.1:234-1195 GCA_002791255.1 Candidatus Uhrbacteria bacterium CG_4_9_14_3_um_filter_36_7
CTCAAGCAATCGATCAGCTAAAGTCGATTTTCCGTGATCAATATGAGCAATAATACAAAAGTTTCGAATTAGGGATTGATCCATAAAATTATGGTTAAAACAGGCGTTACAATAATACAGGTAGTCTATCTTTTCAAGCGAAAAAGGAACAAGAAGAGTTAAAAGAACAAACAAATAAAGAACTACTTCGCGAAAGAACAGTATTTATTTTAAAACTCTTCTTGCTCCTGTTTCACTTCAAAAATTACCCCTGATTTTCTAAATATAATAAGTAACACGACTGACAATAAAGTTTTCGATGAGGATAAAGTCGATTTTTGGCAAAAATAATATCTTTTTCACATTTTTGACAAGTACCATTATTATAAACATTCATATTTAATTCTCGCCAAAGATCAAAAACACGCTTGATAAAATGTTCACGAGGAAGTGGAAGTTTCATTACTTGATATAGTTCCAGTTCAATTGGTTGATAAGTAAATGGACGATGAGTAAAAGGACATTGAAATGCTTTTATTTTAAATAAATTAATATCAATCATGAGCGAATCATCAGGAATATTTGACACCTCATCAAATTTTTTTTCGCTCCAATCACCATACGCTCCATCTAAACTATGATCAAAATCATGAATCTGTAAATAATCGAGTTCGTGTTTAGTAAAATCTTCGTAAATTGTTGAGCCGTTGGACATATCATGAGGTGTATGAAAAAACTTCCCTGAAAAATAACGGCCATATTCCCCTTTATCAAGCATGGCAGTTTTTATCTGATCAAGTAATAACCAATATTCATCTTCTAAATATGGTTTGTTAAAAATATGAAATTTCTTATGACGCAAGGCAAAACAGCCAAAACAATCTTCACAGTCCTGACATTCCACGCAATATTCCACACGCTGACATTGAGAAACAAAATTAGAAAAAAGAGCGCGTTCGGAATTTACAGCTACGGGGCATTC
>PFWS01000053.1:1231-11859 GCA_002791255.1 Candidatus Uhrbacteria bacterium CG_4_9_14_3_um_filter_36_7
AACAAAAACATTGTTTACAATTCACACAATTATCAATATATTCTCCTGTTGACTGTTCACAATGGGTCATAAAGGCATTTGGCCAGACTGCTTTCTCGTGAATGAATGTATGAAATTTTTCTTGAAATGTTTTTAATACAGCCCACGAATTAGTTTTTATCTGTTTGAACCGTTTTTCCCATTCTTCTTTTGAAAGCTGCTCGTTCCACCACAGATACTTACGATTACGTTTATTCGTGGCTCCAAAACAATATTCACAATTTCGACAATCAAATAAAAACCACGAATTCATACAGTCATATGATTCTCTGATAAATCGGCAATCAGCAATACGTTGAGAATGAACAATATTATAAGAACGGTAAACATGATTCGAGGCTACTGCTTCAAGAGTATCTTCGGTATCAAGAACATTTTCACAATATCCTGAATGTTTCGTCTGGCTTGCTACAACAAAAACACTATTCTCATCTCCAAAACTTGCCCTAGCAATCGAATTTATGGGTGGTTGAAA
The DNA here is from genome assembly GCA_002791255.1 of Candidatus Uhrbacteria bacterium CG_4_9_14_3_um_filter_36_7. Taxonomy (GTDB): domain Bacteria; phylum Patescibacteriota; class Patescibacteriia; order UBA9934; family GWF2-40-263; genus UM-FILTER-36-7. The sequence continues at coordinate 1,746 of PFWS01000053.1, forward strand.
ATTTTTTAGAGCACTCAAGGGAACAGTTTGAGCAAGCTCAAATAATTGATCAAAAAAAGAACGTGATAAATCCACGCCACAACCATATTCAGCAAAATCGCGAGCATACCAACGTTCATCTTTCATCACCTTAAACCCTGTATGTGGATGTATATGAGTCAAAATTTTCTCGCCTGTTTCTGTATCTTTATGCCACCACCAAGAAAAAGCTGTATAAGTGGCTCCATGAAGTTTTTGTCGTACATCTGGATGATACGGTGAAGGAGGTACATTAAATTTTAAATACATGGCAATTTCCTGTTCATCCATAAACCATGTCTGGCCAGATGCAGAACAAACCCTCTCTCCTGGTTCTGTGGTATCAAGAATTGCTTTGACTTTTACATCGTAATTTGGTGTTTTAGACATAATCAAACAATGATTTCATCAGCAGATACTTGTGGAACTTCTTCTTTTTTATCTGAAGATCTACCTGATCGACCATCATCACCTTCCTCAAGCATGCACTCAACCTCTTCTCGAGTAGTCGCATACATTTTACGTGAATTTTCGATAATACGATCTGCATATATTTCGTGTTTTGGATCTGTTACAGTAAGCACTTCCGCAGAAAATGGGTCATACCGTTTCCCATCAATGGTCATTTTGACATAAATCTCTCTTGCTGCAAGGTTAATAACATCATGAAATTCAAAAATAGGAGCAAGCTCATTTTGTAAAATAAGTGCATCATCGGAACTAATCTGAAACGTAATCAAAGAAGCAACATTACCAAATAACGAAGCCTTCAAAGCAGCATCAATCTGGGATAAATTCTGATTAGCCATGGTAAGGGCAATACCGAATTTACGCGCCTCAGCCAAAAGATTTTCAAATGTTTTGGTGGCAATATTTTGAAATTCATCAACGTATAAATAAAATGGGAAACGTTCGGAAGCAGGAAGAGCTACACGTTTCATGGCTGATTGTTTGATCTTGGTAATAAGAATAGCACCAAAAAAAGCGCTAACATCATCTCCAAGAGGCCCCTTAGCTAAATTCACAAGTACAACTTTTTTCTCCTGCATGAATTTAAAAAAATCAATTTTATTGGTTTGTTGGCCAAAAATATTACGCATTAAAGGATCAGCCAAAAGTTGACCTAGTTTATTCAAAAGTGGACTTACAGCTTCAGCATCATAACGCTGCGACCATTCTGGAAATTCAATCGCCCAAAAACGTCGCACCACACTATCTTTAATATGTTCAATTACTTTTCCTCTAAATGGGCCGCTTGAAAGAAGAGAAACCATTCCATTGATTGTTCCATTTGGATAATCAATCATTGCAAGCGTGGTAAAACGCAACAAATGCTCAATACGCGGACTCCAATCAGATGAAAATTGCTTTTTAAAAATTTCAATCATTTCATTAGTTACTGGAAAACGATCTTCTTCTGCTACATTAGCAATCGGATTAAATGCTATGGGAAAATTTCGATCAGAAGGATTAATGACTGCTATATCATCTAAACGTTCTTCTGGAACAAATTCAAGAATACTTTGAATTAAATCACCGTGTGGATCAATCACACATGTTCCATAACCAAAAAAGACATCTGCTCGAATTAATAATTCCAATAATTTTGTTTTTCCAACACCGCTTTTTCCAATCACATAAAGATGTCGTAAACGATCTTTACGTTTAATACCAAAAATCCATCTCTTGCTTCCATAGCCAGAACTATAATTTGTGCGACCAAATAAAGAAACATCTTCAGGTGGAGATTTCTCATTTGTTGGAAGCACATCTGGTGCCTCATGACGCCTAGCAACAATATTCTCACCTTCTTCTTGTTCAGGATTTAAATAAGACATAGAAAATTATTTTACCATGGAAAAATTTTTTCTCCTTCATTATTATTTGAACCTAAATTGGGTGATGAAGAAACCGGAGGAAGAGGCCTATTTTCTGATGAATTTACAGATCCTGAATCTATTGTTTGATTTGTTTTTTTACGCCTACGACGACGCCGTTTTTTCTCAACAGACGAGGCCTCATTTTCAACCGTTTCATTTGACTTGGGTGAAATGATCTGTGATACAACCGGTGGGGTATTTATATCGATCGTTGATGGAATCGAATTTTTAGGAATCAATGGTGGTTGTGGATTTGAAATAACAGAAGTTGGTGGTTGTTTTTTTTGATCTTCTAAATGTTTACTTCCAATAAGAGCTGATAAACCCACTTCTTGCTTTATTTCGTGTGCCATAATTTGTCCTTCTGTAATTGTTGGCAGAGTCTCCTGTTTTGGAACAAAAGAATCTCTTTTATCGGACGATTTTGATTCATATTTTGGTTTCTTGCGTTCCTCACGAATGATTTTAATACATTCTTCACAATAAATCGGTCGGCTGCGATCAAGCTCCACTGGCAAATTAATTAGTGTGTTACAGCGAGTACAATTATATTCAAACTGTGGACGCCTAGCTTTTTTACGATCTTTTTTTTCTTCATCAATTTTTTTAAAAGTATCTTCAAGACCAGCACTTTCACCCCCCATTTCACTCCAAGCTAAAATTGCGCGTTCAACTACTTCTCGAGGACGAGCATATAAAGCTCGCGAACTTTGAATTACATCTTGTGTTGAATTGGTTCGTTGAGCAATCGGGGGCAGTGTTAAGGCTGAAAACGGATCAGATGCTACCCCATTAATCATGAGACGTAAATAAATTTGAAATTTAGCTAAATTGACTAAATCTTCTTGAGTAAAACGAGGGGTAAATTCTGTCTCAAGAAATATTGCGTCTGGTGAACCAACCCGAAAGGTAATAATTGTTCCAACGTTTCCAAAAACAGCTGAGCGCACTTTTTCATCTAATTGATCAATATATTGGTGAGCCATAATAAGAGCCAGACGATATTTACGCGCTTCAGATAAAATATTCGCAAAACTTTCAGTGGCAAAATTTTGAAATTCATCAATAAACAGATAAAAGTCACTGCGTTCAACTTCAGGAACATCAACACGCTCCATGGCAGCTAATTGCATTTGTGTGGTTAACATGCCGCCTAAAAGAGCCATAGCATCTTCTCCAATACGTCCCTTGGAAAGATTGACAATGAAAATTTTATTTTGATCCATGATTTCACGGGCATAAATGGTTGATTTTTGTTGAGCAACAATATTGCGCACAAGCGCAGTCGAAAGAAATTGGCCGACTTTATTTTGAATAGGAGCAATAGCTTCACGTTGAAATTTTGGATCCCACTGCTCAAATTCAGTAATCCAAAAGGCTTTAACCACTGGATCTTGAACTCCTGCAATCATTTTTCGACGAAAATCTTTATCTACTAAAATACGATTTACTCCGAGCAAGGAATTCCCAGGGTTTTCAAGAAGGGTCAAAATACAATTATTAAGAATATGTTCCATACGCGCACTCCAAACATCTGGCCAAATTTTCTTAAAAACACCCATAAGCCCAGAAGCCACCACATGGCGCTTACTTGAATCAACTGATTCAAGAATATTAAATCCGACTGGATAATCAAGATCAGCTGGATTAAGATAAACCACATCCTCAAGCCGCCATTCTGGAATATAGTCAATAAGTTTTTCAGCTGTATCCCCGTGCGGATCAACATAAGCGCACCCATGCCCAAGATAAATATCAGAAAGGATCATATTTTCAAGCAAAGTCGTTTTTCCCATACCAGTTTTTCCAATAACATAAACATGACGACGACGATCGTCTGTGCGTATACCAAATTTACGCATCGCATTTCGATAATTGGTGCGTCCAAAATAAATAACATCATTTTCGTGGTCATGATCAGCGTAAGCAGGCATAAGTTTAAATATTATGTTATGGGATTATGGGTTCTGATTTTTAGAAGAATCATCTTCCTCTGTTTGAGGCTCAATATTTATATCTTCTAATTCTACTCCTGGTTCAATTAAAACCCGCATAGCATCTGGAATTTTTCGAGACTTTTTAAAAGAAACCTGATGTGTGGAAACATGGTTTGGTTTAGTTGATGTGGGTGGAGTCGGTAAATGAGGCTCTGTGTGTTTTTCTTTATCATCAATAGGTGGAAGATTAATCTGAAACGTTTCTTCTTTTTCTTCTACTGTTAGAGGTCGGGATGATGAAGCCGTAGATGGTGGTTCAGGTGGTTTTACCTCTTTAGGAGCTTTTGCTTGTGGTGGAGGTGAAAGAAAAATTCCTTCATCCTCACCAAAAGCCACAGGAAGTCCAACTGGCGGTTCAGCGCGTCTAGCTTCTGTTTTCTTTACAAGTGGAGCTTTAATATCAATACTTGGAAAGTGATAAATAGTAGCAAGTTCTTCGGTATTTAAAATAAATGGAGTTGCTCCCATGGCAAAATCGCGTTTTCTATATCCTTCAAATAAACGTTTTAAACGACGATCATACGACCATTTCAACCAAAAATATTCATCATCTGGAGTTACTTTTGGATCAAGAGCAAATTCATTAAGCCCTTGATTGGTAAATTGTTGAAACATTCCCTTAAGCATGACTACGCGCCAAGGGCGTCGAAACTGCTTCCCTTTTCCAAAATAAAGCACACGAATTTTAGTTTGAAATCCAATTTTTTGAATTTTTTTTGCAATGGATTCAACTTGATTTTTTTGTGGAATAGTCAATTGTTCTAATTTAGGAGTATCCTTTTTTTCTTCTTTTTTAGGTTCTGTGGCAAATCCAAACATAGAAAGCAAATTCACAGATCCGCCAGTCAATGCCTCAAGAAAAGCGCTTGGCAACCACAAAAGAGCTGCAAATAATTGATCTAAAATGCTTTCTTTGGGTTTTTCTTGTTTGCCATAGAATTTATCAATTGCTTTTTCGCCTTCTTTTTTCCAATCCTGACCTCCGGCCTCAAAAACAATCTGAATCCAAATTTTTTCTCCTGGCTCCAAACGACTAAGTTGTTCTAAGATAACAGCAAGAGGATCTTTTAATTGTTGAGAAAGCGTGTGTTCAAAATCTATCCATGTTCTAATAGGAAGATAAGAAGGTTGTTTAAGAAAAAATTCGGTTCCCCAAAATCGCCAACTCTCTTCATTTGGATATTCCGTTGGTACAGTATTTATGTAATCATCCACAATTTGAATTTCTGCATCTGGATATTGGGCATAAATACTTGCCTCCACTAAATCACGATACCTATCTGGACAACGAATATAAAATTGAATATAACCTCCATCTGATACTATTTCAAAACTAAACCGGCTTTTTATCCCATGAACCCCATAAACCCATTTTTGTTTCCAACTTGGAGTTGATTTAGTTCCTTGAATCGTTGAAAAAACATTTTCCATGGCTTTTGGGCTTTGTTCAGTTAAACGAGGAACATCTATTGCAAGAATAGTCCATTTTAAAATTGATTTATATTTATCCTTGCGGGTATCAAGCCAAATTTGTCCAAATCCCCACAATAAAATAGTTAAGATGGGAATCCATCCAACAAATAAAAGTATCTGAAACAACACAACATCAATAGGTTGGGAGAAAAAACTTAATAAACCTGTGGGAGCCACTCTGGTTGTTGTTTCTTCAAAAATAACCGCAAAAACAGACCACATAGAATTTTTTATTATAACACGTCAAGAAGAAACTCATAAATTTAAATAAAGACTTTGTACTACTTATGTTATGGTAAAAGGAGAGTATAGATCTCTTCGATATTTTTATTATCAGTAAAAATAATTCTATGAAACTTCCCCATCCACTTAAATATTATTCAAAAAAAACCTATCTTGTAGTTGCAGATGGGCTTTCAGCAAAAATTTACCTCATTTATGGACGTCGCTTTAGACTAATAAAACAAATGCAAGAAGATGCTTCCTTAAATGATATTGAACATCATGTTATATCAAAAACACCAAGTGGTCAGGTGGCTACAATAGAAGACGAAAACCTAAAAGAACGTGTAAAAATACATTTTTTACGTGAGCTTAGTAAATCTCTTTCTCAAGATTTAAAACAAAAAATATATGAGCAAATAGTTTTAGTAATTAGTGATCCTGAAAAAAATATCTTTTTTAAGAATCTTCATCCAAATGTTCAATCAACTATTTGTATGATCATCGCAAAAAATTTGACGAATAAACACCCTATTGATCTTTTTAAAGTAATTGACAAACAGCGCGGTGCATCATTTTCATCTTAAATTTGTTTATGTTGCCATTTTTGCCAAGTTACAAGCAAAGTACTTGCTAAAAAGGAAGAATAAGCTCCACAGGTAATACCAATAATAAGTGCCAAAGCAAACAAACGTGTAGTATCTCCCCCAAAAATAAAGATCGCTATAAGTGAAAGCAGAGTGGTAATGGTCGTATAAAACGAACGCAAAAGAGTTTGTCGAATACTTTTCTCAACCACAAAATCAAATGATTCACTTGTTTTTTGAAGAAGATTTTCACGTGTCCGATCAAATACGACAATTGTATCATTGATGGAATATCCAAGAATAGTTAAAAGAGCCGCAATAAAGGCTGTTCCTATTTCCCATCCAAACCAATAACCAAAAAATGAAAATATACCAACAGGGATAATAATATCATGAAAAGCAGAAAGAATTGCTAAAATTCCATATTTCCAAGAAGGTACTGGTTTAGAAACTTTACGAAATGCCCAAAAAATATAAATAGCAATTAAAATTAATAGTAAACCCATTGCCAATAAAGATCGGTAACGTAATTCACTGCCAATTACAGGACCAATCGAATCATATTTAAGTTCGTTCACTTTTCCATAATTCTCCTGCAATGCTTGTAGAAGTGCTTGGTGTTGTTCTTGTGTTAAAGGAGAAAGTCGAATAATAACTCCACCACTGCTAGTTGTTTGAACAGAAGCGTTTGTATAGTCCATGAGTTCAAGTGATGAACGCAGAGAAGCTATATCAGGCTGTGTCTCTTCAAATTGAATTTCTAATAATGTTCCACCTGTAAAATCAATGCTTGGACGTAAACCAAAAAAAATAAGACTTATAAAACTTGCAAGCACTAAAAAACCTGAAAAAATAAACCACACTCGACGATATTTTACAAAAAAGAGTTGTTTCATACCTTTTTTTCTTCTGATGATTTTAAGAAAGGAGCATATAAAAAGACTTTTTTACGCAAAAACGGTATAAACTGTGAAGTAATAAGATAAACTCGAGTTACTGAAATTGCAGTAAACATACTTAATAGAACCCCAATCGAAAGAGTAAGAGCAAAGCCCTTAATAAAACTAGAGCTAAATCCATACAAAACAAGTGCCGCAATAAGAGTTGTAATATTTCCATCTCGAATGGCGCTCCAAGCACGACGAAATCCTTCATCCATAGAAGAACGAAGATCACGACCAGAACGCAATTCTTCTTTCATACGTTCGAAAATAAGTACGTTTGCATCAACTGCCATACCAAGCGAAAGAACGAGTCCAGCAATCCCAGCAAGTGTCATAGTAACGCCAAAAAATTTATAAACCGAGATATTAAGAAGAACATACAAAATAAGTGCAAAAACCGCAATGATTCCAGAAAATCTATAGAATACAATCATGAAAATTCCAACTAAACTTAATCCAATCAAAGCAGCTTCAATACTTTTATCAAGAGATATTTTCCCAAGAGTCGGACCAATCGTCTGTTGTGATAAAAGATGAATGGGAACTGGCAAAGCTCCTGCATTAAGACGTTGGGCTAAAAGCTTCGCTTCTTCCAGGGTAAAATTTCCTTCAATAATTGCTTTTCCTCCATAAATCGCTTGATTAACTACAGGAATAGAAATAGGCTCTCCATCTAAAAAAATGGCTACATATTTTGAAACATTACGCTGTGTAATTTGAGCAAATAACTCAGATCCTTCTGAATCAAATTCAAGAGAAACATAAGGTGTTCCAGTATTTGGATTAAATTGTACAGACGAACGTTTCAGATGTTTTCCAGAAAGAGCAGTATTTTTCCACATACGACTTGGATCAACAGAAACAAAATCTTCCAATTGAGTTAGTGGAAGGCTTATTTGTGCAATTCGATATGCAGTTACTGGTTCTTCTGAAGATTTATAAATTAAATGATAACCAAAATCAGTTTCAACGACACTAGAAATTTCTCCTACGGGTGTGCGTAATGCCTCAAGTTCAAAAGCAACAACGGTTTGACCTGGATCAATTTTTCCAAGTGAACCGCCAGAGTTTTTTGTACCAATATCCGTTGAATATTGTGATACAAGATCAGCAAAATTTTCTGATGTTGCTTGTTCTTTTATTTTCTGAATTTGTGTAGAGGCTTCAATGGCTGGAATTGGATTTTCACAATTAGCTTTTCCTTCAAAACAAATTAATAAATGTGAAAGCTCCATCTGTTTTGAATCAACTGATTCAAGATACTTCAAAATATGAATACCGTTCTGATCTTCAATTGTACTGGAAGAAACTTGGCCAACCTTAAGTGATTGATCTAAAATATTTTTTACGTACGATCCATAAACAAAACTATTTTCAGTAGCAAGAAAAGCTTCTCCATTATATTGATTCATGAGCTCATCAAAATTTTCTCCTGCAAGAGCTTGTGCTAAAACATTGTTTGCGTTTTCTCGTTCAATTGCATTTTGTTCTTCAAGTTTAGCTTGATCTTCATCTGTTACATCTTCAGAAATATCTGTATTTTGTTCTTTAAATTCTAAAATAGGTGTTTCTCCAATTTGTTTAATTGCTTCATTAACATCCAGTACTCCGGCTAGCTCAACAATCAGTCGGTGTGTATCACCAGAGCTTGTGGTTTGAATTAATGGTTCTGCCACTCCAAACGCATTAACTCTACGTTCAATCACATCTCGAACTCCATCTAAAGCTACAGAGCGTTCAGAAGCAGGAATTTGTGACATATCAGCTTCGTAAACAAGATGGGTTCCACCTTGTAAATCAAGACCGAGTCGAAAAGAAGTTTCTGGAATAGTAAAATTTATTTTTTGCCCAATAGTCTGATTCCAATATGCAGGAAAATGAACCAAAGCAAGACCAATAGTTAAAACAAGAAAAAAAATGGAAAAAACAATCATTGGCCATTTTTTTCGTGCTTTTTGTTTTGATTGATAGACGTTTTTCTTACGTTTCCAAGTTTGCATAGGATAAAAAAGGAGAATTGGGAAGTTAGAATAAAAAATAAAGAAGTAAGAATGCTTATTCTAAAAAATTTATACTAAGAAAGCAATGCTTGGCAGTGGATGAAAAAAAGATTAAGATAATGTTTCTCAATGACAAGGAGGACATTGGGTCCTTGTTCTTTAACTCTAACTGTTGGGAGTCTTTGTAATGAAACAGACGTTATTTGAGATCCCTGTTGACGTTTGTGTTGAAATGACTGCTATTGATTTTCAAGTAATGCATGGTCCAAATAGTCACTTTGTAAGGATGAACCTTCTGCTTCGTGGATCAAAGAGAACAACTGTTGGTGGAAGGAAAAGAGTTTGTTTTGGTCATATGATCTATCTCTTTGATCAAAGACCTGAGACAGTTGAGATCGTGAAAGCTTATTCTCGTAGACGCAAAACTAAAGACGAGGTGATCGCCGCTATCAATAAGCCTGCAGTGGTCATGGTCAAAGAGACACGCACAGATAGAAATAGTGGTTTCAGTATTACTCTGACTGCCCTGAACGGCAGTCCTGTCTGTGGTCGTTTCTCTATTTTAAGTTTTTCTGAGCGCAATGATCAAACCCCGATAGTTCTGACCAATACAGCTTTGTTGACTCAAAGTTTGTATAGAAAAGAAAAAGGTGGATCTGGGCGACAAGTTGCGCTACTTACTGTTACCTCATCAACAAGAGGTATCGGATTTATCACGACCGATCGACGATACAGAAGTCACCGCGGAGAGACTCGACAGATTCGCATTTTCAGAACCCATCAAAGCTCACCAGCCAATTTTGCCCGCCGTTAATTCTACCTATTTTTCCAACTCCCAACACCCTTCTGATAATTCCCGCCAGAGTAAAACTCAGACGGGAGTTTTTTATTTAAAATAAGCCAATATATACTTTAATTAAAATATATGTCAAAAGTACTTGACAAATATATTTAAAAGTGTTATAGTATATTTGTAACAAAATAAGACAGATG
>PFWS01000043.1:0-1786 GCA_002791255.1 Candidatus Uhrbacteria bacterium CG_4_9_14_3_um_filter_36_7
TATCCAGATTATCAACAAATTATTCCTCATCAGTTTCAAACACAAATTGTGCTTGATCGAGAGGATTTTCAAAAAGCAATTAAAACCGCAAGTCTTTTTTCAAAAAATAATCTTTATGATGTTTCTATATCTGTTGAACCAGAACAAAATCTTCTTTCTATGAAGGCTATGGATGCAAATAAAGGAGAAAACATTACTTATTGTAGTGCTCAAATACAAGGAAGCAGCAATACCACCATAACCCTTAATTTTCGTTATCTTTTAGATGGGCTAAATGCTTTTTCTAAAGAACAAGTGGTTTTACAAATGATTGATGCGAATAATCCCTGTTTATTAACAGAAAAAGAAAATCAACTTTATCAGTATCTTATTATGCCTATTCGCCAATAAGTAATTATGCTTATTATTCCAAAAAAACCATCTTGTCTTCGTTTACCAATTTGTCGGTTGTGGAATGGAGAAGCCGCTTCTGTTTTATCTGATTATGCCCTATTTGAACTTTGGCAAGATGATGATGGGCTTATGGTTCGTCTTTTTTTACAGTCAATTAAAAAAGATAATGATTTTTCTCAAGAGAAAAAAAAGTGGAATGGTTATGTTTTTTTTGTTGAAGAAGGGGGGCAGTATCTTAAGCTTGAAATGTGGTGTGATGGTATCTGTACTTTACGTGGTTTTGATAGAAATAATGAGTGTTTAGTTGATTTTAAAGATATTAATTTACACACATCTTTTAAAAGTGATCCCAACCATCATTTGTGTGAATGTCTTGTTTGTATTCCTTGGGAAATTTTTCCAAAAGAGCTAATTTCTATGAATGCATTTTTAGAACAGTCTGAATTTTTATTTGCTTATCACCCATTATCTGAAATACCAACAAAAACATTAAGCCAAATTGAAACTTTTCCATTTGTTCGTTTAGATCTAACTACTTAAAAAAGAGAAAATTATTCAAAGATATCAATTTCTTCTTCTGAGGAAGATTGATTTGAGGTTAGTTGAGAAGACGGTAAAACATGAACTAAAACATTTAAAGTATCAGCATCAAATGTGTCTGGGCCTTCAGCATGAGCTAAAATAATCCAATCTCCTGGTTCTGGAATAGTCCATGGAATGGTAAGAAATGGAGATGATGGTTCCATAATAGTTCCAATAGGTGTTTTCTCTCCTGTTTGTAAAGACTCTGCATACACACGCACATACGTAAAGTTTTCTGGATTTTCTAAACTAAGAACCACACGAAAAAATTCTTGATTTTTTTCAATATTTTGTCCTGTTTTTGGATCCAAAATTTCAAAGTAAACAGAAGATCCTTCTGCCTTCTTTTCAACACGAACAGATGCAGACCCTGCATTATCAAACAAATCGTAAGCAATAACCTTTAGAGTATAAAATCCTGGTCGAATCGTATTTGGAAGATCAGTCGTAAAACTAAATGGTTCAACTAAAGATCGACCAAGAAAGTATTGATCTAAATAATATTCGACTCGAGAAATACCGTGTTTTGCAAATGCGTTTACAGAAACAGTAAATGATGAATCGTTTATCTGAGTATTATTATCTGGTGTTTCAATACTAATAGTTGGAAAATTTTCTGGAACATGAATATTATCAAATTCGGTTGGGGCAGTGCCTTGAACGAGAGTTTTGCCGGTTTGGGCTTCTTGTTTTTGTATCCATTCTTGAATCGCTTTTTCCCACACTTCATAATGCGGATCATTTTGAGGATTTTCTGGTGGAAAAACCAAAGGATTTTCTTTTGAAATATAATGAAGAATTGAATGATATT
>PFWS01000043.1:1793-9214 GCA_002791255.1 Candidatus Uhrbacteria bacterium CG_4_9_14_3_um_filter_36_7
GGTTTTTTCTTCACGAAATGATTTTGGTGTGTAATCTGTTGCTAGTTTTTGGGTTGATCGATCAATAATAACAGTTGTGCTTGGAAGTGTTCCATCAATAATAGGGATGCCTGTATATGGAATTTGTGGTTCGGGAAATAATTTTTTTTCTGTATTTTCAAGCGCGCGTTTCATAAACGCATTCCAAATAGGAGCTGCCATTGTTGATCCACCAGCATTTGCGTTTAATCGACGGTTATCTGTATTTCCTCCCCACACACCAGCTACAAGAGAAGGAGTGTAGCCCATAAGCCATCCATCATGAGCGCGATTAGAAGTATCATTGCTTGTTCCTGACTTTGCGGCAACTGGTCTATCTTCAAGAGATAAATTATTTTTTATCCCAAAGATGTATGCTCTGGACGCATTATCAGAAAGCACATTAGATATCATGTGGGCAACATTGGTTGGAAAAATTTCAAGTCCTTTTTTTTCCTTCCATTCATGTAAAACAACCTTATTTGAATCTTCAATTCGTAAAATAGCCACAGGTTCTTGATAAACTCCATCATTGGCAAATGTTGCATAGGCAGCTGTGTGTTCAAGTAGAGTTACCTCTCCACTTCCAAGAGAAAGAGATAAACCAAATCGTGATCGATCAGAAAGTGTTTGATAATGAAGGGCATCTGTTAAATCTAATAATTCATTAGTTCCAACCAAATATCCCATTTCAACGGCTGGAATATTAAGAGAACCCTGTAGAGCCTTTCGAATTGTTACTGGACCATATTCTTTTCCATTAAAATTACTTGGAGTATAAGGTCCTGTTTGTGTAGGAAAATCTGTTTTAACATCCCAAAGAATCGTGTTTGGGGTATAACCTTTTACAAATCCTTGTGCATAGACAAGTGGTTTAAAGCTTGAGCCAGGTTGTCTTGGTCGAAGAGCTACGTTTACCTGTCCATCAATACTTGAATCAAAATAGTCTTTGGATCCCACCATTGAAAGAATTTGTCCTGTTTTTGGATCCATAGCAACCAAAGCAGCATTATCAAACCCATAAACAAGACCAAGATTTTCAACTCCTTTTTTTATTTCTTCTTCTGCTATTTGTTGTTTTTCAAAATCAAGACTCGTAATCACACGCAACCCACCTTCTTCTACTTGTCTTTGTCCAAACCCGTACTGTTCTTCTAAAAGCTGTTTTACATAAAAAACAAAATGAGGAGCATGGATACTATCAATCCGAGCAATAAGAGAGATAGGTTCTTCTTCTGCAAGTTTTGCTTCATTTGAAGAAATAAATCCAAGTTCAACCATGCGGTTTAAAATCCAATTACGACGCGCCAGGAGAAGTTCGTGATCGTTTAACAGTGTGGTTGGGCGTTGTGGTAAAGCAGCAAGTATTGCTGCTTCAGAAAGAGTTAGTTGATTTACTGATTTACCAAAATAGTTTTCAGAAGCAGCTTGAATACCATAATTCGTTGATCCATAGGGAATTTCATTAAAATAAATTTGAAGAATTTCATCTTTCGTATATCGTCGCTCAATTTCAATAGAAAGAATAAGCTCTTTTATTTTACGAGAATATTCTTTTTCATTTGAGAGAATGGCATTTTTTACTAATTGTTGGGTAAGAGTCGATCCTCCAACGCGTTGCCCACGCAAGTTTAAAAAAACTGAACGTAGAATTCCTTTAATACTAAAGCCACTATGTGAACAGAATGATTTATCTTCGGCAGCAATAGTGGCTTGGATAGCAAATAATGGAATACCATTTGGGTCAGTAGTTGTTTCATTTATAGGATCACAAAAAGATTGTCCTAAACGTGCAAGGGTTCGATTTTCATCTCCATGAATTTCATAAAGAAGATGCTGACCAGTTCGATCGAAAATTTTTGTACTTTGACGAACCGACCGGGAAGAAAGACTGTGTGGGTCTGGAAGCCCTTGAGCATAGTAAAAAAATAAGGCAAGAACCCCAAGGGATGCAGATAAACAGAGAATAACTACCAAAAGAAGAATAATTTTAAAGTGTTCTTTTGAAATTATTTTTTTTCGTTGTTGTTTCCAGTGTTTTGCGTGTTGATACATGGTCATAATTTAACATGTTTGACTTGATTGACATTTTTTTTGATTTGTGATAAGATCATTATAACAAACTCCCAAGAAAGAGGAGTTTTTTGTTTGCTTTTTATGAACCCATTTCAACGTTTTCAAAAAACATATCTTAAAAAAGACTATCTTTTTGAAGGAATATTTTTTCTTTTAGTGAGTTTATTTGGAATTCATATGGTTTTTTTACCGTCTTTAGCTGCTTCTGAAATAATACGAGCAGAAGATATTAGTGATAAAAAAACTCTTGATTTAATGATTGCTTCTATGCAGAATGAAACAAGATCATTTGGATTACTACCTCTAGCAAAGACAAAAGAAGCAAAAAGATCTGTAGAAGTTATAATAACAGCTTATTCAAGTACGGTTGATCAAACAGATGATACTCCATTTATTACAGCTTCAAATACTACAGTTCGTCATGGAATCATTGCTACAAATTTTCTACCCTTTGGAACAAAAGTCAAATTTCCTGAATTATACGGAGATGAACTATTTATTGTAGAAGACCGTATGAATAAGCGTTATACCCATCGGGTTGATATTTGGATGCAAGAACGATCAGATGCGATCAATTTTGGTATTCGGAAAACAAAAATGGAAATTTTTCGATAATCAAGCAAAAGAAGAGCCAAGAGGCTCTTTTTTAGTTGATCCGTTTTGAAAAATTTGTTAAAGTCGTTTGTGTTTTATAAATAGAAAGAACTCAAGTTCTTCTATACATGGCCACGTGGTGAAGCTGGTTTAACACAGCGGTCTGCAAAACCGCGATTCGCCGGTTCAAATCCGGCCGTGGCCTCCAGCAGGAAAGAATATTATGAACCACATTTATCTCGACCATGCTGCTGCAACACCACTTAATCCTCAGGTCTTTGAAGCCATGAGGTATTTTTTTGATGGAAAAGAGTTCTATGGAAACCCTTCTAGTTTTCACACACCTGGAAAAGAGGCAAAAGATGTTATTGAAAAAAGTAGAAAAAATATTGCTGAAATTTTAAATTGTCGTCCAGACGAAATAATATTTACAAGTGGAGGAACCGAATCTGATAATCTTGCTATTTTAGGTGTTGCCAGGGCCTTAAAAGACAAAGGAAACCACCTGATAACAAGTACTATTGAACACCACGCTGTGCTTGAGCCAATGATTTTTCTTGAAAAAAAAGAAGGTTATAAACTCACTCGAATTTCTGTTACAGAAGATGGAATAATTGATCCAGAAGAAGTATTAAAAGCGATTGAACCGGATACTATTTTTGTTTCCATTATGATGGCTAATAATGAAATTGGAACAATTCAGCCAATTGCAGAAATTGGAAATTTAATTCAAAAATATCGATTAGAAAATCACTCTGAGTTTCCTTTATTTCATACAGACGCTTGTCAGGCAAGTGGATTTTTAGATTTAGATATTTCAAAGCTTCATGTGGATCTCTTAACGTTTAATGGTTCAAAAATTTATGGACCAAAAGGGATTGGGGTTTTGTACATAAAACGTGGTATTAAATTACAACCACTTTTATTTGGTGGTGGTCAGGAAAAAGGAATTCGCGCGGGAACAGAATTTGTTGCTGGAATTGTTGGGCTTGCTAAAGCTCTTGAACTTGTACAAAAAGAAAAAGTAAAAGAAAACGAACGTTTAATAATACTTCGCGACTATTTTATAACTGAAATTCTTAAGCGTATTCCAAAAACTCGCCTTAATGGAGATAAAACAAAACGTTTGCCCAATAATGTTCATATTTCATTTTTAGACATTGAAGGCGAAGCACTTTTGCTTTATTTAGATGCAGAGGGTATTTATGTTTCAACTGGATCAGCTTGCACAAGCACATCGCTTGAGCCAAGTCATGTAATCTTAGCGCTTGGTCTTCCAAGAGAAGTTGCTCACGGAAGCTTGCGTTTTTCACTTGGGAAGGGTACGACAAAAGAAGACATAGATACTGTTTTAGAAGTTTTACCGGGCGTTGTTAAAAAACTTCGTTCTATTAGTCCAGTAAGAGTAGAGGAAAAGTATTGGAATAGGGGGTAGGGAACGGTTTTAAACCGTTCCGTACAACACAATCGTTCCCTGTGTTATATGTCCCCGATATTAATTGTTAATATGAATCATACATCACCACCTATCCAACCCACTCCAGACGTTACAAACCAAGACAAAACAAAATCTTGGTTTTATTCAGATATTGTTAAAGATCATTTTTTTGAACCTCGTAACTTTTTAAAAAAAGATCCAGAGCCTGGACAATTTAATGGAATAGGAACATATGGATCTCCAGCTTGTGGAGATGAAATGAGGGTGTGGATTAAGGTTGATCCAAAGACTGAAAAGATAATAGATTTTAAATGGCGTACTTTTGGCTGTGGAAGTGCTATTGCTGCCACTTCTATGATTTCTGTTATTGCCACAGAAAATGGAGGAAAGACTCTTGAGGAGGCTAGAAAGATTCGTCCACAAGAAGTGATTGATCGTTTGGGGGGCTTACCAGCCAGAAAATTTCATTGTTCAGTTCTTTGTGATAAAGCCTTACGAAATGCAATTAATGACTATTATCGAAGAGTTGGTTTTTTTGATAAAATAGTATCAGAAGGAAATCGAATGATTGATAAAATTATGAAAGTGACAGATGAAGATATTGAAAAAGCTGTTCGTGAAGGAGCAAAAACACTTGAGGAAGTTCAAGAAAAAACAAAAGTCGGTGTAAACAATTCATCAGTTTTGCCAGCAGTAGAAGAGTTGATTAGATTTTATAAAGAAAAGTATTTTAATTCTTAGTTATTTCTTATGTCCATCATCAAAATTAAAGTTGATCCAGATCTTTGTATTGGAGCTGCTTCTTGTGTAACTGTTGCTCCAGAAACATTTGAATTAAATGAAGAAAATAAAGCTTGGGTATTAGACCATGGAAAAAATCCTGATGGATCTGTTTACGAACGGACAATAGAAGTTACAGAAGAAGAAAAAGAAAATATTATTTTAGCAGCGCAGTCTTGTCCAACTCTTGCGGTTTTTATCTACGACGAAAATGGAAAACAATTGTTTCCAGAGCAGTAAAATTATTTCTCGCTTTCTAACCGAGCTTTTAATAAAAAAATAGTTTCTGATTTTAGCTTGGCACATGTCCAATCTTTTTGTGGCTGTGTTAATGATTCTCCTAAACCAATGAGCAAATTACTGTTTTCAAATTTTTCCATTTGATTAATACATTTTTGCAATATCTCTTTAAATGAAATACAGGATCGTTTTTCTATAATTTCTTTATTGATTGGCCAATTATTTTTCAAAAAATACCAAACATCATAAATATCACGACTGGTTTTATTCATTCTTTCAAGCATTGCCATGAGTTTGTTGGCAAACATATCTTCCTGCACCATCACGAGCATAGAAATTCCAAGAAACGTCTTTACTTCAAATTTTGATCCAAAATTTTGTCTATTTACTTCAATTTTAATGTTTTGCGATTTAGTATCGTAGGAAATAACATTCAATAAATTAAATTTTTTGATTTTGGAATCAATCACCTTGCCATAACTTTTAGCAATTTCTTGGATTTTTTCAAAAATTATTTGCTCCTTGCTCTCTTCTAGTAAATCAAAATCTAAATCAAAAGAATCCCTATTTAAACCATAGAATAAATGAGCGGCTGTGCCACCTTTAAAACCTAAATATGGGGCTATAAAAGCATTAGAAAAAATATCTTTTAAAATTTGTAATAATATATTTTTGTGTTTGGGATAATCAACAGTCATAAATTTTAATTTTTAGCACTTTTAAAATAATCATTCACTTTTTTTTCCATTTTTTTATTATTGTAAATCGGCAAAATTTGAAATACCTTTTCCCAATCTAATGGGTTTAAATTATCAAAATAATAGTTTTTACTAATATAAAGTCTATCGAGGAATGCCCTCTCTTTAGTCGCAATAGCTATATTGCCCTGGTGTTCTATACCATAAATATTACTTAATATATCGCCTTTGATACGAATAAAGGATATTTTTTGTCCGTCCACCTCAATATCTCTGGTAACATACGAAGCAATAAA
This sequence comes from Candidatus Uhrbacteria bacterium CG_4_9_14_3_um_filter_36_7, assembly GCA_002791255.1. GTDB lineage: Bacteria > Patescibacteriota > Patescibacteriia > UBA9934 > GWF2-40-263 > UM-FILTER-36-7. Next base: position 7,934 of record PFWS01000043.1, read on the forward strand.
AATACTCTCATATTTTTGAAAGTTAATTCCTGTTCTAGTTAAAACCGTTTCAAAGCTAATATAGGAAGGGGTATAAATTCTAGTGGCCAGTTCAAAACGATCATAATTTTTATCTTTTGCATAAAAGCCACGGCGCAGTCTTATTAATTTTCCGGCTTTAGCATATTTATTCAATCTAACTGCTATTTTTTGTTTTCTCTCCTCACCCCATAGTAAGACAACATCTTTAACCGAAAAGATACTTTTGGATGATCGGAGTAAAACTTCCAAATATTCTCCTTTCTTGGGTTTTCTATCCATATTTTTACTGTTGTTTACTTTAAAAGTCATTTACAGTTGTAATTATATTCTTTATAGTTTTTCTTTGTCAATTTTTTTACTTACAAGTATTACTAATAAGCTACAAGCTAATTCTTACAACTTTTGTTAATATTCATTGACAAATTTTAAAATTTATGGTATAAATAGTCTAACTTGGGATTATTGTGTTTATAGTCGGAAGCGGAGAGCGAATAGCGGAGAGCGTTCATAGACGAACTCCGAACTCCGATCTCCGATATCCGAACTCCGGACCCAAGGAACAAGCGCCAGAGCCATTTGGCTAAAACCAAAGGAACGGCCGGCGCTACGTTCCTTACAATTTTTATTTTGGGAGGTTCCTGTGAGTTTTTTCACTGAGGCGGAGGCCTTACTCCGCGACCTTGCTCCGGATGTGCTCCGGGGCGAGGCGAACGATCGTGTAATGGAACGGGTGCGTCAGCACCCGATGTTTGCGAGACTTTCTGTCCACGTCCGTGGAATGCCACATTGGTTGCTCCGGATGATGTCCGGAGTGGTAGTGTGGATTTTTTCCAAAGGGCATGGCAGGTTGACCGGCAGGGCTCTGACTCCGGCCCAAAAGGCCATGATCGGAGCGTTTTTGGACGGTGTCATTGAGGGGGTAATTGACGCAAGTCATAACCCTCAGCCACCGTCTCCACCACCTCAGCCGGCAGGACAACCACAACCCGCGGCTGGTGCCGCAAACGGAGCCATTATGACACAGGAAGAAAAAGCAAAGCAGTTGCTCGACGGGCTCCGTGCGCGTGCGGAGAGGTCGGGAGATTTTAGGGCATTTTTCAGAATGATGGAACTCGGTGGGGATGTGTATCGATCACCAGAAGATGCCGACAACCACCTTTATGAATCTCTGGCAAATTACGCGCCGGAGACGATTGAAGCCATGTTGTTAGCAACACTCGGCATGGACATCAAACATGCTAAGGCGATGATTCTCGGGAC
>PFWS01000043.1:9257-19113 GCA_002791255.1 Candidatus Uhrbacteria bacterium CG_4_9_14_3_um_filter_36_7
TTGCTCCGGTGTCCTGGGAAGTTGTTGTTGATTTTGGTTGTTGTTGCAGTGGTTTTCGGCTACGTCGGTTATATATTTTTCGACGGCTACGGCAACAACATGGTCGCCTGGTTCAGAGCTCTCATGGGCACCGATGCCCTTGCAGAGCTCGTGACTGGTTGGGGGGTGATTAAGCCCCTCCTGTTATTCGTGCTTCCGCTGGGACTGGTGTCGGGCGTGGTGGTGAAGTGGATTTCGAAGAAAGAAGTGCCGAAGATCGTTTTGGCGCTGATTCTATCGACTTCCATTTCGATCGCGAGCCTGATCGCGGTTGGGTTCATTTTGATCATCGTCGGGGCCGAGCCGGTTCAACGGATTTTGGTTCTCGGCGGGGTCTTTCTGACCTCGATGGGCGGCTATCTATACTGGTGCTATGGTCACCCAGAGGCGTGGAAAAAAAATTCGTTTTGGAAAGCCACTGGGACGATCATGTTCGGCGGCCTTCTGGCGATTGCTGGAATTTCATGGTGGCTGAAGACACAAAGTTACTTTGGATTCTCAAAGATCACGGGGTGGTTTTCCGACTTCGGAATCCTGGTGGCCCTGGTTCCAGTTTTTCTCGCGGTTGCGGTTGGACTTGTGGTTCTCGCCTTGAAAGCCAAGAAAGAAAGCAGGACAAAGATGCTGGCATGGGCTGGCGGTTCGTTTGTTCTTTTTCTTCTTTTTGGTCTGATATGGTGGGGATTTCACAAGCCGTTGACCAGAGCTGGCGAAATCGCGGCCAAAGCTCTGGAGACCGAGGTCGAAACGTGGGATGACACTCCCACGCCGATCCCCCCCGCGGCCGCGACGACGCCCGCCCATGCCCCTCCGGCCAGTTCTAGGGTCACTGCTCATTCCTCCTCGGGTTCTGCTGCCGCAGACGATGCACGGCGTCGTGAAGCAGCCGAGCGCTTCTATGAAGCAGCTCGGAAAAACCCGGCCTCTCGCCACTATACCGGTGCCAAATAAAAAAACTGACCGACCATGAAAGTGGTTGGTTTTGTTTTTAATATAACTTGTAAAAAATTTTTTATTACCTCGCGAATGGTTCCATGCCAAAAATATTTTTTTTATCTTTTAAAGTAATCACCTTACGTTTTTTTAAAATTTCAACGAGAGAACAATTTTTTTTGTCTGCTTTACGAGCAAGTAAGACAAAATCTCCACGAAAGTCATCGAGTTTATTATCAACATGATCAAATATATCATGTTTTGTTTTTGCTAAATCTTGCTTGGCAGCCATTTGTGATTCTATATTATCTATTCTTAATTCTATGTTTTCAAAACGTCTTTCGGAGATCAGAATTCGGAGAGTGTTTGGGAAAGTAAGAAAGCTAAAAAAGCTTTGTTTCTATTGTTTCCAATCTTTGTTACTATTTATTGACAAAAAGTATTTTTTATGATATATTGGTTTGTTCTTTAAAAAAATAGCTATTCTGGGTGGAGTGGGGGTAAATTGGGAAAGAATGTAGAGAACGGTTTTAAACCGTTCTTTGGAATTCGAATAGAAAATTCAATATATCTATTCCACTCAGGATGGCTATGATTGATTAACCCAAATAAAGAGGAGGTGCCGCATGAAGCGGCCGATTTTTCTGGTTCTGGTTTTGTTTCTTTCCGCATGTGTGACGGTTCGAACTAATCCTCTGACTGGAGAGGCTGAGATCGGGGGACTGACGACTCCGCGAGGAGCATCAATAGTCCTCCGTGCGAAGACTCATCAGGAAGCGGTTCGGGATAACAACCGGCTGGCTCAGCAGGCGTCTCGTAGAGGTGACCCCGTGTCCCTTAATGAGACAACTGGCAGCTCGTCGGTTTCCACCGGGGTTCAGTACCCAGGGTACAGCTATGATTATGGGCTTGTTCCTGGTTCAGAGACCGCCGCGTCAGCTTCGATCCTCGCGGATCTCATGAACCTTCCTGCTCAAATTCAGGAGGTGGATCGAAGAGCTCGTAGGGCGGAAGAGATCGGGACGCAGAACGCGGTAGAGCTCGACGCCATAGGGGAGACTGTTTTCCCTGAGGAGCCGAGCGGTTCAAGGTAGTGTCCGGCAGTGGATGTCCACGGCCGGCGGATGGTTTTCCAAAATCCGCCGGCCATGCAGTGTGCGAGGCCGGTTTTGTAGGTACGCGTCGTAGGGAACAGTTTGAAACCGTTCCATACAACACAATCGTTCCGTACGACGCAAGGAGAATTTAGATGAATAAGAAAAATATCGGCCTCGTGGTGGTAGTGATTTTTTTCTCGATGGTTCTGTCTGGATGTTTTGGTCGTTCGATCCGGCGGGGCGATGTAGACACGCAGGCTCTGGGTGTGGCGCTTCAGGCCATGTCGCAGTGCGGCTATAGGAAGGACTCTAGGCAGGCTGTTGAGGCGTGCCTTGAAACCATCCAGAGTCCATGCGGCGATGACGCACTCTGCGTCATTCTCTTCAAAGAGAAGAAGGACAACGTCCTGCTTCGGTGGGATAGTCTTTTTTCTGAAGATGACGGAGCAACGCAGACCCGATCTGCCGCCTCCCGCCCCGCCCTCCCCCCAGGGCAGTCGCTCCAGCCAATCTCCGGGGGATTTTCCGTGACCCGTCCTGTCCCCCCGGATCCGTCCGGGTTGGTGTACACCTCTCTGTCTGCTCTGGAACGAGTGGTCGGAACTGATTATGAGGACTGTCGAACTTGTCGGAAGGTTCAATACAGTTCTTTTGGTCAGCCGGTCATCGTCAGGATCAACGGCGAGCCCGCACCGGCCGTTCGCAATCCGTACGGACAATCGCGAAGTGATCTTGTCTGTGCGGATATCGACGGAAACGGGACAGGGGAAATGGTTCCGGTTTCACCTGCGGACGCAATGGTCTATATCTATGGAGGGCCACAAGCCCCACCGGATGTGAAGATTTTGCGACTGCAGGCAGATCGGACCATCCGGCCCCCGGCGACCCAGCCCGCTTTGGCTGGGAGTTGTTACTCTGTTCGTGACGAAACGAACCATCCGAGCACGGCCGCTCGGAGTATCACGATTCAGTGAGCAAAAATCGGCCGAACGCGCCCGGGTTCTTCCAAAAGAAGACCCGGGTTTTGTTTAGACGTAGGGAACGGTTTAAAACCGTTCCCTACGTACGATGCAACCAAAAAGACCTGAGGTATTTTTCCTCAGGCCTTTTTAATATCTATCAAATAAATCTATGCAGTTGCGGCTGTGGTAAGAGCGGTAATAACAAAGTTAGCAATGGCGTAAGCAGCAAGAATAATAATTATTCCAATAATAGATTGGGTAATAAGCTTGATAGCAGTTTTTGTTTTTTCTGCTTCACCCTTGGAAGTTAAATACATTACTCCAGCCCAAATGAGCATACCAACAAGCACAATACCCAAAATACCAAGAACCACGTTAATAATATTTCCAACAAGTGTTGGTAGATTGGCTTGAGTTCCTGTTTGAGTTCCAATCGTTTGAACACTTTTTTGTGCTCCTGTAAGCCCTGATTCAAATCCGCTAGTATTGGTGGTAGAACTTGTTGCTAAAACCATTGATAAAGGGAAAAACAGAAATACCTGGGCAAGAGCAATTACTGTAAGAAAAAATTTGCGCATAATTTTTAGAAGGAAATAAGAAATTAAGAAGTTTATGATCCGTACACGCTTACAAGCGCACTGATAACAAAGTTAGCAACCGCATAAGCTCCAGCAATAAGCACCATTCCCATGACAGCGGTTTTAATAATTTTCATGGCTTTTTTGGTGGTGTTTTCATCTCCTTGAGCAACTAGATAAAGAATACCTGCATAAACAAGCAGAAGGACAAACGCAATACCAAGCGCTCCCAAAAGAACAGATATAAGCTCTCCCGTTACCGTATAAATATCTTTTGAGGTAGTAGAAAATCCGGCTTTATTTGCGGCTTGATCTACTCCATTTAAGATACTTTCTGCTGCACTGTTTGTTGCCAAACGTACAGAGGAAGGGAAAAGGGAGAAAAGTAAAGACATATCATTAGCTGCCACTTACAGCTGTTGTAATTGAATCTAAGACAAATGAAGCAATGGCATAAGCCGCAAGAACAATGATGATTCCAATAACTCCATAAATAATTAAGTTCTGAGCTTTTTTCACCTGCTCTTCTTTTCCACCAGCAATCATCCACTTAAATCCTCCAAAGATAATAAGACATACTGCAACAACACCCAAGAATCCAAGCATTACACGGATGATGCTTGCAATTGTAGTGGCAAGATCTTGATTTCCAAGACCAGAAATACTAGCAAAATCATCGCCCGTACTTAAATCTCCAAACATATCATCAGAGTCAATGGGGCCTGTGTCTGTGGTGGCTGATGGAGTTGATGGAGTTGTTGAATCAGTCGCTAGAGCAAAAGGAATAGAAATAGGCATAAGCCCAAGCCCAAACACAAGCGCTCCAATAGTGAGCACAAAGAAACCTCTTTTCGCCTGCAAAAGCAGATCACGGAGTTTTTTCATAAAAAAAGATAAAAATTATTTTTTTAAAAAAGTGGCTCTAGTATAACATTTCTTGTAAACAGGGAAAAGAAAATAGGGGAAATTTTAGATAGGAGATCCTGTTGTTAGTGCCTTGATAACAGCTGTTACAACAGTATAAGAGGAAAAGATTACCACAAGGCCAATAGCTGCCCACACAAGAGTTTGTCGTCCACTAGCAATGCGTTTTTCAGCTCCTCCAGAAGTAAGCCATAAAAATCCACCCCAAACAAACATAAGAAGAGCTAAGGCTCCAGATACTCCCAAAAGAACGCGAATTATATATCCAATAAGAATAGGAATACTGTCCGAAACAAGTGGATTTTGTAATCCACCTGCAGCAAAAGTTTCTAGTGGAAACAAAATCAATAAAAATAAATAAAAGAAAAATAATTGTTTATAAATATTCATAAATATTATTATTGAGGTAATTGACCGGAATTTGTACTTCCTGATTGTAACGGGTTTGTGACAAAGCTAAATGTACAACATTGAACAGTATCTATCCCTGGACAAAGGTTTTGTTGACAACTTACACTTTGATAATTTTCTTGCAATTTAATTGTATTATATTGCTCGCCATTTATCTCAATACACATTGTCTGTTTTGTGACTGTACCTGTTGATACGTTTATATTTTGTAATTCACACAAAGATGTACATCGGCCATCTACACAACGACTATTAAGATCACAAGCTTTATTATCAGTTCTATCAGTTCCATCACAGATAATATAGGCATTTGAAATGGTTGGAAGTTCTCCACGGCGAAGAACAGATTCAAGAGTTTTAATACCAGCGTATGAAGCCAGCACAATCACAAGACCAATAGTTGAGATACGAAAAAATCCCCATCCTTTTTCTACAAGTTTTGAATTTCCATGGGAGGCCATTAAATAGATTCCTCCAAGAATATACATTAGAAAAACAAGAGATCCAACAATGGCCAAAATAAAATTGGAAATATTATAAAAAACTTGCTCCATATCACGGATAGCGCAATTACCCTCATCAAAACATTCCCGACAAACTCCTTCAAGGAAACGTCCTGCTTCTTGTTGGGTAACAGTTCCTGACCCACATTTATTAGTTTGTGAATCTGCCCATGAAACAGATGGAAGAATAAGAATACCAATAGCCAACCAAACAGAGATTCGACGAAAAAAGATCATAGTGTCTGATTTATTTTATTTTGCGCGCGAGAAAAAGCTTCTTGATATGGAGATCCACTAAGAATTTCATCAATAAGATCAATAAGAGCTTGCTCAGCCACAGGAGCATTTTTTCCATGATACCAACTTTTTGCAGTTAAAATTTGATTTACAAAAACAGAAAGATACTCCTCTTCTATTTGACTACTTATAAGATCCCGCCTAGCAGTAGGTTTTCCGGATTTTTCCAAATAGGTTTTGGCGCGATCTTTGCTTGTAGCAAATTCAATAAAATCCCAAGCCCATTTTTGATTTGGGCTTGCTTTTGAAACAGTTTCTACCCAATAATTAGCAAAGTTTACCACTCGACTTCCTTCAATTTGAGGTAGGGCAGTTACACGAATATCAAGTTTAGGAGCTTGAGTTTTAAGCAAGGGAAGATGATAGGCATAGCCAAAAAAGAATGCAGTTTTTCCAGAAACGAAAGCATCAAATGAATTGGGTTGTTCTTGATTCCAGGTATAGACTTCTTTGAGAGGATTAGCAAAATCCGTATAAAAACGCATGGTATCCATACCAGGAGTTCGTCCATTTTGTTCGGTTCCAAAAATCGCTTGTCCCTGACTTCCTGTTATTTCAGTTCCGCTTTGTAGCATAAGCACAGAAAGCAAATCACTTGCTCGTTCAATATTTTTTCCAGTTCCAATAGCTGCCCCTGATTGAAGAATGTTTCCAACAATATCCAAGCGAGTTATTTTTTTAACTGCTTCTTGAAAAGCGCTCCATGTTTGGGGTGGATTAGCAATACCAGCGGCATTAAGTAGTTCTGAGTTGTAATACAAAGCCAGGGTATCAAGTGCAAGTGGTAGACCGTAAATTTTTTCATTTTTGACTACATCCTCACTAACCACATCAACATAATTTTTTTTAAGTTCTTGAATGCTTGTGGTTTTTCGTTTTTGAAGTTCTGTTACTTTTTCTTTTTTAATAGTTCCTTTAATTTGAGTAAATGGAATACTTACAGTTGATGGAAGTGGGGCAATAAGATCGGTATACCCAAAAATCCAAGTATTATGAAGAGAAAAAATATCCGGACCAGTACCCCTGGCAAGGGCTTGAATTAGTTCATTTTCATATTCTTCAATACGCAGTCGCTTATAATCAAAAGAGACATTTGGATGGATTTTTTGATAAGCCATCATAATGTCTTCAAATGTATCTGGCCCATCAAAAGTACGCCATATTTTAATTTTAACAGGCTTATTTCCTTCTATTTCAACAGCCGACGGCCCACCACAACCAGTTGTAGTAAATATAATTGTTAAAAGAAGAAGCCATAATCCAAAACGCTGTAAGAACATATATTTAAGAAAAACGTTTTTTTAGATATGGCTTAAGTTTTTTTTGCATATCTGGGTGTCGAAGGCCAAGTTCAATTTGCGCTTTAATAAATTCAAATTTATCACCACAATCATATCTGTGTTCACTCATAACAACACCATAAACAACCCGTTTTTTTTGCAAATATGTTTTAAACACATCCGCAAGACGAATTTCTCCATCTTTTCCTGGAGATTGATTTTGAAGCAAAGAAAAAAGTTCTGGGGTTAAAATATATCTGGCGGCCACAATCAAAGATGATGGAGCTTCTTTAATAGATGGTTTTTCAATAATTGTATCTACTTGCCAAATTTGCTTTTCAATTGGTATTCCACCAATTACTCCATAACGAGGTGTATCTTTTTTAGGAACATTCCAAAGTCCAAGCACAGGATCATGATATTTTTCATAAACTTCCATAAGTTGTTTAAGGGCGGGTTTTTTTCCAGCAAGAATATCATCTCCAAATAAAACCGCGACTGGTTCATTTGGATCAATAAATGGAAATGCACAAAGGACAGCGTGCCCATCTCCAAGTGGTTTTTCTTGTCGCACAAATGCAAATTTTGCAAGTTTTGCAATTTTTTTAATTTCCTCTAATTCTTTGAGTTTATTTTTTTGTTCAAGTCGATATTCAAGTTCAAAATTGCGGTCAAAATGATCCTCAATAGCCCGCTTACCATTGGAGGTTACAAAAATAATTTCTTCAATACCAGAAGCAATTGCTTCTTCAACAATATATTGAATAACAGGCTTATCAACCACACATAGCATTTCTTTTGGTTGAGCTTTGGCCGCTGGAAGAAAGCGGGTTCCAAGACCAGCAACAGGGATAATCGCTTTTCTAATGGGCATACAAATTAAGAAGATCAAAATGAGTTTACAAGGTTTTAGTATAACGAAAAATTGACAAATCAGCCAATGTTGGTGTTTAAGAAAATGGTTATATTAGATTTAACCACGGTAAAAAATAAAACCAAGATATCCAAGATATAATAAAATAAAAAGAATGCCCTGCCAGCGATCGAGCACGTGTTTTTTTCCAATAAACATATAAATAAACAAAAGAAACATGGCAATAATTCCAACAAACATATCAATATTTATTTTCGGATCAACTGGAAGTGGACTAATAATAGCCGTAACTCCTAAAATCCAAAAAATATTAAAAATACTTGATCCAATAATGTTTCCAATAGCTATTTCATGCTCTTTATGAATTGAAGCAATAATGGAAGTAACAAGTTCAGGCAAGGAAGTTCCAACAGCCAAAATAGTAAGACCCATAAATGTTTCTGATAATCCTAATATTTGAGCAATCTTTACTGCATTATCAACCAAAAAACTTCCACCAATAAAAAGAAAAATTATTCCAAACAAAACAAATAAACTTGATAAAAAATGGGAGTAAGTAGTTATTTTTTCAGCTTCTCCCTTATTTTTTGCTACCCCAAAAACATAAAATAAAAATATAATAAAAAATGCCAAAAGAGAAAATCCATCAGTTCTGCTAATTAAATTAAATGGAAGAGAATCAAAAAGAGCATCGTTTCCAATAAGGTAGAGAAGAAGCATGGCAAGCAAGGCAAATGGAATTTCTCTCCAAACAGTTGTTCCTTTTACAGAAAGCGGATAGATAATTGCAGATATACCCAGAATTAGAAAAACATTTGAGATATTACTTCCAACAATATTTCCGATTGCCATTTCTGTAGATCCTTTAAAAGCCGCAAATAAATTAACAATAAGCTCAGGCGAGGAAGTACCAAAGGCAACAATTGTGAGGCCAATTACCAGAGGAGTTACCCCAAGCCTTCTGGCGAGCGAGGCAGATCCTTTTATAAGTAACTCAGCTCCAATAATTAAAACCAATAGTCCAATTAGTAAAAAAAAACCCAAAGCAAGCATAGGCATCTAAATCGTCGAACTTAAATAAATTCAATATTTTGTTTGTATTATAAAATATAAACAAAAAATAATCGAATTGCTTTTTCCTAGACGTAAACTTTACACCACCCCCAGTATTTATGAGTTTATTTTATAGTTAAAAATTAATTTTTATCACGACGATTTAACACCCTATCCAGAAATTATCCTGGCGGGGACGATGCCCGGAACTTTGAACCAAAACCACGGCTCAAATTCGAGAATCTTGATAAAAGTATACAGAAACTAAGGGCTATCTACAAAGTTTATCCTGAATGGTTCGAGGTACCGAAACCAAAATCGAATAGAGGGCAGAATGCGGTTGATTATTCGATTTCGTGTTAATGAGACAGATACACACTACACGATAATTTCTTCGCCGATGACTAGTTTTTGTACGAAATGCTCTAATTGCTTCTTCGTTTTTCTTGTGTCTTCGTGCAACTGGATAATGTTTTTATATATATCTGCAATCTCGATTTTCCGGCGTTCAGGGAAAATTGGAAATGGAATTTCCAGAAATTGATTTGCTTTCATTTCTTTCATTTTTGATCCTATAGACAAGCCGGAACAATACTCGCGCATATACTGACAATTCATAAAACAAGACATAAACGAAAGGTCGAGATCGGAATATCCGGCGACCCTGTAAATACCTTGATTGTGATGTGCTTTGCCATATAAACTTACGTCATAAAACATCGCAATTCCTACATATTCACCTCGTCCTCCCCGCGAAGTCCTATTGACCAACAACATTGCATTTTTATCGAGATTGTTTTTGTCGCAAGTTATCCGTTCTTTGTTTCCTATCGTTCCAAAATCTGTAATGTTTGTTGGTGTAATCCAAAGATATTTTAGGTCGGCTCCGCCACCAAAAACCCTTT
>PFWS01000047.1 GCA_002791255.1 Candidatus Uhrbacteria bacterium CG_4_9_14_3_um_filter_36_7
GAAGTCCTTTAATTTTTGATCAATTTAGGTCCCCAAAAATGTACCTTAGGCCAAGGTTTGCTGCTCGCAGTGCCGAGAGAGCCTGGCTGGCCGTTTGAGTTGCAGTTGGGTGATCTGGAGCCATTGCGCTTCAAGGGTTGGCCGAATTGTGGGACGGCGGTGTCGCTGCTTATCCCGGACTGGCGCTCGATGGGCGGAGTTGAGCGGGTCGGTTTCAGCGAGATCAAACGGATGGAAGGGCTGGAGTTGCACCGTCGCAATCAGGCACACCGGCTGTGGGCAAGGAGTTTTGATGGTGAGACAGCTATGCTGCTGGCCCGGTTGTCAAAAAAGGATAATCTCGAGCAGATCCTTGGGCAGCTGTCGCCAGAACAGCAGATTGTGTTTGAGAATGCCCTGGAGCTGGCCAACCAGAATTTCGTGATGGATCTGACCGCTAATTATGATCTATCTAGGTACTATCCGGTGGTGAAGGCGCTGCTGGCCATGGCGCAGGAGCCGCAGGATCGGTTGCGACTTTTGTCGCAGTTCGTGGTTGATTTGTACCACAGCAATGAGAGCAGGAACCGGCGGTTCTACGCCCGAGCCGGGCATGCCAGCTGGCTGGCAGCTGGCTGGCTGAACACAGAGCGTGAGTTTGATCCTATGCCGACTGAGTTTCGCGATCAGATGATCGAATCCGAGGCGTATTTAATGGATGAAGATTTGGAAATAGCCTGGCGTTCGTGGTGCCGTTTCCAGGACATGCGGTGAGTGGCCCGTTTTTTTAGGCCTTTTTTTGTGCCAATGTGGTAGATACCATATTGGCATTTTTTTTGGGGATATTTCAGGAATAAGGTACATTTTGGGCATAAGGTACAAATAATGGGTGGTAAAAAGATGGTTTCTTTTCTAAAATAAGCGCAGAAATGTGTTTTTTTATTTTTTACCCCCCATTGATTTTTAATTGATTCTTCTATAAGATTTGATTACTTTGTTTTTTTAATGAAAATTATTTAAAAATAATCATTTGGAGCGGATTCATCAGCTACAGAAGTTTGTTTTTAAATAGATCCGTTGTTATTAGGGGATGTTCTTTAAAAACAATGGATTTTTGTCTAAGAAAGGGTTGTCCATGAGGAGGGTATCCATTGTTATTTGTTTGTTTGCCTTTTTTGTTTTTATCCGTCTTTCGTTTGGTGCTAATCATACTACACTCATCCACGGTCGTTTCACTCCGCTTCAGGATAAGATAACCATGGTCAAGTCCTGGCCGGGCATCAACCCAGCCGACGTAGACGCTGCTGTCAGGCGAGCTCGTAGGGACGGTACTGTTGCACTTTTTGAGAAAAAATCTCCAAAGAACGATTTACTAGATATAGTGATTGTCGTGAATCGTTCAGATGTTTCTCAAACGATCGTGTATGCTCGTGAGAGATTGAAGGAAGTATGGGGGAGGAGGTATGTCGAGTGGGAGGAAGTTTACTCCGGAAAAGGGAAGGAGTTTGAGGTAATTTCTGGAGCCAAGTTCTATCCCAACAGGATAGAGGTGAAAGTTGTAGATCTGAGTGCTAATCGTAATAAAATTTCTAGTGATTTTTGGTCTTATTTTAAGACAGGCGTCCTTGATCAAGTTCAGTCAAATCAGTCTGACAAGCTAGCGACATTTTTACCAATTTTTTGTGCTATTGAAAGTCCGGGGTGGGTTGAACAGATGGATGGGAAGACCGTTCCAAATGTTTTATTGTCTGGGATTGTTTTCAGGCATATTCCATATATTGATAATAGACAAAAGGAATTGTCAGTTAAAAAACAAAATCCAGATTCACCGCAGTTTTATTCCCCCAGTATTTGGTTCAGCAGAGATTTGAAAATTAATTTAGACGGGGAAAGGATATCGAACGATTATTATACATATTCTTTTCCGGTTGACCTATAGTTCTTTATTCAGAATTTCCGTACGGATGGCCACACCTTTTTGGGGGTGGCCTTTTTTGCCAAATTTTTTACAGCCTACTAACATACATTTGTATGGCTATTCATCTTTCAACCCCTCTTGAAAAACTTGTTGGTATTGGCACAAAGACCATCCAAGACTTTAAACATATGGGTCTTTTTTGCGTGAGAGATCTACTTTGGCATATTCCGTTTCGGTATGATGATTATTCAAAAACAAAACCAATCAATCAATTACGCCATGGTGATCAAGTAACAATTATTGGAACAATTAAATCAATTTCTAGTCGCAAAAGCAAAAATCAAAGAATTTCTTTAACCGAAGCTTTTCTTGAAAATGAAACCGGTACATTAAAACTAGTTTGGTTTAATCAGGTCTATCTTGAAAGGCGTCTTGTGCCAGGATCTAAGTGGTCATTTGCTGGTACTATTGATCGTCGTTTTAAAGAAACAATTTTATTAAATCCTATTCATGAGCATATAGGATTATCATCCCAAAAAACAGGGCGCATATTTCCTATTTATTCTTTAAGTGGAAATTTGAAGATGTTTCGAATTAGGGAAGCTATAGAGCAGTGTCGATCTGCAATTTTTGAGTGGCAGGATTGGTTACCAGAAGTAATACAAAAAAAAGAAGAGCTTTGTGCTTTTGCTCAAGCTGTTTTTTTTCTTCATTTTCCAAAAAATCAACAGGAAATTTATGAGGGTAGAAAACGTTTAGCTTTTGATGAACTGCTTCTTCGACAACTTATGTTTGCACAGGTTCGCAAACAGCAGCAAAAGAAAAATTCCGTTTATATTCCCGTGGTAAAAGAACAACTACAAGCCTTTACTCTTCAACTTCCATTTGTATTAACAAGCAGTCAACGCAAAGCTGCTTGGGAAATTATTCAAGATCTTGCCAAGGATGAACCTATGAATCGTCTTTTACAAGGAGATGTAGGTTCAGGAAAAACAGTGGTCGCTGCACTTGCGGCTTCTTCTGTTTTAGCTCAAGGGTTACAAGTGGTTTATCTGGCTCCAACTGAACTTTTAGCTAAGCAACAACATAAAGTTTTTTGTGATTTCTTTACTGAATATACTCCTGCGTTATTTACTCGTTCCTCTCATAAGGTGGGTGGGGAAGATGTTTCTAAACATGATTTGCTTACAAAAATAGAAAATAATGAAATTAAATGCGTTATAGGTACCCATGCTCTTTTACAAGAATCTGTAAAATTTTCTCGTCTTGCCTTAGTTATTATTGATGAACAACATCGATTTGGAGTTGAACAGCGTCATGCTCTTTTAGAGCGTCATAATCAAGAAATGGTTCCACATCTTTTATCTATGACAGCTACCCCCATTCCACGCTCTCTTGCACTTTCTTGTTATGGGGATCTGGAAATTTCTTGTATAAAAGAACGGCCAAAAGGACGCAAATCTATTTTAACTAAATGTCTTTTGCCAAATCAGGAAGAGTCTTTATATAAATGTATTTTGGAAGAAATTAAAAAAGATCATCGGGCCTATATTGTTTGCCCGCTTATTGAAGGAGAAGAAGACGAGACTAAGTCTGTAATAGCCACGATGAAGTTTTTAAAGAATGGACCATTAAAACAAGTAAGAATGGGAATTTTACACGGACGACTTAGATCAGAAGAAAAAGAACAAGTAATGAATGATTTTCTAAAAGGAAATATCCAGGTTCTTGTTTCAACAACAGTTATTGAAGTGGGAGTGGACGTGCCAGAAGCGACTGTTATGGCTATTTTTGGAGCTGAGCATTTTGGTCTTGCCCAGCTCCATCAACTGCGTGGTCGTATTGGTCGAAGTGATAAACCATCATTTTGTTTTTTGTGTCCAAAACAATGGTCACCTCGCATTAAGGATCGGTTAGAAATGCTGGTAGTTTCACAAGATGGATTTTTTTTAGCAGAAAAAGATTTAGCCTTTCGTGGGGCAGGGGATATTTTTGGAACAGTTCAATCTGGATTTACCCAATTTTGTTTTGCGGATCCATTTAATCAGGTTCAAATAGAAAAAGCCCGCTTTTGGGCTGATTGGATTTTTGAGCAAGATTCATCTCTTACTTCCTTTCCTTTAATAAAACAAGAACTTTTACAAGCTTTTGATGCAATACATTTAGAATAAATTTTTAGATAGTTACTTAAAAACAAACACCCACGACTTAAATTAATAACAACTATGAAGAAAGTTCACTGATTTGGGTTATTCCTTTTGTTTGTGGAAGTTTTTGGCGCATTGGCACAATAATTTCTTTTATACCAAATCGTTTGCATTCTTTCACTCTTTGTTCTAGCAAAGGAACACTACGCAGTTCACCACCAAGCCCGACTTCTCCAAGATAAATCACTGGATACTCTTGTATTTTATTAGTTTTGGCACTAAGAATGGCCGCGCATACTGCCAGATCTGAAGCTGGTTCATGCAGCTCAATACCACCCACTACGTTTATATAGACATCGTGGTCTTGTAGAGAAAGACTAGCTCGCTTGGAAAGAATGGCACAAAGCATCATTAAACGATTTTGATCAAAACCAGAAGCCCGTCGAATAGGAACACTATAAGCATTTTTTTCAACCAGTGCTTGAACCTCAACTAAAAACACTCGTGATCCTTCTAAAGTTGCAGTTAAAACTGATCCTGGAACAGCCACACGCTCTTGAAGAAAATGTTTTGAAGGATTTTCAAGGGCTATAAGACCATGGTTTGTCATTTCAAAAACACCTACTTCACCAGTTGAACCAAAACGATTTTTACTACTGCGCAAAAATCTTAAAGCATGAACTGAATCACCTTCAAGTGAAAGAACCACATCCACTAAATGCTCAAGTGTTTTTGGGCCAGCCAAGCTTCCTTCTTTTGTTACTTGTCCAATAAGAAGGATAGGAATATTTGTTTGTTTTGTGAAGGTAAGGAGAAGGTTTGTGATGTATCTGACAAGATTTGGGCTTGCCAAGGGTGCTTCAAGCACTTGCGAGCCAATAGTTTGAATAGAATCAATAATAACAAAAGTAGGAAGTTCTTTTTCAATGGTGGCAATGATAGTTTCAATTGGGTGTGCTTCTAAATAATGAACTTGATCAAAAGCAAGAGAAAGTCGCAGGAAACGCTCTTTAAGCTGAATTAAAGATTCTTCTCCTGAAATATAAAGAACATGAGAGCTTGACTTAAAAAGAGAACAAGCAAGCATGGCCGCAAGTGTTGATTTTCCACGACCAGGTTCACCAGAAAGTAATAGAAGACTTCCAGGAACTATTCCACCACCAAGCACACGATCAACTTCAGTATTTTGTGTGCGTAAACGAAAAGATGCTTGATCTTTTATTTTTTGATTTTGTTGAATAGAAAGAGAAGCAATTGCTTTATGGGAGGTTTTTTGTTTGGATGATTTTGAATTTGAAGCAGGGTTTGACTGTTCAACAAGCGTTCCCCATTGGCTACACTCAGGGCATCGCCCATACCATTTAGGAAATTGGCTGTCGCAATTGGTGCAGGTAAAAAGAGACATATTTTAACGATCTACAAAGCGTAAAACCGGGAAGATATTACAAATTTTTTCAAGAGGCTGAAAACCAATGGCATTTCCCGCTGATCGACCACCCTTACTTCCATGACTATCCATAACCGATCCATTTCCAACATACATAAATACATGACCAAAACTTTTTTGTTTTGTGAAATCTCCCGCTTTAAATCCAATTAGATCTCCGGGGGTTAATTCATAAGTACCGCCTGCGGTTTTTACTCCAGTTTTTGTGCATGATTCAATAACTTCTGCATTTTGAAAAATACCCCATGTTCCTCCATCTTCATTGCGGGGAGGTAACCCTGTACATTTAGCCACCATAGCAACAAATCCTGAACAATCAAGACAAACGCTTCCGTTTGGACAAAAGTTTTTATATGGCGTTCCATCTGGAGCAGTTTTTGTATCAGCAGGATAAGGAGGTGGTCCACCTTTTGCACCAAGTCGATATGTTGTTTTTCCTTGGAATTGCTTAGCAATTGTGGCAACATCCCCGCTGCCAGTACAAGAGATTCCAAGAGATTGAAGAGAACTACCAGAAGCATTTACTCCTCCAGGTTCATCTCCAGATTCACGAACATATTCAACAGGATCAATAGTTTCCATCACTAAAGCCTTCATAATTGTTAATTGTGGATTCACAATAAATAAAATTAAGACCGCACTAAAAAGAATAACCATACCAATTATTGCTTGTTCAATACGTTTTTCTGCTTCCTTTACGTTTCCTGAACCAGAAGCAAGAATATATTGTACACCTCCGACCGAGCCCATAATAACCGCAATGGTAATCGTGATGGTAAGAAGATATTTATAAAATCCGTCGACATAATCAGCAAGATAATTTATTTTTAACTGATCTCCATCTTTTAAAATTTGAGAAAAAGATAAATTTGGAATTTTTATAGATAGTTTTGGTACTGAGTAGGTTTCTGTTGAGGTCGAGTTTGACGCCTCTATATTGGTAAGTGATATAAAAAATAGTCCAAAACAGACGATGAGAAACCCTATTGTAAGAGATCTGTACCAAGCACGATGCATAAAATTACAAAGATGTTTTTTGTCCTTTAATAAATAAGAGAAGTTCTTGTTCATTAGGCGATCCTACAAGACGTTCTTTGCCAATAAAAAGAGTCGGAGTGCTTGTTATTCCAAGTTCAAGTGCTTCTTGTCGATTTTGTTCGAGTATTGCAAGTGGTTCTTTTTTTTGATAGCAAGCTTCAAATACATCTATCTTCATACCTTGTTGTTTGGCAATTTCCACAAATTGATTTTCCGTTAAGATAACTTGATTTTGAAAAAGTGCATCATGGTAGTTCCAAAATCCTCCTTGGTTTGCCGCACACTGAGCTGCTATAGCCGCAGAAACAGCCAATGAGTGTGCTTGGTCGTTTGGAATTGATTTCCAAACAAATTGAACTGATGGATCTTTTGTTAAAATTTCATTCATGGTTTGGGATAAATTTTTACAGGCCTCGCAAAGAAAATCACTAAATACAACTATTTTTACTTGAGGATTCTTGCCCCCTTTTTTTGGATCTAAAAAAGTTATACTTGGTTCTTCAAGAGTTCTTTCTGAAGTTTTTTGAGATATTTTTTCTTTTTGATATGGCGATTGGAGCCATAAGGAAAAAAAGAGAAAAGTCAATCCAGTTAAAAGAGAAAGTCCTATTAAAGTAAGCCAACGATGTTTCATAGAATAATACGATTATTTTAATCGCATGCTTTGTATAAGTCCTGTATTTTCATTCGTAAAATATAAAATTTGTTTATCAGATGAGATGTGTAAATTTGTCATAGAGGCTTTTGTATCTGTTGTACCAATAAGTATAGATTGACGTGTGGTCAAATCAATTTTATAAACAACATCTGGAATTCCTTTGGCTATATCTGGTTGCATTCCTGCATATGGAGGCAAAGAGCTTGGAACCGCGCAGTATAGTTCAGAAATGTCGGTAAAAGTACATTTGTGAGCCCATGTATTTAGCCCAAGGTTTTGTCGTCCATCACCCATATTTTTAACAGATCCATTTACTATCCAAAGCAGAGGTAGGTTCTGGCTGCTTTCTCCAGAAACAGAATAAATAAGATAATCACCTCGAGTGGACCAAAGTGGCTCAAAACCAAAACCTTCAATCACAAGCCCCTTAAAATTTTCTTGATTTTTTCCAAGTGGAATGAGCATACTTCGTCCAAGCCCATATGATTCATTGGCAGTATCTGAAAAAGCAATCACTTGCCCCTGAGGAGAAGGATTAATAAGAACCTTATCTGCATTTTCTCCAAGTGCTTGTACTGCCCGGACATTTGATCCATCCGCATTACTTACCACAAGCGCGCGACCATTTGGATCAAGTGGCATGCTCTTTGCAATAAGTTCATTTGAAGTGGGACTAAAATGAAAATCTTCCCAATGTTTTGGAAGGGTAACTTGTTTACCTGAGGTAAAATCATAGACAATATTAGATCCATCTGGAAATTCAACAACTACCTTATCCCCATCTTTATTCCAAATAATATTTTGTGCGTCTGTAAATTCACGTTTGGAAAGTTCTTTGATTACTCCATTTTTATCAATGGTATAAAATTTTCCATCACGCTCATCATAATAGTGCATTTTATCTTGTCTTAACTCAGCTGCTTCAACAGGTGCAAGCAGAAGATTTTCTGTTTGGGTGACGCTACCTTTGGCAATCGCATCAGCTTGTGGAAGAGTAGATGGTTTTGTTTCTGTTACCGAGGGTGGTACTCCTTCTTTAGAAATAGGTAAATCTGTCTGCGATTGGGGGGAGTCTGATTCGACCACTTTTTCTTGAGATGGTGGTACGCGAAAGAACATGAAATATAAAGCAAAAGCAATTCCTATTACACTTAAAGCAAACAAAAAGATCAGAATAATTTTTTGGAAGCGTTGAGAATTAGGCCGTGGCATAGAGAGAAAAATTAAAAAACAGATCCAAGAAATTGATTGACCATCTGGGCAAAAATTGGATCTGTAAAATATGCATAAGTAGCAGCAATCGCTCCGCCAGCCATTATTTGTGCAGCAAATACCATAATAAACGTAATAAGAACAGCAACCACAATCAGAAAAATAATTAATAAATCAATAACCACAAGACCTGCATGTAAAATAACGACCGGAAGTGGAATAGGAAGGGGACTCCAAGTAAGAGCAGGAAAAAAAACACTTTTTCCTTTAGTAATATAATACCCCCAAATCATTTGTAGATTAAGATCAGTAAGTGTAATCACATACGGAACAGCTGTTAAAATAAAGCCTATACCAGCTGTTCCTACACTAAGGGCTCCTAAAATTGTGTTTAAGGCGTGTTCAAGTGCACGACGAATGGCGGCTTTTGCCTCTTTTCGCATTTTTTCAACAGCTTCATTTTCCGGAGATTGGCTTTTTTTTGACATCTTTCCTTTACCAAGTGCCATTTGCAAGCGTTGTTTTGGAGCTTGCAGCTTTAAATCCATGTTTGATCTTGTTTTCTGCTGACGTTGCTTTAAGTCTGTTTGTCTAGTATTCCACTTTTGTTGGGCTAAATTAGATTGCTGTTGTCTTATTCGTTGTTTATCCATGAAGAGTCGTTCACGACGCGAACGACTTTCTGGAGGAGGTGTGGTTGAACCATGTGCATCTGGGGGTAAAGGAAGATTAGCTGCACGAGTTTGGTTTTCACGCAGATTAGCGAGTTGTTTCGCTTGAGTGGTCGTCATCCTTGACATAGACAGGGGTAAGTACAAATAGTTCCTCGGTCCTTTGAAGATGAAGCGAACAAGCAGAAGATTTTTTTACCAAAAGATATTTTAGAAAGAGTGGTTCAATCACCATTTCTATGTTTCGATGAATTTCTCTGACCGCAAGTGGGCTTTCCATGCAGGACCTAGCTAAATATTCTATCACAGAATGGTCATATGTAAGAACGATCTGTTTTTCTTCAAGACGTTTTTGAAGCATTTTTATTTGTCTTGTTGCAATTTGTTTTAATGAACTATTTTGTAGTGGTTCAAATAAACAAACTGCATCCAAACGATTTAAAAGCTCGGGAAGAAAATAGGTTTCAAGCTCTTCTCGTACTGTTTGATTTAAAGACGATAATTTTGTGCCTGAATTAGACACGGTTTCTTTAAATCCTAAAGATGATTGAGTAAAGAATGAGGCATCTATATTTGATGTAAAGATAATCATAAAATCACGCAAATGTATTTTTGATCCAGTTGCGTCTGTTAATACCCCTTCTTCGAGAATGTGCAAAAGAAGATTTTGAACATCTTCGTGAGCTTTTTCCATTTCATCAAATAAAAGAATTCCATGAGAACGATGCTTTAATTGATCAGTTAGTTGAGCTTGTTCTCGATATCCAATATAGCCAGCTGGAGCTCCGATCAG
>PFWS01000061.1 GCA_002791255.1 Candidatus Uhrbacteria bacterium CG_4_9_14_3_um_filter_36_7
GGATGTTGAATTAGCCTATCGATTTAAAAAAAATGGTTGGAAATCCATGGTTTTACATGAAGCTATTGCTTATCACAACCGTTCATTTTTTCGACATTCTCATAGACAACAAAAAATATCTACACAATTACGTTCATATCGAAATCATTTATGGATTCTTTTTATGCACCTATCGTTTATAGATTGGATAAAATATGGATGGGCGATTATCCCTTTTGAACTGGTAAAGATAGTATATTGGTTCGTGTATCAACCTAAAATTATTTTTGAAACATTTAAACAAACAAACAAAAACTGGAAAAATTTAATGCACAAGCGGATATTTTATGCCTCATTACGATATCGCCATAATAATGGTCTCACACAACGATCTTGATCCTGAGTGTCTTAGATCAATTCAAAGAGAAATAGATACAACTAAGCAGCAGGTAAAATTGGTGGTGGTGGATAATGCCTCCTCTGATTATCGAGCTAACGAATTTGTTCATCAATATGTAAAAGATGCTATTATTATTTTACGCAATGGAGATTTTGGATTTGGGTCATCTTGTAATAGTGGAGCAAATGAAATAGAGGCATCATATTATTTTTTTCTTAATCCAGATACAGTATTGATTGAGCCAAATACACTTGATCGTTTGTATAACTTTTCTCAGCAATATTTAAAGGCGGGAATTTTAGGTCCTAAAATTTTATATCCGGATGAATCACTACAAGAAACGTGTCGCCGTTTTCCGATTTGGTTGATGCCTATTTTACAAAGAACTTTTTTAAAAAATACACGTTTTGGACGTGTTTATGCGGATAAGTTTCTTTTACACGATTATGATCACAAAGATTTGCAGATGGTTGATTGGGTTCAGGGATCGGCGATGTTTATACCAGGGTCGCTTTGGAAAGAATTATCAGGATTTGATAAACGTTTTTGGATGTATTTTGAAGATATTGATTTATGTCGTCGATCATGGGAAAAAGGGCGTCCAGTTTATTATTTGCCTGATATTATTATTCAACATGCATATCATAAAGAATCAGCAAAAGAAAAAACAGTCATCAAAAATATTTTTAAAAATAAAATGGCTAGAGCTCATATTGCCAGTTGGCTCAAGTATCTTTTTAAATGGGGTATAAAATAATTTTTTATGTCTTTTCCAAAAATTGCTCTTGTTTATCTTACTTATTTTGTTCCAGATTCAATCGAAGATATTCCTGCTTGTTTTCAGTCGCTTGAACAAGTTGTTTACCCAAAAGAATTATGGAAGATATTTATGGTTGAGAATCCTTCAACACATGGGGCTTCACATCCATTCATTCAAAATGATTGGTTTATAAAAATGGGACAAACTTTACCAGCTATGTCCCTAAGCCTTAATAGTACTGATCAAGGATTTGCCGGGGCTCAAGTGGTTGCTTACGAGCAAGCAAAGCAGTGGGGTGCAGATTATATTTATCTTTTAAATCAAGATACAGTTGTAGACCCATTTTTTTTGCAAACAATAGTGCAATACGCTCAAGAACACCCAGCTTATGGTATTTTACAATCTCGTATCATGCTAAAGCAAGATCCTGAAAAGCTTAACTCTCAAGGAAATGCTTTACATTTTTTAGGTTTTGGATTTTCAGATGGCTATCAAAAAACACCGCAAAAAGCCAAGCAACATAAGCGACCACTATTTTATGCCAGTGGTGCTGGAATGCTTATTCGTATGGATTTACTTAACCAAATTGGATCGTTTGAGCCATCTTATTATATGTACCATGAGGATGTTGATCTTTCTTGGAGAGCACGACTGGCAGGATTTCAAATTGGATATGTTGAAGATTCAGTTATTTATCATCATTATGAGTTTTCTCGAAGTGTGAAAAAATTTTATTGGATGGAACGCAATCGTTATCTTACTCATTTAGGAAATTTAAAACTAAAAACTCTTTTGCTCATAGCTCCTGCTTTTTGGGTTATGGAGACAGGAACTCTTTTATTTTCTATTCGATCTGGATGGTGGAAAGAAAAAATACGTGCCTGGTTTTCTTTAATCGATTACAAAACTTGGAAATGGATTTTGAAGCGTCGACGTATAATTAAAAAAACTCGTGTGCTAAAAGATCGTGAAATTTTAAATTATATGGTTGCTGTTATTGACTCTCAGGAAATTAGAAACCCACTCCTTCAGTGGGTAGTCAACCCGATTTTTCAAATATATTTTTGGGTGATTAAAAAAATTATTTGGTGGTAAGAGAAAATCCAAGCTTTTTTTCAATCAAATCAATATCCGGAATTATTTCTGGATAAACATAGTCTTCTTTATTATACCCAGTATTTCCAAGCGCAACTGTTAAAGAAGCCTGATCTGATAAACATAAATAGGCATGATAAACACCTGCAGGCACCCGCAGTCGAGCAAGTTTTTTTTCTTCTTCAAATGTGTAAGAAACAAAGCCGTATTTTTCTTTTGGTTTGTTCCAGCCAAGAATAAGAGTAGTTGTTTTATTGAATGTTTTCGAATTTATTCGAAAATCTGAAAGAATCCAAAGAGCGGTTCCGGTAATGGTAAAAAAAAGTTCTGATAAATTTCGGTGATAATGTCCACCGCGTAAATGTTCTCGATCTTTTGAAAATGAAGCATATATATCCAAAATATCTCCTTTGAACCATTCTGGATTTTTTATGCCCTCGGGTAACATATGAAGAACACCCGCTTGTTCATCACCAAAAAAAGATTGCAGTTCAATCGTACAATCTTGGATATTTGTTTGAATAACTTCAACAGTAGGCATAATAACTTAGAAGTAAAATTAAGGATGCAAAAGATAATTTTTCAGGGCTTCTTGCCAAGGTCGCATGGGCGTAATTTTAGTTGAATGTAAAATGGAAAATAATGGACGTTTAGCTGGCCGAGGTTGTTGATTCTGATCGCGAGGAAGAATTTGTACGGGTAAGTTTAAAATATCAACAATTTCTTTAGCCCATTCAAACCAAGTACAGCCACCTTGATTACTCATGTGATAAATGCCAGGCTCTGGCAAAGAGTCAAGAAAATATTTTTGTAAATGTAAAGCTATATCGTCTACCAGGGTCGGGGCAGACACCTCGGATTCGTTAATAGTAAAAGATGATTCTTTAGAAGCCAGGTCTAAAACAATATCCACAAAACTTCGTTTAGCATTTGGGCTTTTAGCTGGTGGTCCATAGAGTCGGGAAGTTCGGATAATAAAAGCTTGGAGATTTTTTTCTAAAACTTTTTTTTCTCCTAACCATTTTGATTTACCATAAGCGTTTATAGGATTTGGTTGATCAGATTCTACATATCCTTCTTTTTTTGTTCCCTCAAACACATAATCTGTAGAAAAGTGAACAAAAGGGATATTTTTTTCTGTTGTAGCTTCGGCAATATAGCCAGGAGCTTGAGTGTTTATAGCATCAGCCAAGGTTGAATCTTTTTCTGCTGCGTCTACATTATTATAAGCAGCTAGATTAATAATAATATTAACCGGTTGTTTTTGAATGTAATTGGTTACAGCTTCTTTGTCTGTAATATTAACTTCTTGAGAAGTTGGGTAAACGTATTGATGTTGGGTAAGTTTGTTCTGTATAGCTGTACCAAGCCTTCCTTGGCCACCAAAAAGGAGAATTTTCATAAGATGTACATTAGTGTCGTTCCTGCGAAAATAGGGATCCAGTTACTTATTTGAAACGTGTTGGATTATCCAGTCAAGCCCGGTAATTACATAAGATTTACTATTAGTTCGAATTCGTTTTTAATCTTAATATAGGATTGACTTTTGGTCGAATTTGTGGTTATTTGAATGAGGTTTATTGGGGGAAGGTGTGAAACCGTATCATACACAGGAGGAACTAAATTGAATAGAGAACAGATTTTGGAAGCGATGGAGAAACACGTAGAAGTTAACCGTGTTCTCGTCGAAAGGGCTGGTCAGGATTGGGAAGGTGCTCTCGAGTATATCTTATGGTCGTCAACAAGCCGTCTCGATGCCTTCATTGAGCTAGCCAGAGTAGACCCCAAGGGTTCGACTGTGATGTGGACCGAGACCGATGGGGTTGGAGGTGTCGACCACGTCTTGCGCGTCCTTCGTGAGACCGAGGCACATGTCGTGATCTCTGGTGGAGACCTGGGTTCCGAAGACACCAGAGATAACTGGCCTGCGCACATGATGTACCAGCATCTGCTTTCTCAAGAGCCATGCCTCTCCATGAACCGGGTGACCATTGACGCCAAGAGCGGCCATACCGGTTGGCAAGCACGGATCTTGTCTCGGCTGCTGAGTGCATATGGAACAAAGAACTTTTGCGTTGTTGGGCCGCTGTACCATATGTACAGGTTAATCTCAACCCTTGTGGAAGGGGTAGATCGGTGGTCCGATGACGAGCAGAAGAACATGTTTTGGTTCCCGGCTCCGTTCGGGGATTGGGAAACGCGGCATAGGTGTAAGATGCCCCATCCAGATACCGGTTTGTCACAGAAAGGCTTCACCTACGGAGAGCTGGCGTTCGTGCCTGGAGAAAGTATGCCTCGGTTCAGATTCGAAGACAAGAGTGCGGAGAATACCAGCGAGTTCTGGAAATGGTTGGAGGGAATGAGTCGCACCGACCTCATGTGTTCCCACGCCAGAGTGGAGCGTTGCTTGGCACTCCGTACCATATTGTAGTTGTAGAGCCGGCAGGAGTCGAGTTTTAGTTCCTGCTGCAACGTGTGAATTTTGTACCTTATGCTTGAGTTTCAGCTCCTTGATATAAAACAGCCGTGCAGGCATTCCTGCACGGCTTTGGTTTATACTCTTGACTTTTTGGGAATTTTTGGTAAGTTTCGGAGGAGTTTTTGTATAGTAGATTGGGTTGATAAAAAAATGGAGGATAACGTGAAAAAAGCACAAAAAGGGCTTGTCGATACGGTGTTGGAAGAGAATGTTGGTGTTGTTTTTTCTGTTGATGGTAGGTGGGATTATGAAAATGGTCAGTATGTGGTCGATGGGTTGGTCGAAAGAAATAATCCAGAGGCTAATGTAAAAACATGTTCGACCAGAATTCATTTTTCAGGAAACAGTTGTCTTTGGATAAGGATTCACAAGGTTGTGAAGAGGCGACGAGGTGTGGTGATATGGGCTAGCGTAAAGCTCGATACCGGTATGGCACATGCGGCTAGACCACTTGTGTCTAGGGTTCGGGTGACATTCGCGAGTGCATTCCAGTCTCTGATTGGTGGATACGAGGAGTATCTTCCAACGGAGTAGGAGATACAGGGGGGGTAAATTTTTGTTTTATTTTTGCAGCCGGCGTTCGAAGACGCTGGCTTGTCTATTTTCACTTCCAATAAAATAGAGTTTTTTTCCATCAACACTTAGCCAAAATTCTTGGATATTTTCCATTTCCACCATGGGTATGGTTGCTGATTGAATTTGTTGATAACGATCAAGAGCTACAATTTTTCCGTTTTCTTCATAAAAAATAATATTTGCCCTTGGATGCCAGGCAATTGAATCGATTGGTTGACTAACTCGAGTAATTAGTTCATTGGTGTGTGTAGAAAGATTGTAAACATGTATTTCAAATTCATTTACATAAAGAAGTTCAAAAGGATTTTGTGGATTCCAAAAAGCCTCTCTTGCGTGGGTAGATAAAAGCAATGGTTCATTTGGACGTGACGTTTCAAATAGGTAGATTTTTTCTTGATCTTCATCTTGAAGTAAAGCGAAAAACATCGGAGCTTTTAGAAATGTATAATTTCCTTTTGGTAGTGAACGAACGATTTCTTCTAATCCATTTTTTCCTTTTTTCTGAACAAATAGCGTTTCTTGGGAGATTGAGTTTTCCACAAATAAAAGATCATTTCCACGAGCGATTCCCATGATAGTTTTATCAGATAATTTTTCTTGCGTTTGTTGCGAAAGGGAAAACACATAAAGTCCAGAAGGGAACTGTACATATAAAGTATCGTCTAGATCTGGATCCCACATAACGGATACTGGAGACATCTGATTAATTTCTATTTTTTGTTGGATATTTTTTTCAAGATCTATCACTGTCCAATGAGTTTTTTCATTTTGGTTATCTTCAATTAAAAGATATGTTCCAAGTGCAGACCATTTAAATGAAAGATTTTCTGAACGTGATTGTGGAAGTCGCAAAAGTAATTTTTTTTCTATTTGATCAAAAGAAGATTGCCAGAGTTCTATCCATGCGGCTTGTTCAAGAATTAGAATAAAATTTTTTCCAGAAGGGTTTATAAGAGTTTTTTGAGAAAGAGGCGAAAGAAGCAAGGGGTTTTCTTCTAAAAAAAGATTGATATTTTCTAAAACCGTTGTACTTGTTTCTTTTACACTAACCCATTTTTCCCAGGGGATATATCCTGGTTTTTCCAGGCGTATTTTATATGATCCAGAAAAAAGTTGATCTAAAAGAATTGGGGTAGTTCCTTGTTTTTTTTCATTAAGAAAAACCATTGCTTGACGAGGCAGTGATGAAAGGGAAATCGAGCCAGTTTTAATAAAACGTTGAGTTGGGAAATGAAAACGATACCCAGCTGTATAAAATACTAGCATTGGAGCAGAAAATAAAAAGCCAAGAACAAAAATGGTATAAAGAAAACGTCGAAAGGAAAGAGAAAGCATAGAGTTTTGTATTTTACTTGAGGTCTTTATCTTGAGCAATTCATTTTTCTACGGTATGCTAAGCATTAGTATGAATGCTCCTGTTTCTTATTCTCAAAAATCATCTCCAAAAGGATTATTGGTACTCCTGGTTTTTGTTTTTCTACTTTTTTCCTTTCTTTTTGGATTTTTTATTGGTCAACAACGTGGGGTTCGTTCAGTAGTTCCAGATGGCGAAGGGGTTGTTTTGGATAAAGATTCTACCCCCACCTCTCTTTCAGAGGATATTTCATTTCGTCAATTTTGGGATGTTTGGAATCTCATCAAAGAAGAATATTATCGTCAACCTGTTTCTGAAAAAAAATTATTTTATGGAGCTTTAGATGGATTAGTTCAATCCCTTGATGATCCTTATACAGTTTATTTTGATCCTGAACAAGCAAAAGAATTTGAAAGTGATTTATCAGGGTCATTTGATGGTATTGGCGCGGAAATCGGAATAAAGGATGATCAATTGCAGATTATTGCTCCGCTTGATGGAAGCCCGGCTAAGCAGGCAGGAATAATGGCAGCAGATAAAATTTATGCCATTGATGGACAAGAAACAACTGATATGACGGTTGAGGAAGCGGTTCAAAAAATTCGTGGACCAAAAGGTACTACCGTTGTTTTGACTATTGGTCGAGGTAATGCTTCATCTTTATTAGAAATTACGATTGTGCGCGGTACTATTACACTTGATAGTGTTAAACTTGAACTTCGAGAGGATGGAATTGCGGTTATTAATTTATCTTTTTTTTCAGAAGATACCGCGCTTCAATTTACTGAGGTTGTAAATACAATTTTAGCAAAAGGAGCAACAGGTTTAATAATTGATCTTCGCAATAATACTGGTGGGTTTTTAGATGCAGCCATTCAAGTCGCTGGTCATTGGCTTGGAAATCAAACAGTTGTCATTGAAAAAATTCAGGATAAACAACAAACGTATCATGATTCCAAGAAACCACGTCTTGAAAATATGCCTACAGTTATCCTTGTAAATGGAGGCTCGGCGTCTGCTTCGGAAATTCTTGCTGGAGCTCTGCAAGATTATGAATTAGCAACTTTAATAGGAGAACAAACATTTGGGAAAGGATCAGTCCAGAATTATCAATCCTTGCCTGATGGTTCGGCAGTAAAAATAACTATTGCCGAATGGCTTACTCCAAAAGAAAGATCAATTCACGAAATTGGTATAACACCTGATGTTGTTGTTGAATTAACGCAAGAAGATTTTTTAAATGATTTAGATCCTCAATTCGAAGCTGCTGTGGATTTTTTAAGTAACCCTTAGGGTTTGTCTGTATGACTTTATCTTCAGAAAAGCAAGAAAAACGAGAATCCAAAAAAAAGACCAAACCACCTGTCAAAAAAGAACTTCCTATTTATGAGGAATCAGCCGGAGGACTTGTTTTCAAACAAACAAAACGAGGCATTGTTTTTGCCATGATTAAAGATTCTTATGGAAAATGGACATTTCCAAAAGGTCATGTAGAAGCTGGGGAAGCGATTGAAGAAGCTGCTGCTCGAGAAACCCTTGAAGAGCTTGGGCTTGAAGAAATTCGTCTTCTTGAAAGTCTTGGAAAGATTACTATTTGGTTTCGTGATCGTTTTGTGAAAAAAGGAAAACTGATCCATAAGGACATTTCCTATTTTTTATTTGAAACTCCAGAAGATACTTTTCTTATTCCTCATCCAGAAGAACGAGTTCAAAAAGTGGCATGGGTTTCAAAAAATAAAGTTCTTCAGATGTCTTTTTATAAAGATATGATTCCAATTATCCAGCGAGCTCTTGAAATTCTAAAATAAGTTCCTTTTAAACGACTAATCTTAATTCCATCTTTTATTTCTCTATGCCACAACCAAAATATATTTTTGTGGTAGGCGGTGTTATGAGTAGTGTTGGTAAGGGTGTTACATCTGCCTCTATTGCTTCTATTTTACAATGCTGTGGGTACAAGGTAACGAATGTTAAATGTGATATGTATGTTAATATTGATGCTGGAACTATTCGCCCAACCGAGCATGGAGAAGTTTTTGTTGGATCCGATGGAATTGAAGCAGATCAAGATTTGGGTAATTATGAGCGCTTTACTGGTAATCGGATGTCAGCTGTAAATTATGTAACCACAGGTCAGGTTTACCAAGAAGTGATTCGTCGAGAACGAAATTTGGAATATGAAGGGGAAGATGTAGAAGTGGTTCCTGATATTCCTAATGAAATTATACGCCGTATTCAATTAGCTCAAAAAACTAATAAAGCCGAAATTACCATTATTGAATTTGGTGGAACCGTGGGAGAATACCAGGTTCTTCTTTTTTTAGAAGCAGCTCGTATTATGAAAGTTCATTATCCAAATGATGTTGCTTTTGTGCTTGTAAGCTATTTGCCGCTTCCACAACATGTAGGTGAAATGAAGACTAAGCCAACTCAATATGCCATTAGAACATTGAATGGAGCTGGTATTATGGCGGATTTTTTAATTGCTCGAGGAGAAAAAACACTTGATGAAAAACGTCGAGACAAATTAGCTCATGTTTGTAATTTACGGGAGGGAACCGTAATTGCAACTCCAGATGTTGATTCTATTTATGATATTCCTCTCTTGTTTCACGAACAAAAACTCGAAGATCGTCTGCTTGATGTTCTTCATTTAAAAAAACGTAAAAAGGATTTTCAAGTTTGGGAAAATTTTTCTCATAAGAAAAAACAAATTCGTCAATC
>PFWS01000009.1:0-625 GCA_002791255.1 Candidatus Uhrbacteria bacterium CG_4_9_14_3_um_filter_36_7
TCATGCGGATAGGATATCTAATCTTATACATAAACAGTTAAGTAAAAGGGGCATATTCTTTGTCCAGACATGGCAGGATATGCGGCAAAATCTTTTTGAAGCATTGAAACACGAGAATGCAGCTATGTTCATTATCATCTCTCTTGTTATCATTGTCGCTGCTATGAACATCATAGGGAGTCTCATTATGAGGGTTCTTGAGAAGAAAAAGGAGATAGGTATCTTAAGATCTTTAGGTGTTACGACCAAATCTATATTATGGATTTTTGTACAGATGGGAATGATAATAGGCATAGCAGGTGTTACTTCAGGGATGTCCGTAGGGATTCTTATATGTTATATAATAAAACATTATAAAATACCTCTGCCTGGTGGCGGGGCTATATATTATATAGATAAACTGCCCGTCCATGTCGATATATTTTACATAATAATTATACCTCTCGTCGCTTTACTAATAACATTGTTAAGCGCCATATATCCTGCTTTAAAAGCATCTAAGCTCAATCCTGTTGAGGCGCTCAGAAATGAATAATTTCCTATTGAGGGTAGAAAATATCGAGAAATATTATCCTGTTGGTGAAAAAAATTTACAGGTTCTGAAGGGATTGACGTTTACGCTGAA
>PFWS01000009.1:635-1308 GCA_002791255.1 Candidatus Uhrbacteria bacterium CG_4_9_14_3_um_filter_36_7
CGTGTTGTTATCACTGGCGTATCAGGAAGTGGCAAAAGTACATTGTTGAATATCATAGGGCTACTCGATGAGCCAACAACCGGGGATATATACCTCAATGATTATTGTTATAAAAATCTTTCTACGAATGAAAAAAATCATATAAGACAGAAAATCATCGGGTTTATTTTTCAATCGAATCAACTGCTCAGAGATTTCACTGCAGAAGAAAATGTTATGCTTCCCGCTTATCTTGCTGGTAAAAAACACAGGATTGCTATAGATGAAGCAAGGAAGATACTCGAAAAAATCGGACTAAAAGATCGGTTCGATTATTACCCTGATAAATTATCAGGTGGTGAGGCACAGCGTGTCGCCATCGCGCGCGCCCTCATAAATAATCCTAAACTAATACTCGCTGATGAGCCAACAGGCAATCTTGATAAACACAGCAAGGAAGATATACGAACCCTGTTATATGATGTCTGTAATAGGTTCAACACAACACTCCTGGTAGTCACCCACGACAGCGAGTTTACCGTTGATTGTGATAAACATTTTCATCTCGAAGACGGAAAACTTAAGAGTGTGAAAATAAATGAGGGATGATTTCAAATCCAAGCCAGCCGTGTGCCGGGAAAATTCTATTTACGAGGTAATATACTGTGACTAAAGTTGATCTAATGCGCGCACA
>PFWS01000009.1:1399-9156 GCA_002791255.1 Candidatus Uhrbacteria bacterium CG_4_9_14_3_um_filter_36_7
CCATGAAGTTTTATTGTAGAGTTGACTTTAAAAAACTTAGCTTATTTTAGCAAAAATGTCAATACGTCTATATTTAAACCATCTTAATATTTCTCAAGTAGACCATGTTTTTTTAAAATAATTTCTCTGCCTTGCTCATAAGATTTAATCCGCCAAGGGCGCCAATAAAAATAACGCCAAGGAATTTTATAAGCGTATTTAGGAAGCCATTTTGAAATACCCAATCGACCTTTTACATCTAAAATACGAAAGAGTTCATCTGGAATAAAAACACCAATATGCCCTTGTGAAAGCAAACTAAGCCAAATATCCCAATCTTGAAATTTTTTAATATTTTCATCAAATCCTGGAAAATGATCGTGCCGAATAAGAGAAGTAGTATGAATATAATTCATTCGTTCCAAACGAGCTGGATCAAAAGGAAAGCTTGAAAATTTTTTCCAACCAAAACGAAATCGAGAATACACATAACTTACTTCTGGATGACGCTCAATTTTCTCATACATTTTTTCGAGCATATCTGGACGCATCACAATATCTGCATCACAAAAAAGAACAAAATCTCCACTTGATGCTTCAAAACCACGATTTCTTGCTCGTTGATTTCCTTGATTTTCTTGATTTATCAAAATAATCTTATTTTTAAATGACTCTAGTACTTCAAGCGTTTGATCTGTGGATCCATCATTTACCACAATCACTTCTTTTGGTTGAAGTGTTTGAAAAAAAATACTTTCAAGGCATTGACCGATTGTTTGCCCATGTTGATAAGTAGGAATAATAACGGAGATAGAAGCAGTTTTCATAAATAATCTTCTAGTTTACTGAATTGTTTTTGAGTCGTAAATTCTTTAAATACACGCTCACGCGCTTGTTTACCAAATTGCTCTCTTTTTACTTTATTTTTACTTAAGACTTCAATAGCCTCACAAAGCTTAGATTGATTTCCATCTTCTACTAATATACCAGTTTGTTCATGAATAACTGCTTCATCCACGCCCGGTTGTTTGGTGGCAATGGATGGAATTCCGTATGCTGCTGCCTCAATATAGACCATTCCAAACCCTTCGCGGTCAATAGGATCATAGATGGTTGGCATAATAAAAATATCAGCTTGTGCGTAAAAATCATGAAGTTTACTATCAGAAATATCACTAAATATCTGCACATGATAGCAAAGATCTAATTCTTCAATCATTTCTTCTATTTCTCTTCTCATTGAACCATCGCCAACAATCCAATAAACAAAATTTTTATATCCCTTATCGCGCAGACTCGCAAGAGCATACAAAACTCTAATATGACCCTTCCGTTTAACTAATCTACTTACCGTTAAAAAAATAATCTGATCAGTTTGATTAGCTTGTTTTTTTTCTGGTTCAACTTGATCAGTAAATAAATAAGGTGGATAAATAGTTAATGTTTTACTTATATCAAAAACTTGTTTGACCTCAGACGAAAGAACATTCGAATTACATACGACAAAATGAGCGCGGCTTAAAATTTTTTTTAACAACCAAAATTTTCGTGAATTTTGTTTAGCTAAAGCAAGATCAAATCCATGTAAAAAAATAATATATGGTTTATGGGTTATCCAAGAAGCAATCCATGCAGATGTACCCAAAGGAAGCACATGACTAATAAAAACTATCTCATACATTTTTGATCGCTTTAAAAGTTCTAAGACACTTTTGAGCCAGTGGGGCCAAATTATTTTATATAATAGCCTTTTACGTTCAATTGAATAAGGGGCTTTTTGATCAAATATTTGTGTGTCCTTACCATTTGAAGCTAAAACAAATAGGTGTTTTTGAAAATAATAAGCAAGCCCATGCAAATAACGCGCAACACCTCCTTGACTTGGAGGAAAATCAAGCGTCAAGAGAAGTATTTTTCGCATAGGGTTTAAAAAATCCCATAAGGGAAAACAAATGCTTCCAATTAAATGAACCTGTAAGAATAAGCAAAATAAAATAAATAAAAAACCCAGAAATAACACTTGGAATAAAACCAATTATTGGACGGATTTCAAAAACAATAAGTCCCATTACCCATCCACTTAAAAAAATAGGGATAATCATTCGTAAAAAATGCCACCATGAAAAATCAGGAAAGATTTTTCGAACTGATATAAGACCAGCTAAAAACATAAAAAAGAAACTTATTAAGGCCGCATAAGAAGCCCCAAGTATACCAAATATAGGGATGAATAAAATATTAAAGAATACATTAATAAGCATGGTTACACCCATGATACTAGTTTTTAATGATTGCCGACCAGCTGCATTTAAAAGTGAACCAATGGGAAAATCAAGAAAAATAGGAATAAGAACAAAAATAAGTGATTGAAGTACAGGTACAGCTTGAAGATAGGCATCTCCGGTTAACTCAATGGCATCAGAGGCAATCGACCAAATACCAAAACACAAAGGACTTGCTAGCAACATCATATACCAAAATGATCGATCTAAAAGCCGAAGCAGTGATCCTTGATGCTTATCAACTAAACGACTCATTTCAGGATAAAGACTTGCAATGAAAGCTAATGGTAAAAACTGAAATGCATAGGTAAATTTGTAGGCAATACTATAAATACCCACTTCTTCTTTGCCAAGAAAAAAAGAAATTAAAATCGAATCTGTATAAGAGTAAACCTTCACAAAAATAGCAGATAGAGCAAATGGAAAAGCCATCCAAATGAGCCTCTTAATAAAAACTCGATCATAAAGCGGAATCAAAATCTCTTTACCCAATCGACCAACCACTTGAAGGGCAGAAAAAATAAGGTTAAAACTACTTCCAAGAAGCAAGGCAAATACAAGGAAAATGAGGGATGGATAAAAAAATAATATACATACACCCAAAGTGGCTGTTAAAAATTGTCCAAATAACATTCCCATTGATTCATAACGTAACAATTGATAGGCTCTTAAGACTCCATAAAAAAAGAGAGAGAATGAATCTAGAACTAAAATAAAAGAGGAAACTGCAATCAAAAATCTAGTTAAAGGATCATAGGGAAGAAGCCAAGCAACCAAAAGAGTTATAATAAATCCAAATATTACGAGCGGCATCTTAAAACTTAATGATTTTTGAATAAAGACCTTAATTTGTGATTTATCTTTTGCTCCTTCACGAATTAAAACAGAAGTTGTTCCAAAATCAGCTATAACAGAGATTATTATCATAATAGAAAGAGCTAAAAAATAGGTGCCTGTTTTTTCTGGCATCATCATTCTGGCTAAAAATATATAATAAAAAAAAGCAATGGCCTTTTGTCCAACAAATGCTAAAGTTAGGTAAAATGTATTTCTTGCCACCAGATGACTCATAATGTAGACTTTATATTAAAACAGAACTGGCTCAAAAGCAAAAGCTCTAAATTAAAATTAAAAACACTGAGAAATCAGTGTTTTTAATTTTGGTGTAGTTCGATTACCGTTTACTCCATTGTGGGGCACGACGGGCTTTTTTAAGACCGTATTTTTTACGCTCTTTTGAACGTGCATCGCGTGTAAGAAATCCTAATTTTTTTAGGGTTGGACGAAATTCTGGATTTAATAAAATAAGGGTTCTGGCAATACCTAATCGGATACTTTCTGCTTGTCCTCGCACTCCTCCTCCTTGAACCCAAATATCAAAATCAAATTTCCCTTCTGTTCCTGTAGTGGTAAGTGGAGAAATAATCACTTGTTGAAGTTCTGGTAAACGAAAACGATCTTTTACATCTATTTTATTAATAGAAATCTTCCCTTCCCCTTTTTCAAAAAGGCGCACTTGCGCAACAGAACGTTTACGACGTCCAATCGCACGAACATATTTTTTTTCTTTTTCTTGAACTTGATCGGTCATAAAATTACTTGCAAATAAGACGTTTTAAACGAGTGGGGCGGTGTGAATTTTTAGGAAGCATCCTAGAAACCGCATCAATTAAAATCTGTTCAGGTTTATTTGCGAAAATGGTCTTAATTGGAATTTCTTTCAAACCACCCGGATATCCTGAATGATGACGACGAATCTTTTGATCCATTTTTTTTCCTGTAAGGGTTACCTTACTAATAAAATGAACTTCAACAAAATCCCCAATATCAATATTTGGACTATAAGCAGGCTTGTGCTTACCTATAAGCAAATGAGCGATGTGACTAGCAAGACGCCCAAGTGGTTGGCCTGTTGCATCAATAATATGTTTTTGACGTTCTTTATTTACCATATAATTTAGACAAATTCGATTCGAACCATAGGAGCTGCATCATTTGCTCTGGTTCCTATTTTGCGAATCCGTAAATATCCTCCAGGACGAGTTTCATACCTTGGACCTAAAACTTCTAAAACCTTTTTAACTGCTAATTCGGTTGGAAGATACTGCAAAAGTTTACGTCGAGCAGTCAAACTTGGTTCTTTTCCAACTGTAATCAATCGTTCAACTACTGGTCGAATTGCTTTTGCTTTTGCTTGAGTCGTAGTAACTTTTTCGTATAAGATAATGCTTTCTGCCAAATTTTTATACAAAGAGGTACGAGCAGCTTTTTTCCTTCCTAAAATTTTTGTTTTCTTTCGATGACGCATACATTTTATGACAAAACAGACATTGGATTTCCCAATAAAATATCAAAATGGTCGATCAATACTTTTGAGGACATACGAACAGCTTCTTCAGGAGTAATTGTTCCATCTGTTTCAATAGTCATAATCAACTTATCATAGTTGGTAATTTCTCCAACACGTGTATTTTCTACCTTATATCCAACATTTTTTACCGGAGAGAAAAGAGCATCAATAGAAATCATTCCAATTTCTGATTGTGGGCTTTTACGCTCTTCGGTTGGACGAAATCCACGGCCTCGCTCCACAACGATTTCCATATCAAACACAGCTTCTTTATCGGTTAAAGTCGCAATCACTAAATCAGGATTAACAATTTCAACATCAGCATTTGGTTCAATAAGTGAAGCGGTTACTACTGTCTCACCTTCGATGTGTAAAGAAAGTTTAACAGGATCATCGGTATGCATTTTTAAACGTAACCCCTTCATATTTAAAATAACTTCAAGCATATCTTCCTTTACATTAGGAATCGCCTGAAATTCATGAGAAACTCCCTTTACTTTTACAGCAGTAACTGCTGCTCCTGGTAAAGAAGAAAGAAGAACGCGTCGTAAAGCATTACCAATTGTGGTTCCATATCCATAAAAACATGGTTCAACCGTCAAAATCCCCTCATGGATATGACGTCCTTCTTTATAATGAATTTTTGATGGAAGCAAAATTTGTTCCATAAGGAAAAAGTTAAAAATTATCGTGAGTAAAGCTCAACGATAAGCGTTGGGTCAAAAGGATTTTTTAAATCATCTCCTTCAGGAAATGTAACTACTTTCCCCTTTGCTTCTTTTGTTTCTAAATGTAGCCATTTTGGAATTTCTTGTTGAGCATTTTTTAAACGCTCTGAAAGAGATTTAACAGGTACTTTATTTTGTTTTAATGGTTGAAAACTAATTTCATCTCCTACTTCTACCTGATAGGAAGGAATATTTACTGGTTTTCCGTTCACAAGGATAAACCCATGGTTCACTAACTGTCGAGCTTGTGCGCGTGTTGTTGAAAAACGCAATCGATAAACAACATTATCTAATCGAAGTTCCAAAAACTGAACCATAAATTCACTGGTATTTCCTTTCTTTTTGAGGGCTTTTTCGAAATATCGTCGAAATTGGCGCTCCATCACGCGATACAAACGTTTTGCTTTTTGTTTCTCGCGCAGCTGTTGCCCATAAATCGATAAATGTGTTCGTTTTTTGGTTTTTGCTTGAACACCAGGAGGAGAAGGCCTTCGTTTAAACGCGCATTTTTCACGCCCACAAAGAGAAGCACCTTCTCTACGACAAAATTTACATGAAGTCATTATACGTGCCATATAAACATTACATTCGTCGCGGACGACGAGCCCGACAACCATTATGAGGAATTGGAGTTGTGTCCTTAATAGATAATACTTGGAAACCATTAGTGTGAAGTGCGCGAATAGCAGAATCTCGACCAGAACCAACACCAGTAACATAAACACGAACATCACGCAAACCCATTTCCGCGACTTTTTCGCTTAAAAGTTTAATAATCATACCAGCTGCATAGGGAGTTGCCTTTTTAGGACCGCGAAAACCACAATGACCTGCGCTTGACCAAGCTAAAGTATTACCATGTAAATCAGTCATCGTGATCAAAGTATTATTAAAAGTTGCCTGAATATAAACACAACCTTCACTTACTTGTCGATGTACTTTTGCTTTAGCTGTTTTTGTTCTTGTTATTTTCATAAATCAAATTATCTACGTCTTGGTCAAGGCCCGACGACCACTTCCCATGGTTTGTCGTCTATTTCCACGAACCGTTCGGGTATTTGTTTTTGTCTTTTGTCCTCGAAGCGGTAAGTGTTTTATATGACGAGTTCCACGATAACTTCCAATTTCTTTTAATCGTTTAATATTACCTAGAACCTCGCGTCGAAGATCACCCTCTACTTTAAATTGTTTCTCAATACATTCACGGATTTGATGAATCTGTTCTTCAGAAATATCTTCTAAACAAGCTCGTTCATTTACTCCAACGGATAATAAAACTTCTTTGGCACGCGAACGTCCAACTCCATAAATATCTGTTAGAGCAATGGTGAGTTGTTTTTTGGGTGTAATAGTAACTCCGGCAATTCTTGACATATTTCTTATATGAGATTATCCCTGACGTTGTTTGTGTCGTGGATTTTTACAGATAACAACTACCCGACCCTTTCGACGAATCAGGTGACAATCTCGACATCTTTTTTTAACTGAAGCACGTACTTTCATAATAAAAAAAAGTCTTTCAGGAGACTTCCCCTTTCATTAAAAACGATAGACAATACGTCCTTTTGTAAGATCGTAAGGGCTTAATTCAACTTTTACCTGATCACCAGGCAAAAGACGAATTCGGTACATTCTCATCTTTCCAGATAAATGTCCAAAGATGGTTTGTCCATTTTCAAGTAAAATTTTAAATTTCGCTGCGGGTAAAAGTTCTTCCACGGTTCCACGCATTTCAATAAAATCTTTTATTTTTTTGGGTTCAGGCATAAATAATAACGCTGCTACTATATCATCTGAACCAGAAAGAAACAAGATAGGTGTGGACGATTACTTTAAAACGACATTAGTTTAAAAACTAATACATGTTTTGTCAAGAAAAAACCACTTATCTTTATTTTTGGTTCATGAATATTTTGAATTTAATAAAATAGCTTTTATACGACGAATACCAGATCCAACCGACTCTTCTTTTTGAATCTTAAATGTACCAAGAAACCCTGTTTGTGGTGCATGAGGCCCACCACATATTTCCTGACTAAATAATTGATCTTCCCTACCGACCATATATACTTTTATCTTTTCTCCATAATCTTTATATTTTTCTTCAAAAACTCCCAAGGCTCCTTTTTCTTTTGCTTGCTCAAGTGTAAGCATTTCAAAATAAATAGGAAGATCTTTTTGAATCACCTCGTTTACAATATCTTCAATTTGCTGTTTTTGACTATCTGTTAATTTTTCATGGTAAGGAAAATCAAAACGCAAACGCTCATGAGTAATATTTGATCCTTTCTGATAAATTTCGGTTCCTAAAACGATCCGTAAAGCTTGTTGAAGTAAATGAGTGGCTGTATGCAAATAAACTGTTTTTTGTGAATGATCAGAAAGTCCTCCAACAAATTTTTGTGATGCTCCAACTCG
>PFWS01000021.1 GCA_002791255.1 Candidatus Uhrbacteria bacterium CG_4_9_14_3_um_filter_36_7
ATCGGGATCAAACGAGCTTTCCAAGCTGCTTGCATTTTTTTTTGGATCATTTGATCTGTTTCTCCAAGAGATCGTCGTTCACTATGGCCAATAATAACATAACGACACCTAGTGTTTCGTAACATTTTTGCTGAAATTTCTCCAGTATAAGCACCATTTTCTTGCCAAAAAACATCTTGGCCACCTAATTGAATTTTATTAGATCTACCTAATCCAATGATACCACCTATTTCTTGAAGACTGATAAATGATGGGCAAATAATAAGCTTTGAGAATGAATCTGTATGATTTTTCAAAAAAGATAAAATCGATTGAGTGATTTGTACGCTTTGGCGTGGATCAAGATACATTTTCCAGTTGGCAATAACGTATTTTTTCATACCACTTAAAAACGAGTTTTAGGCAAAAAAGCTGCAAAAGCTTGCTTATCTGCAAATGGGCCAATAGCCGCGATACAAAGACGTTCTTCTTGAAAAATTTCTTCTATGATTGCTTTAATATCTTTTGATCGAACTTGTTCGTATTTTTTTAACCAAGCTTCAATAGATAAAGTCTTTTCAAGAAAAAGCTCTTGACGTGCTATCCATTCGGCCTGACTGGCACTATCCTCAAATTGTAAAGCTGTGCGTCCACGAATATGTTCCCGCGCCCAAGCAATTTCCGAGGCCTTTACTCCATTTTTTTTAAGCAAACGTAATTCTTTAAAAATTGTTTGTAATGCTAAAGTAAATCGTGTTTTATCAAGCCCAGCTTGAATCCAAAAAAAACCAGTATCCTCATAAGTTTCAAATCCTGATCTAATCATATAAGCAAGCCCTTGGCGTTCGCGTACAGAAAGAAATAACCGCGAACTCATTGCGCCACCTACTATAAGTGCTAATAGTTTAGCAGCTGGCACACGTGAGTCTTTCATACCAAAAGCAGGAAATCCAATAGCTAACTGAATTTGTTTGGTGTCTTTAAATTGAATGTTCATTCGTAATCCTTTTTCCCATTTATCCAAAGAAAATGGAACAAAATCTTTGATGGTGTCTTTTTTCGATTTAAGAGTGCCAAATGTTCGTTCTAAAAATGACGACAAAGTTGGATCAATTTTACCAGCAACCACAACCACCATTCGTGATGGCGTATAATAAGTATCTTGGAAATCAAATAAATCTTGACGCTTCATAGACTCAATACTTTGAGTTGTTCCAGCAATCTCCCACCCAAGCGTACTACTAGCAAACAATGTTTCTTCAAGCAGCTCATCCACATGCATAAGTGGATTATCATGATACATGTGAATCTCTTCTAAAATTACTTTACGCTCACGATTCATTTCCGATGGTTTAAATAATGAATGAGCAAGCATATCATGCAAAAGCTCGACTCCGAGTTTCTGGTGATGACTTTCGGTTTTAATATAATATCCTGTAAGATCTTTTCCTGTATAAGCATTAAATTCAGCTCCAATCTCATCAAGCAAGCGGCTTATTTTTATAGCAGATGGTCGTTTTTTAGTCCCCTTGAACATAAGGTGCTCAATAAAATGAGAAACACCCCGTAAAGACTCTCCTTCATAACGCGAACCAACTTTACATAAAACAAGAACTGTTGTGGTTTGAGTTCCTTCAAGTGGAAGTAAGTGAATACGTAAACCATTTTTTAATTGTTTTACAAAAGACATAGAATCTTTAATGACACATACTTAATTTTTCTTTGAAATAAGAAACAAGTTCGTCTTTATGAATACGATCCTGCTGCATGGTGTCACGATCACGGATGGTAATACATTTATCATTTAATGATTCAAAATCAATGGTTACACAATAAGGGGTTCCAATTTCATCTTGTCGTCGGTAGCGTTTACCAATTGATTGAGTTTCATCATAATCAATCATCCAGTAGGGTCGAAGTAAAGAAGCTATTTCTCTGGCAACACTTGTAAGCTCTAGTTTTTTGGAAAGTGGTAAAACTGCTATTTTAAAGGGGGCGAGCATTGGTTTTAATTTAAGAACCACACGTGTTTCCCCTCGTACTTCTTCTTCGTAATAAGCATCGCAAAGAACTGCAAGCAACGTTCGACCAACTCCAACTGAAGATTCAATTATATGAGGTGTATAGTGTTCTTTTTTTTCTTCATCAAAATAGGTAAGATCCTGACCAGAAAATTTCATATGCTGACTTAAATCATAATCACCACGGGCATGAATACCTTCAAGTTCCTTAAAACCAAATGGAAAATTATATTCAATGTCATATGCTTGCTTGGCATAAAAAACTAATCTGTCGTGCTTATGCCACTGAAGATTTTTTGGATCAATTCCAAGATCAATATAATATTGAAAACGTGCTTCTCGCAAAACTTCATAGAGAACCATTTCATCCTCAGGACGAGTAAAATACTGCATTTCCATTTGCTCAAATTCACGCGTACGAAATATAAATTGCCTGGCCGTAATCTCATTACGAAAAGCTTTACCAATTTGGGCAATGCCAAATGGAATTTTAATATGAGTGGAATCAAGAACATTTTTAAAATTAATATAAATACCCTGACAAGTTTCTCCACGCAAGTAAGCCGGC
This sequence comes from Candidatus Uhrbacteria bacterium CG_4_9_14_3_um_filter_36_7, assembly GCA_002791255.1. Taxonomy (GTDB): domain Bacteria; phylum Patescibacteriota; class Patescibacteriia; order UBA9934; family GWF2-40-263; genus UM-FILTER-36-7. The sequence continues at coordinate 2,569 of PFWS01000021.1, forward strand.
TCTTTTGTCCAGTCATTTGTAAAATTTCCTAAATTTGCTTTGACAAGAAGATTAAATTTATGAGCCTGTGAAAAATCTGATGATCCACATTTTGTACAATTAATTTGAGCGATATGATCATTAAAAAGATTTTGAATTTCCTGCTCAGACATTTTCTCATCAGCGCTTACACCAATATCTTCAAGAAGATGATCAACACGTGAACGTGTATGACATTTCTTACATTCAGCTAAAGGATCTGAAAATCCACTGACATGCCCACTGGCTTCCCACACACGTGGATGCATAAAAATACTTGAGTCAAGCCCAACAATATCTTCACGCATTTGAACCATGGTTTTCCACCAAAAATTTTTTATATTACTAGCAAGTTCAACTCCTAAGGAACCGTAATCATAAATAGCAGAAAATCCGCCATAAATTTCAGAAGACGGAAAAACAAATCCGCGTTTTTTTGCAAGTTGAACCATGGTTTCTAAAGTAACAGACATAGATTAAATAGTCATGATTTCTTCTTCTTTTTGTTTACCCATTTGTTCAATTTCCTCAATCATCTGGCGTGTCATTTCATCAAGCTCTTCAAAAAGTTTAAATTTTTCATCTTCATTTATTTCTTTTACTTTTTCCATGTTTAGAATTTGTTCACGAGTTTTTTCACGAACCGACCGTATTCGAACCTTTCCCTCTTCTAAACGTTCTTTCATAAGCTTGACCATTTGTCGTCGTGTTTCCTCTGTAAGTGCTGGAACTGTTAATCGGATCATTGATCCATCAACAACAGGTTGAATGCCAATATCTGCTTTTTGAATACTGCTTTCAATAGCTTTAAGCAAAGTTTTATCCCATGGTTCAATAGCAAGTGTACGCGCATCTAAACTATTTATCGAAGCCACACCTTTCATTTCCATAGTTGATCCATAGGCTTCAACTGGAATTGATTCCACAAGGCCCGGATGTGCTCGACCTGTTCGAATTTGTTGAATTTCGTTATGAGTCCAATCAAGGACTTGGCTAAAGACTGGTTTTTGTTCAAGTAAAAATCGATGCATAAAAAATAAAATTATAATCCTTTCTTTTGTTCTTCAAAAAGTTTCATGCCTAAATAAATCATAGACGAATCCTTGGTATCAATAATCATTGATGAAACCGACCGAGTACTTGGAAGCTTGCGTGTATCCCAAGTAATACCTGCATCTATGGTTTTATAAAAAGTCGATCCACTAACATAATAGAGAATTTTTTCGTTCTTAGGATCAATAGCAACCGAACGAATAATCACCTGACCTGGAGAAGTTACTAATTTAATTTGCTCCCAGCTTTGCCCCTGATCTTGGCTACGAAGAAGCCCAAAACCTGTAGCCGCTACCATAACACTTCCAGTCATATTCTGTGAAACGTCATACACCATATCAGCATTTTTAAAAGGTTCCAAATCTTGTTCAAGCGATTTCCATGTTTGACCTGCATCTAAACTTACAAAAAAACCTTCACTTTTTGTTCCTATAAGCACCTTTCGACTATCCGCATGACTAATAATAATTTCAACAATTTCTTTTTTTGCGGTAAGTATTTGTGTCCAAGCGCGTCCCTCATTTGTACTCTTAAGTACATCTCCATTGGAAAGTCCTAAATAAACATGAGAAGGATTATACCAATCAACTGCTATTTTTGTAGGAACTACTTTTGATCTAACCTCATCATAAATACGCTCAAAACTGCGTCCACAATCAATAGTTTTATAAACATATTGATTTTTAAGCACATATACTGTACAAACATTTTTTGTATCAACCGCAACCGAGGGAATAAAACCAGAAGTAAGATTTGTATCGCGTGGACGTTGCCAGCTATTTGCCCCATCATAACTATAAAATAAACCATCCTCTTTGGTGCCAATATAAAAAACAAGATTATCTGATGGATCCATAATCATTGTTTCAATATCTGCTCCTCCTAAATTTCCCACACCTTTTATACTTGGAAATAAAGCGCTTTGATTCCAAGTTTTCCCTTGATCTGTTGATTTAAATATTCCGCCATCCCGACCAGTTTGTTTAGTGGGTAAACAACCAGCCCCAAGGAAAAGAAAAATAATGGGGATAAGAAAAATAGATCGTTGAAAAGAGGACATAGGGAAATTAGTAATTAAATCTTTATTACTGGCAAACTTAAAACAATTCTCTCAAGCCCAAGCAATGGGTTTGCATTTTGAGAAATCATTTGGCGCACATAGCGCAAACAATCAAGAGCCTGTTTCCATATAACAACAGGAAATGAACTAATAGAAGTTTCAATACCTGTGCCAGAAAAATCATTTCTTTGAAGTTCACTTACTCCCACGCGAGTCAAAATAATATCACGCAAAAAACTTTCCCACTGATCAAGAATTTCTAAAGCTTGCGCTTTTTGATTTAGTTCATCTTTAGGAAGTTTTTGAAGAAGTAATGAAAACCGTTTATATGGCGCGCTTTTAAGTAAATCTATAAATTGAAAAAAAGATTCTTGATAATCCTGCCAAGCATTTTTGTTTTCAATAAATGAAAAAGCTATTCCTACCATACCCTGGCAAAGCCGGCTGATTAAATGTGCTTCTTTTGATTCTATTCCCTCTTTTTCAAGAGCTTGCTCAATTAGCGATTGAGAAACTAAAGAAAAACGCAAAACCTGACAACGCGAAACAATGGTTGCTGGAAGCTCTTTGGTATTTCTGGCTCGTAAAATAAAAATAGTTTTTTCTGGGGGCTCTTCCAAAATTTTTAAAAGCGCATTGCTAGATTGTGTATTTAAATAAGCGGCTTCTTTTAAAAAAGCAATTTTATAGCCACCTAAAAATGAAGAAAGAGAAAGCTGATGGCGAAGTTCGCGCACTTGCTCAACTGTAATCACATTTTTTTCTTTTCCCTTTTCATCAACTAGACGTTCTAAAATAAATACATCTGGATGTGTCGTAGAAAGCGGTTTTAAACCGTTCCCTACATTATTATTAATTAATGTTTCAATAAACCATTCTGCTACTGTTGTTTTACCAACTGAATCCATGCCAACAAAAAGATAGGCGTGGGAAAGTGTTCCCTGCTTTATTGCTTTATTAAGAAACTCAATAATTTTTCCATGGCCCAAAATCGATTTTTCACTCATAAATATGAAAGAAAATTATAACAAAAAAGGAGAAAATAGAAAAATTTGACTTACTAAAATTTGTCTCTATACTACAAGATATAAAGCTTCTTTATTCTTAATTCTTTTTTCTATGACCGACTCAAGAGCAATACAGGACATTTTAGAGATGGTATCCTTTATTAAGGATCATGCGGTAACACATGAAGAATTTAATGAATTAAAACAAGATCTTGGTGTATTAAGACAAGATTTAGCAAAAACAAAACATGAATTTAAACAAGATTTAGCAAAAACAAAACATGAATTTAAACAAGATTTAGCAAAAACAAAACATGAAATTTTTGATCATATAGATGATAAACTTGCAGATCTTCGAGGAGATCTAGTTGTTTTAACACGTAAAGAAGATCGTAAACTTTGTTCACTTGTAGAAATTTTGCAAAATAAAAAAATTATTTCAGAAGCAGAAAGTAAAACTATTTTTGCCATGGATCCATTTGGACAGTAACGTCTTTGCAAGGCCAGGTTCTAACCCGTCTTTGCGAGGGAGCGCTAGCGACCGAAGGCCGGCTGAGCCGGTCGAAGCAATCTATTCTTAAAAACAAAACACACCCCTTTCGAAGAGGTGTGTCGTTTTGGATTTGGCCCGAGGTTGGGGTCGTAGGGAACGGTTTGAAACCGTTCCGTACAACGGGTGGGCCGAGATCAGTCCGCGTAGTAGTCGCCATTGGGAACGATGTTCCCGCTGGCGTCTTTGCGAACCGCAAACAGGAAGGAGCTGGCCGAGCCCTGCTCGGCACAGAAATCATCAGCGACCTCAGAACCGGCGTTGTCTATACAAACACTGCCGTTCTGAATCCAGACGAAATCTGCGGTCGAGCATGATCCTGTCGACAAGGCCTGGCCACCAGATCCCAACGAGCTCACGAGTGTGAATTCGTAGTCTCCGGTTGCCACTGCCGACATGTCCCAGCAGAAAGCCCGATCCGACCTTGGGGTCAACTTGAAGGTATCCTGAAGACACCAGTTCAAGCTTCCCCCGTAACCGAGCACATAGGCCGGATTCGACTGGTAGACCGATCCCTGCGAGAACAGAACCGGGGAGACACAAACAGAACTGGTCTCGATCCAGACACTCTGGCAGAAGCCGTACGCATCCGCCTGACCGATGTCTTCATCCGCATCGTCGCAATCCTTGCTATTGGTTACGTAACCCGTTGGCTTTACAGCGCAGGTTGTAACCGTCTTGCTTAGATTGCCCAGCCCGTCTGCGTCCGCGTCCTGGTAGTAGGTCGTCCCCACCCCCTCCTCGTCGATCTGCAGATCACAGTCATTGTCCTGCCCATCGCAGATCTCAGAAGCGCCAGGGTAGATGGTTGGGTCATCATCATCGCAGTCGCCCGCGGCTTCAGACTTCCCGTCACCATCGTCGTCCCCGCTCGAGGTTCCTTCGTCGACGATCCCATCGCAGTCATTGTCCACCCCGTCCGAAACCTCCGTAGCTCCGGGATGGATGGCTGCATCGGAATCATTACAATCGCCCGAAACACTTACGTAACCAACCGGCTGGGCGCAAGCCGACTGGGTGACACTGGCTGCTCCGTATCCGTCCCCGTCCGCATCCCGATACCAGGTAGTAGTCGAGACGTTTTCGTCGATGGATCCGTCGCAGTCATTGTCTTGCTGGTCGCAGAGCTCGAGGGCTCCGGGGTAGACCGACCCATCCTCATCATCACAATCCTGATCGTTTGTCACATGTTTTACACGCAACGCACAATCAGTTGTGATCTTAAAGCTGGGATTTCCGTAACCATCCCCATCAGCGTCCGGGTACTGCGTGATATTGAGCCCCTCGTCAGCCTCTCCGTCGCAGTCCTCATCGACCGCGTCGCAGGTCTCGGCGGCTCCTGGATGGATCGCGGCGTCCTCGTCATCACAGTCCAACTTGGCCGTAAAGCCGTCGCTGTCGCAATCTTCATCAGAGGAAACGCCATCGCAGTCGCTGTCCATGCCGTCGCAGAGCTCCGGCGCATTGGGGTACACGGTCGCATCCTCGTCGTCACAGTCGCCCGCGACGCTTGCGTATCCGTCCGGCTTCGCACAGGCCTGCGTGGTTGAGCTCGAAACCCCATACCCGTCTCCATCCGCATCGTGATAGAAAGTGACGTTTCCGGCTCCGTTGTCAATGGAACCGTCACAGTCATTATCCTTGCTATCGCAGACCTCCGTTGCTCCGGGGTAGGTCGCCGCGTCCGAATCGTCACAATCCCCACGCTCCACCGAGTACCCGTCACCATCATAGTCAGCAGGAGGAACTGGAGTCGGAGCCGGTGTCGGCGACGGGGTGACCGGAACCGGCGTGGCCGTCGGACTAACCGGAGTCTCTGTTGGGGAACACTCTTCGTCCTCCCCATCACAGTCCTGATCGATCCCATCCTCACAGACCTCTACCGCACCCGGATAGACGCTGGCGTCCTCGTCGTCGCAGTCGACTGAATCGAAGGCACCATCATCATCCGCATCGACATCAACAGGAGCCGGAGTTGGGGTAGGGGTCGTGATCGGGGTTGGTGTGACAGGAGCCTCGGTCGGCTCCTCGATTGTGGGCGACGGGGTGACCGGAACCGGCGTGGCCGTCGGACTGACCGGAGTCGGCGACGGAGTGACCGACGGAGCCGGGGTCGAGTCATCATCATCGCCACCCGAAGGTGGCTCCGACGAATCATCGTCCCCATCCGGCGGATTCTGAGCGGAGTTGTCTCCTGGAGTGCTGGTCTCATCCGCATCCGGCACAACCGTCGGCGTGCAGGTCGGGGTCGAGATTCCGTACCACGTGTCATCATAAACAGTGGACGAACCACATCCGACCAGAGCTGCCAGAAAAACCACCACAAACACTATCGCAAAAAACTGTCTTCTCATCTTCCTCCCTTTCAAAAAAAACAAGTTACTCGTCTGCCTTCCGCGTCTTCAAGAACCTAAAGCCTAAGGCCTATAGCCTAAAGCTTTTATTCTTTTTTAAAGACCGGAAACGCAGACGAAAGAAAAATTTCTCTCTTCTGCGCGAGACTGGATGTGAAATCGGAGATCGGAGTTAGAAGAGCGTTCATTGACGATCTCCGCTCTCCTATTAATTTCCCAACCAGAACCCCAAATTATAGCTTAAAAAACTAATTTTGTCAACAACTTTTGGCAGATTTTTAATTTTTTCTCAAAAAAAAAATTATTTTACTAATACAAGCTAAATTTAACATATATAAAATTATCTCTATACCTAAAAAAAAGTAACCGTTCACTTTTGGGGGCCTGGATTCCAAGTTTTGGGAGGTGAAAGATCGAGAATTTTTGGCCAAGGAAGGTTTGGACTAA
>PFWS01000060.1 GCA_002791255.1 Candidatus Uhrbacteria bacterium CG_4_9_14_3_um_filter_36_7
GGGAAAATAACTGCTGGTCGAATCAAATTTAATAGGTCAATCATGTTTTCCTCAAGACTGTGTTTGACACTTTCAGGAGTTTCATATCGCATCGAAAATCGATGAATTACTTCTCTCTCAAACCAACCGTAGTGATAGATAGGAGCATCAGGAAAAGATTCAATACATTTTATAAATGTGTACCACATTTTTGCCTCTTCCTCTGGTTTCTTTGCGATAAAACCATGATACTTAAGTTTATTTTTCTGGTTTACAAGCAGTCCAAACAGATAATCGAAATCCCGTAATGGATCACTTTCAATATCAAAATAAAGTTCAACAGAACTTTCTTTAAAAAAAATCGCTTGTTTTATAATATATTCACCAGAAGTTAAAGCTTTTGCTTGATCACGAAGCCAAAACAAACGTTCTTTTTCAAAAAATGGACATTGCTTCTTAATCTTTGCATCAGAGTAAGTGGCAAGATCGCGAACACTTTCAATTCCACATTTTTTAAACAAAGCAATCTCTTCTCGCCAAATATGATTAAGTAATGATAAATCCGAATATAATTGACTTTCTTCTTTACAAATAGAAAACCATGGAGATTGTTTACAACCAGAAGTAAGAAAATGTGCTGGTTTATCTCCGGCTAAAATACGTTCAATCTCATGAAGAGTTAATTTATAACTTGTTTCAAATGATTCAATCAAATAGGAAAGCAAAACACGATCAGGTGTCATGATGTATCCTTGTAAAGGTTTTATACCCTGAATCTGTTCTAAAAGTTCTGCATAAAAACACCCTTGAAATTTATAATCATTTCGTAATGTTCTAGATCGTTTGATATCAGCGGCAACATAATAATAATCTCCTAATCGTGATTTTCCTTCCACCTTTTCTAAAATATCTGGATGACCAATCCAATGTCCATATAAAAGAGCCCCATGGAAAATGGTCTGGTGACCTTCTCGCATCGCCTTTAAGGTTTCTTCAAAGGCTTTTTCTGGATCTTCTATTTCAATTTCAATAAGATCAAGACGATCACCAAGAACCTCTCTTTGTTTTTCTATAAGAAGTCCATCATCAATTAGCTGCTCTTGTAGTGGTTGAATCATCTTCTCTTCATCTGTATGTGCTTTATGGTAAATCCAATTTGGACATTTTAAATAATGAAAAAATGTCTTTTCGCTAATAATTCGATGTTTAAGATCAGATGACTCCATACCTGCCTAGTATAACATTCAAATAAAAAATACGGGAATCAATCCCGTATTTTTTCTTTTTTTATTTTGTTATAGAAGATTCTACTTGAACAGAGAGCATTTCATCCCCAATTTGAATCGCATCAACCACATCTATTCCTTCGATTACCCTACCGAAAATTGTGTAATTTTTTGGTAGAGGAGTATCAGCAAGCATGATAAAAAATTGTGAGCCATTAGTATTTGGACCACGATTAGCCATAGCAACCATACCACGCTCATAGGTATGGCTATCCAAAAGTTCATCCTCAAAAGTATATCCAGGCCCACCTGTTCCATTACCTTTAGGATCTCCGCCTTGAATCACAAACCCTTCTTCTCGACGATGGAAAATAATGCCATTATAAAATCCTTGATTTACTAAATAAACAAAATTCGAAACAGTTTTTGGAGCTGTATCATCAAATAATTCAAAAACAATATCTCCTTTGGCGGTTTTTAATCGAATTTGTTTATCCTTTATTTCTGTTTCTGAAAGAATACCAGGAAACTGAAGTGATAAAATTTTATTAGTTGTTGATGAACTATCCATAGAAGACGTTAGAGGAGATTCAAATTGAATTTCTGGATCTTGTGTTTTTGAGCATCCAGCTCCAATAAAAATTAAAGCACCGACCATGATGGTTATAAAAAAAATAATACGCATAATTATTTATGAAATACCATAGAATGTTCATTCGTTTGCTCATAAAAACTAATCACATCACGCTGTTTTTGAACTACTTCGGTTGCAATGAGCATAACAATTGAAAGCAAACCAATCACTGTAAGCAAAAGCGAAATAAGAACAAGTGAGCTTCCTGTTGGCACTCGTTCGCAATTTGGACATTCAACATAAATGAGTGAAGGCGTGTGAACCTTATGCGAATGCACTTCCTTTTTTTTAGATGATCGTTTCTTGCTTGTTTTGAGTACGTTTGATTTTGAGGCCAATGTTTTTTTGACTAAACGTTTTGGCTCCTTTGCTTGAAGTTCGATTTTTTTTTGTTTTGGCATACCTCCTACCAATAAAAGAACGCGTAAGCGTTTATATTAATTAAAAATGAGAAAATTATTATAACATATTTATTTCTTCCCAAGGAAATCCCTCACGACCGAATTGTCCATAAACTGATGCTGCTTCATAAAATGGTTGTTTTAAATGAAGAAATTCAACAATTGCCTCAGTTCGAAAATCGTAATTTTCTTTTACAAATTTTGTAAGTTCCTCTTTGCTTTTGTTTTGTTTTCCAACAACTGGTCGCACCTCTATGATAGGTAATTCATTTAATACACCTGTATAAGTAAGGCAAATCATGACTGCATCTACCAAACCTTGAGCAACTAATTGTTTTGCCACATAACGTGCCATATAAGCTCCTGCGCGTTCGATTTGTTGTGGATCTCTTCCTGAAAGACTCACAGATCCACTTGGAATTAATCCTCCATAAAAATCAATATGGCTTGCGCGTCCACTCATTCCTCCTTGTAAAAAAAGACCGCCCTGAACAAATGATCCAAAAGGGTTAATAGCTATTTTGATTGATGATGATTTAAAAAAAGAAGAAAAAATATGATCAAGAAAATATTTCTGAACCTCAAGCAAAGAGACAGTAGGAAGATGCTGAATAAAAAGTGTTATATGGGTCATAATTTGCCCATCCATAATCAATTGAATTCTTCCGTCTGGACCAATCCAATGTAAACTTGGATCAATCTTGCGCAAATTATCTAAGCGTCGTGAAAGATCGTGAACATAGACAAGTGGTTTTGGTAAATATTCCCGTGTTTCTCTGGTTGCATATCCATTCACAATAGCTAAATTAGACTTTTTATTTTTATACAATGAGTCTGAGACTTCATGAATATTAACAAAAATTTCAACTTCATCTTGATAGCCAATTCGTTTATAAATATGTTTAGCAATTTCTGAAATATCAAAATCGGCTTTTGAATGAACTTCTCCACCAATCATAAACATTCCTTGAGATCCTAGTACATGAAGATTTACGTGGGCATCTGGATCCCGACGCAAATATTCATCAACTAACCCATCAGCTATTTGATCACAAACTTTGTCAGGAAACCCTGATAAAAATGATTCGACACTTTTAATCATAAAAAATATTAACAAGAAGCTGGCTAGTATAACATAACTGACTTAAATCAAAATAAAATCTTACATCAAAAAATAAGTTATCCACAATTTAGCTTATTTCCTTTTATTTTTGCATCTTGCGTTCGGTTTTTGTTCGAATTATAATACAAACAAAATACGAACATAAATACCTATGACTTCTCTTACTAAAAAACAATCAGAAATATTCTCATTTCTAAAAACATATATTCAAGAGCACGGCTATGCTCCATCCTATCGAGAAATTGCAAAAGAATTTCATCTTTCTTCTGTTGCAACTATTCATCAATATATAAAAACCCTAGTTGAAAAAGGAATGGTTCAAATAGGAGAAGATGGTGAAGCGCGCTCTATTGAAATTAAAACATCAAAGACATTTTCATCTATACTACCTGCTCCAAGCCTCTATCTTCCTTTGTCAGGCCTTATTACCGCTGGAGAGCCTATTGAGGCTATGGAAGAAAAAGAAATGATTGCTATTCCGACAGATCTTATTATTGACGGAGGTAATTCGTATGTTCTTCGAGTAAAAGGCCGATCTATGATTGATGATGGGATATTAGATGGAGATCTTGTGATTATTGAACGTAATCCATCGCCTCAAAATGGTGATGTTGTTGTTGCTCTTCTTGATAATACTTTTGCTACACTTAAACGATTTTATCGGGAAAAAAATCATATTCGTCTACAACCAGCCAACCGCACAATGAACCCTATTTTTGTAAAAGATTGTATTGTACAAGGTGTCGTTCGAGCTGTTATTCGAAAATTTCAACCTATTTAATTAAGAGATCGGAACGGCTGGGGTTTCTAAAATTAACTCCCCTTCCCTGGCCGTTTCCTTTCGACAAAAAATTTAAAAATAAATAAAAATATGTCTAGGACTATTTTACGTTATCATCGCCTAACACTAAGTGTTCTTGCAAATCGTCGACACCAACAAATAAATCGATGGTATCGAACAATACGTATTCGCATAAGTCGTCGTCGAGCAAAACAATGGATTTATTTACGGATTTTCAAATACGCCTTCTAAAAAATGGGTTGATGGCAAAGGATTTGCATCAAGTGGTTCTTGAGTAATAATAATTTTTTTATAATCAACAAGATTTTCTTTTAAATCAAGAGAAGAAGACCACTCAAAAGTAAATATCCCTTCGTTTATTTGAGAAAGTCTTCCAAGAGAAAAAAAATCAAAAGGGGATGGGCGTAGTAACCAGACTTCATAGGTAAACGCCTGTGTATCAATAGATGGAAGTTGTGCTTTAATAGAAATATTCATAGCAATAAGAGAGGTATTTTTGTTTTTAGGTTCTTCTAATGTATCTTCTAAACGTCCTGTATAACGCCGAGCTGTTCCAGAATTTCCAAAACCCATAAGATCAGAAAGTATAATTTCTTGGTCAAGAGATAAAGAAGATTTATTATCATTCGTTGAATTAGGCACTGCTACGCTTAAAAATGAATTTGGTTCAGGTAAACTTGTTTTTCGAAACCACTTTACCATTACAAAAAATAAACTTAAAAAAATAACAAGCACGGTTACTATTAATATAAATAACTTTGCCTTATCTGATGACCCTTTTTTTCGAAATGAAAAAGATTGATGATAATGAGATGTCTTCATAAATCTTCTATTGACCGAAGAAATGAACCAGGTGTTTTTGGTGAATGTTTATGGTATTCTCCTTCATTATCAAGAACAATAATAGGCTCATTTGTATTTGTTTCACGAGCAAACCCTCGGTGTGTATGATCTGTCTTTAATAAGCAAGAAGGAATCTCTTGCAAAAACATAGATGGCCCATTAATAGCTTCATGTGTATATCCAATCATCATAGGAACTGAAAAAAATAAATACTCTTTTGCTCTGGTAATGGCCACATAAAACAAGCGACGCTCTTCTTCCAAACCTCCTTCTTCTTCCATAGCACGTGGATGTGGAAACGAACCCTGTGAAAGATGAATGACAAAAACCGTTGGCCATTCAAGCCCTTTTGCTTGATGAATAGTCGAAAGGATCACACGATCATGTGCTAAACTAAGGCTCTTTTCATTCCACCTACTAGAAACCTCATGCTGTAAAGCAACATCTTCAAGAAATCGATGAGTATCATCATATGTTTTGGCAAAAACACAAAAACGTTCAATATCTTCTAGACGCTCAGAAGCATCTGGATAATTAAGTTCAAGATATTCACGATAAGATGAGTCTATGATGGTTTGAATACCAGCCGCGGGATTATTTACAGGAATAAGTCGTTCGATAATCGTACGTACAGATTCAAAACCAGCTTTTGCCCGAGCTTGAATCTTTGTTTCAAATTGACAAGAGCTGATTTGTTCCAAAGTAGTAAGAGTTGTCATGATATGAGAAATTTTCTGTGCACTAACAAGACCAATTCCGGCTTGATGACCAAGTATACGTATCCAGGCCATTTCATCTTTTGGATTTGCAAGAACTCGAAGATAGGCAAGGATATCTTTAATATGGGCGCGTTCAAAAAATTTGAGTCCGCCTCGATATTCATAAGGAATATGTCTACGTAAAAGCTCCATTTCAAGTGTTTGTGAATGAAAGGTGGCTCGAAAAAGAACACAAAGATCAGATAATTTTTTTCCTTTACGAATTTCTTGTTCAATATGATCAACCACATAAGACGCCTCTTGTTTTGCACTCGCAGCATAAAAAAGATTAGGCTTTACCAATGGTTGACAAACCGCGGAAAGTTCTTTTTTAAATTGAGCTTCATTTTGATCAATAATAACATTTGCTACTGAAAGAATTTCCGGACTTGACCGATAATTTTTTGTTAATCGATAAACTTTTGCTTGAGGAAATTGTTTTGGAAAATCTAAAATATGTTGTATTTGAGCAGCTCGAAACGAATAAATACTTTGAGCATCGTCTCCAACCACTAATAAATTTCGATGTTGAATACTTAAAAGTCTAATTAAATCCGCTTGAATATGATTAGTGTCTTGATATTCATCAACCATAATATACTGAAAACAATTTGAAACCTGATCCTGTATTTCTTTATTTTCAACAAATATTTTTCTAAGATAAAACAAAAGATCATCAAAATCCATGGCATCAGAGGCTTGTTTTCTAGCGGTGTATCTTTCTTGTATCTCTTCGAAGACTGAAAGAAATGGCAAATAAGAAGGATATTTTTTATCAAGATAAACTTCTAATTCTTGATCAGCATTACGTATAAAACTCAAAATCGCTTGCAAAACAGCAGCAGAAGGAATTTTCTTATTTTTTATATCCAATTTTTGCTCTTGCAAACAAGCTTTTATCAATGCTTTACTATCATCCTGATCAAGAATTGTAAAATGGGAAGAAAAATTTATCTTGGGGGCATAAAGACGCAGTAAACGGTTAGCCACTGAATGAAATGTTCCAGTCCAAAGACCACGTAAATCATTTCCTAAAAGTGATTGAGCACGAGTAAGCATTTCACTAGCGGCTTTATTGGTAAACGTAAGCAAAAGAATCTGATCAGGGGCGATTCCTTGCTCGATTAAATAAGCTAGTCGATAAGTAACAGTGCGTGTTTTACCAGATCCTGCCCCTGCTAGAACAAGTGCTGGACCGTTTCCATGTTGCACAACTTTAAACTGTTCAGGATTCAATGCATTTTGATAATCAATGATTCTTTTTTGAAATGTCATAAGCACATAGAATAACAAAAAACCTGGCTCTAGGCGAACCATTATTTATTCTTACTTCTTTATTCTTTTTCCTATTCCTACCTCAAATATTTACTCTTATTCTCATTCTGTTCTTGATTAGTTCTTGCATAATAAACCTGACCACTTGCATCAGTTAAAAAATACCAATAAACATTGGGCTCTGGAAAGATAGCTGCTTCAATTGAAGCAATTCCAGGATTTGCAATCGGCCCTGGTGGAAGACCTGTATATTTATAAGTATTCCAAGCAGAATCAATACCAGCATCTTCATATGAAATAGATGGTGTATTTTTTTGTGTAATATAATTAACAGTTGAATCAGCTTGGAGCGGCATACCAGCTGAAAGTCGACGCCAAAAAAGATCGGAAACCATAGCTCGATCTTCATCGGTACGTACTTCCCGTTCAATAATCGAAGCAAGGGTAATCACTTCATGAATCGTATGCCCTTGTTTTTCAATTTCTATTCTTAAATCCGGTGTTAATTTATTTCCAAAATTTGTGAGCATTTTTACAATTATTTCTTGAGCTGATACTTCTTTTAAAAATCGATAAGTATCAGGAAATAAATACCCTTCAAGGTTTGATAACTCAGGTTGACTCTTTAAAAAAGAAAAAAGATTTCGATAATCTTCAGAAACTGCTACTGACCACTCATCCATAGTAACCAATTCTTTTTCTTCAAGTCTTTTACCTATTTGTTCAAGAGTAAATCCTTCTGGAATAGTTATTGAGACTTCTTGAAGTTCAATAAGAGTCATCTCACGAACCAAATTTGCATAACTCATACCAGGGCGAAGAGTAAAAACACCTGGTTGAAAATCTTTTTCACTTTTTGAGAGCCAAACATAAAAATCAAACCAAAGATGATTTCCAATTATTCCTTGATCCTCCAAATTTTGACTGATCCATTTTGCTGATTGTCCTTCTTCAATAAGAAAAGCGATTTCTTTTGTTTCAGAAATTGAATTTAAAAAATAACTATCTCGAATAAATGAAGTCAAAAGAAAAATAACGATAAAAAAAATCGTGATAAAAAAAATAGAAATATATTTCATAAAAATTGATTTTGTTTGGAATTTTCAAGATGTTGTAGAAGTTCCTTTAATTCAGAGGATTTCTCACGAGAAGTTATAAGTAGAGCATCCTTAGTATCAATAACCACTAAATCTTTCACTCCAAATAAGGCAATAAGTTTCTTCTCAGATCCAATCACAAAAGACGATTCACTGTTCTTAGAAACAACACAACCCTGCATTATATTTTCTCCTGTTTCACTTACTAAATAATCATATAAAGTTTTCCATGATCCAATATCACTCCAACCAAAATCTCCACGTAAAATAAGAACATCATCTGATGCTAATTTCTCTGTAATTAAATAATCAAAAGAAATTTTTGGAAATGTGGCATAAATTTTCTGAATATGATCTTTATGGCCTTGTTTAAATTCTAATTCTATTTCTTTAAATCCTTGTCCGATCACAGGATGATAATAATTAATGGCTTGTAAAAATTTACGCGGTGTCCAAGTATAATAACTTGCATGCCATAAATAGTTTCCCGCTTGAAGATATTGAATAGCAGTTTTTTCATTCGGTTTTTCTACATGGGCAGCAAAACGAAAAATTTCAATATTGTCTCTTGTATCAAACCAACCATTAAGACGTGTATAACCAAGCATGGTATTTGGAAAAGTAGGATGTACACCAATATCAAGAAGTTTACCAGTTTCTTCAACTAGTGATCCAGCCAAAGCAAGACAAGCAAGAAATTGATCTACTTGTCTAATAGCATGATCAGATGGAA
>PFWS01000023.1 GCA_002791255.1 Candidatus Uhrbacteria bacterium CG_4_9_14_3_um_filter_36_7
TCGGCGAAAGACCCTCAGTTTCGGTACATCGTTTAGCCCCGGTACATTTTCGGCGCAAGAAGGCTTGACCAGTGAGCTGTTACGCTATCTTTAAAGGATGGCTGCTTCTAAGCCAACCTCCTGGCTGTATAAGCCTTTTCACTACCTTTTACACTTAACGATGATTTTGGGACCTTAACTGGAGATCATGGGCTGTTTCCCTTTCGACGTATGGAGCTTCGCCCCCATCGTCTGACTGCCGGGAACACTTATTGGTATTCGGAGTTTGGTTAGGATCGCTACCCGAAGGCGCAAATCCAATTCAGTGCTCTACCCCCAATAAGTTTTTAACCGACGCTAGCCCAAAAGCTATCTCGGGGAGAACCAGCTATTACCGAGCTCGATTGGAATTTCTCCGCTAACCACAGCTCATCCCAGCGTGTTGTACAACGCACGGGTTCGGGCCTCCACGAGCTGTTACACTCGCTTCACCCTGGCCATGGTTAGATCGCCCGGTTTCGGGTCGTGTGCGTGCCACCTATGGACACAAAACGCTGAAGTGAGAAAACTTTTCTCACTTTATTTCCAGCGTTTCATATCCAATACGCGGATTAACGCTCGCTTTCACTGTGGCTCCGTCCCATAGGACTTAACCAAGCAACACGCAGCACACTCGTTGGCTCATTCTTCAATAGGAACGCCATGAGAACATAAAATCCTTGCGGACATATGCCCCTCTGACTCCTTGTAAGCATAGGGTTTCAGATACTATTTCATCCCCCTTCCGGGGTACTTTTCAGCTTTCCCTCACGGTACTTGTACACTATCGATCAGAACATGTATTTAGTCTTGCCACATAGTCGCGGCAGATTCCCACAAGATTTCACGTGTCTCGTGGTACTCAAGAAAAAAGCATGACGCAGAGAATTATTTCGTATACGGGACCATCACCCTCTTTGGTAGTGCTTTCCAGCACATTCTACTATAAATCTTTGACATCACCCGTTTTTGGAAGAAAACGGACCTTTTTTTCTTACAACCCTTTATTACGCAACAGCTTCCACCTTTCATCACTGTTTGCACATGAGACAAAGTCACACATACTCTCAATGACTTCACGTAAAAAGTTTAGACTCTTCCCTGTTCGCTCGCCACTACTAAGGGAATATACTCGTTAAAAGGTGGCACACACTCATCTTTGTATGCGCCATCTGATAACGAGTCATCTTTTTCTTTTCCTCTGGCTACTGAGATGTTTCACTTCGCCAGGTGCCCTTCTTATCCCTATATATTCAGGATAAGATCATACGGTATTACCCGCATGAGGTTTCCCCATTCGGAATTCCCCGGATCAACGGTTGTTGTCACCTACCCGAGGCTTATCGCAGACTACTGCGTCCTTCATCGGCATGTTCTGTCGAGCCATCCACCCTATGCCCTTAATGCTCTACAACCACGAAAAGAAATAATTTCGTGGATTTTTTTATTGTGGTTCTCTTTACTTATAAAAGAACATCTGTCGTCTGTATAAAAGATGACAGATGGCCAAAGAAAAAATTTTTCTTCAATCATCTATCGTCTTTAGAAAAATAAAAACCGCCCTTAAAGCAGCCTTGTAAAATAACGTAAGGCTCGCTTAAATTCACAAAAGTTTTAAACACTCTATTTTGAACGTAAACATGGCCGTACGATTGGTCGAGATCTTGATCGACTTCGTAATTAAAGTAAGCTTATTCTAATGAAGCAAAAAAAATATGTCAAGGACATGAGGATCGTCGCTATTTATCTTCTACTAAAATACTATGTATCAATTTAATCTTGTTATTATTGGGAAGGAAAAAAACAATCCAGAACAGATGCTCATCGAACACTATAAAAAACTTCTTAAGCCTTTTGCGCGAATACAGGTTTTTTGTTGCAAAGAGGAGGGTTTCTTTTCAAAAAACGAACGAGAACAAGTAGTTCGACAAGAACAAAATCGTCTGCAAAAAATTATTCAAAAAAATTCGTTTATTGTCGCCCTTGATGCAAAAGGACGATTATTTGATTCAGAAACATTCGCTCAACATATTCCTGTCTGGAGCAATCAGGAGCAACACAGCATAACATTTATCATTGGTGGACCGCTCGGACTCTCACAAAATATTAAAAACCAAGCCCATCTTTGTCTTGCCCTATCTTTATTTACCTTTCCACACGATTTGGCTCGATCGATTCTCATGGAACAACTTTATCGAGCCATGACTATTCTTCACAAAAAAACCTATCATTATTAAAGCAATTCATCAGAAACTTCTTCCTCACGGTTTTGGTGTTCTGCCCAATGAATAGAGGCAAAATCATCAGGTAAATTTCCACCAGGTGAAAAATCAATAGGAATACGTTCAATATTTATAATCAAATCTCGTAAAACAGGATACGAACTTCCCATAAAATGATCGTGTCCATCGGTTTCAATAAATTCCGCTTTTAATACTTCTGCCAAGTGTTTACCGTGGTCAATGGGAACAAGTTTATCGTCTTTTGAATGAACAACAAAAAATTGCTGAGCTTTCCACATAATCACATCTGCATCAAGATCAGCGATAAATAAACGTCGGAGTTCTGGTTTGGTAACACTCCACGGAGACGCAACTAAAATAATGGCTCTTGGAGTTTCTTTCATTTCTACAGCTTCCAAATATTGCAAAATAATAAATCCGCCAAGTGAATGACCTAAAAGAATATCATCCCCGCGCAAATAACCCACTTGGCGCTTCATCTCATTCATAATAAATGACAGATCAAGCTCTTCATCGGTTTTTAATGGCAGAGTAGGGGTAAGTACTTCAAATCCATGTTCGCGTAATTGTGTAGCTAACCATGGATGAAAATTCATTTCTGGGCTTGCTTGAAACCCATGAACAAGAATAACACGCATAGAAAAAATGAATTATTTTTTATGGGAGAAGAAGCGGGGCTGTTATAATTTTAAAATCGTAAAATTGTTTTTGGACGATATAATCAAAATCTGTTTGCGTGGGGTTGTCTATTACTTTACTGCAACAAGCATTCGTTTCAAAAAGGCTTCCGTCAGTATTTTCAAATTGAACGGTAAAATTAAATTTTTTAGCATCAATTTGTTTTGCTTGAATGATCTTTTTAATTTTTAAACAAACAAGTCCATTTTCTTCACATCCAGCCTGAATTAACTGTGTATAATTCTGTGGATCAATATCTGGATTCCACTCTCGAAGGGTCTGCCAAAATTCAAAATTACCTAAAAAATTTTTTGCTTCTTCATATTTTTTTTCCTGTAAAAGAAAGAAGAAAGTTAGAAGGGTTTCTTGGGCTTGTAAAATATCTTGATCGTTTAAAAATTTTTCTTGAGAATTTATTGATTTTTCTTTTAAATTCAAAAAAACAAATCCAGTAACAGCAATCAAAATCAAAATAACAACGCTTATAAAATAAAATTTATAAGGATACATATTCCTTGCAGAAATTGTTGGTGCCGAGGGGGAGACTCGAACTCCCACAGGTTGCCCCACTGGCTCCTAAGGCCAGCGTGTCTACCAATTTCACCACCTCGGCATGTTTTTAGACCCATCTTTGATAATAACGAAACTTTTTATGAGAATCAATGGGGGCTGAGAATACTTTCAATAAATTATTAATTTATCCACTTGAATCTCTTGACATAAAGATAGGTTCATGTTGTATTAAATCTAACAATTTAGACTCCCCCTTTGAAATTACAAAGGGGGAGTTTTTATTGGCTCGCGCGAGTTCTTTAAATCTTTAATTTGTGCTTATGAAAAAACGGTTTAGTTTTCTTTTTATGTTTACCGTTCTATTGAGTTTGTTTTCAATATCTACTCAAGTCCAAGCAGAAACAAGCTCAGTTTATATTTCCGAAATAGCCTGGGCTGGATCATCAAAAAGTACAAGCGATGAATGGATAGAGCTTACAAATAATAGTGAGCAAGCGATTGATCTGTCTGGTTGGCGTCTTGTTGGAGCAGCTTCAAACCAAGGCATCATTACTATACCAGAAGGAAGTATAATTCAACCAGATTCAGTATTTTTTATTGCGAACTATGATGCTTCTTTTGAAAAATCCGCTCTTGATAAAAATCCCGATTATGTAACTTCTGATATTTCTCTTTCAAATTCAAGTCTACATCTTATTTTAGAAAATACTTCCATAGAAGTGATTGATGAGGTTGGAGATGGGGGTGTGCCGTTTGCCGGAAACTCAGTTAGTGGGTGTTTGGCGAGTATGATTCGACTTACAGAAGTAGACTCTGGAACAAATCCTGATAATTGGAAAACAGCAGATGTTTCTTTTGGATTTGATGATGGTATAACCGATTTTGGAACGCCTGGAATAAAAGATGAAATAGGCTCAACAGAAGAACTGGTACCTACCGACAATCCACAAACCTCGGTAGATGAATCAGAAACTTCGATTGATTCACAGGTAGTACAAACTAACCCTACAACCGAATCCTCATTATCTTCAAACATATTAGTGATTAATGAATTTGTCTCTGATCCTGTTAGCGGAGAAAAAGAATGGGTTGAAATTTATAATCCTAATAGTGTATCCGTAAATCTCATGGATTTTACTCTTACTGAATCAGGTGGAAAAAAATTTTCTCTTCCTGATCAAGATCTTGAACCATATGGTTATTTTGTCCTTATTCTTTCTTCGTCTGTTCTTAATAATAATGACGACACCATAACCATTCTTGATTCATCTGAAAAAATAGTTGATCAAATTATTTACGGAACAGAAATTATTCCCGCTGCTCAAGATCCTAATAGTGTTGCTCGAAAAGAAGATGGAACATTTTTTATCACAAGCACTCCAACTCCAGGCACACAAAATATTTTTTCAACGGAAGACTTAGAAGAAACAGAATCAACCGCCGATGAAACAACACAGGCAGTTTTAGATTCAACCTCTAGTTCCTCTGATTCTTCTTCCCCCCAAACAACCTCTTCTCATCCTATTAAATCTCTTATCATTAATGAATTTGTTTCTGATCCAATTAGTGGTGAAAAAGAATGGATAGAAATTTATAATCCACAAAATGAATCTATAAATCTGGCAGGTTTTACTATTACAGAAGAATCTGGAAAAATATTTCCTCTACCCGAAATAATACTTGAAGCAAATACTTATCTTGTTATTGAGATAGCTTCATCAAGCCTTAATAATAGCGGGGATACTATTACTATTCTTGATCCATTAGCAATTATTATTGATCAAGTTATTTATGGAACAGAGATGATTCCAGCTACATCTGATCCAAATAGTGTTGCTAAAAATGAAGAAGGAATTTTTCTTGTAACCACAACACCAACACCAGGCATGAAAAATATTTTTTCATCCGAAGCACAGAAGGAGGATTTAACAGATACTACACAAACAACTACTTCACAAAATGATTCTTCTTCGAATACAAATTCTTCAACTAATACTACATCAACTGCTGCAGAAACAAATACATCAAATCAAACCAGTATTTCTTATCTAGCTGGTGTGTTGCTTATCAATGAATTTGTTTCTGATCCAAGTGAAGGAGAAAAAGAATGGGTTGAAATTTATAATCCACAAAATGAATCGATATCTCTTAAAGATTGGTCTTTTGTTGATGGATCTCAAAAAACTATTTCTTTTCCTCATGAGACAATAGAAAGCCAAGGATATTTTATACTTGAATTCTCTTCATCGATTCTTAACAATGGTGGGGATACCTTAAAACTCCTTGACCCAAGCGCAAATATTATTGATGAAATTATTTATGGAACGGATTCAATACCATCTCCTAAAAAATCAAATAGTTTAGCGCGTATAAATTCAGGAGGTTTTGAAGAAACCACAACCCCAACTCCAGGTAGCACAAATCAATTTACTCAAACTTCTACAACAACCAGTACAACTACAGCTTCACAAGATTCTAATTCTTCAAATTCATCTAGTTCCTCTTTGTCTACCCCTTCTTATCCAACAAACACCCTTATTATTAACGAATTCTATCCAGATGCCAAAGATGAAGAAAAAGAATGGGTTGAAATTTATAATCCACAAAATGAATCGATTGCTTTAAATGGATGGGTTATAAAAGACGCCTCTGGAAGATCTTTTTCTCTGCCAAACCAAACACTTGAATCAAAAAAGTTTGTGGTTATGTATTTTAACTCTGGGTTTCTTAATAATCAAAATGATACGATTTATCTTCTAGACCCCTCCATGAAAGAAATCCATAAAGTGGAGTACGGAACAGAACAAATTCCTACAGCAAAACATCCTTATAGTGTGGCAAGAAAATCAGATGGAATATTTGTTGAAACCGTATTTGTTACAAAAGGTCAAGAAAATGTGATTATTAAAAATTCACAAATCAATACTCAAATCTCATCTAATGATTTAGCAAAAACAGAGAACGAAAGCGAACTTACAACATCTATTCCAGCGATTTCCTATGAAGATATTCGTTTTTCAGAAATTTATCCAAATACGATTGGAAGCGATGAAACACAAGAATTTATCGAGCTTATAAATACAGGCGGCTTAACTATTGATTTAACAGGATATTTTATAAAAGATCTAAGTGGTAAAACATGGACAGCCTCTTCGCTTTCACTTAACCCCAACAATTATATTGCTCTTGAAAGAACTCTTACTAAAATTAGTCTAAATAATACCGGGAAGGAAACACTTTTTCTCTACGATCCAAATGGAAACCTTCTCCAAGAACTTTCTTATGCTAACTCCCCAAAAGGTCTCTCTTATGCGCAGGTGGATGAAACTTGGTATTGGACGGCAGCAATTACGCGCGCTCAACCGAATACATTTCAGGAACCTCTCACTAAAACAAGCACTTCTATTTCCGGACAAACAGGAACAAGAGAGAAACTTATTGATACAGATCCAGCTCACGTCCGCGATCTAACCATTGGAACCAGAGTACGTATTCGTGGAATTGTTTCGGTAGTTCCTGGAACATTTACGGATCAAACGTTTTATTTAGCTGGATCTGGTATTCAGATTTTTAAATCAGATGGTGAATTTCCCGAACTTGCTATTGGTGAAGAGGTTGAACTTACTGGAGTGGTAAGTTCAAATCGAAATGAAATGCGAATTAAAATGGCAAAAACAGATGAGATTAAAAAAACAGGAAATATTGGTTCTGTGCACGTTTATTCAACAAATATTTTAGATGAATCCCTAGAAGGATTTTTAGTTAAGATAACTGGTTTGGTTGTAAGTCGATCAAAAGAGGCTATGCTTCTGGAACAAAATGGGATAGAAACAAATGTGCGTGCCAAGCCATCAACTAGTGTTGATTTTTCTTCACTTACAGTTGGGTCAACAGTTGAAATCACTGGAATTACCAGTCAAATTGATGATAAATATTATTTACTAGTGCGTGGAGAATCAGATGTAAATGTTATTACTCCTGCTAAAACCACAACAGAAACACCATCAAGTATGGCCACAGCCACTAAAACAAATACCTCTTCTCAAGAAAAAATAGGTGTTGGTATTCTTCTTGGAGTCGTGCTTGCTCTTATTATCCTTGCTTTTAGATCATTTATTCTTAAAAAACGTTTTACTTATGGAAAACCAGCTGCACCTCTCGCGCCTGCAAGAGGAATTTGAAACCATGGCTTATGCCTATGGTATAAAGCCAACTCTATGCACGTTACTTGGTGAATATATCACAGAAAAATTTGTTCAAATATGGAATAATGGTCGGCTTTATGAAAAATGCCGACAATCACAAACCTCTATTATTCATAAATCTCCTTCTTATGGAAACTCCAAAAGTCTCTTGGTACCACAAGCTTCTTCATGAATGTCGTGCCATGATTGATCGTCTTCAATTAAACGAACAAGACGCAGAACTATTTCAATCGTTTGTTACCCGTGTGGCAAAAGATCAATATAAAATTGGAAACAGTTCTGGTATCCGTTGGGCGTTTAGAAAACAAAAAGAAAATGAGTCTGGAGCCCCTATTTAATTAATTAAAACAATATACACCACCTCTTGTTGTCTTGCGCAAGGGGTGGTGTTTATGGTATATAAATGGATGTTTCGGTGTATTATGTGCGGTAGTAGTTCAGTTGGTAGAACGTCTCCTTGCCAAGGAGAAGGTCGCCGGTTCGAGTCCGGTCTGCCGCTCCACCGAGCTAAGCTTGATTGTTGTGTATTTTAACAAAACAAATAGTGAAAATTTTATTTAAAATAAATTGGGCGAGTGGCGAAACTGGTATACGCTGCAGACTTAAAATCTGCTGGGAGCGATCTCGTGCGGGTTCAAGTCCCGCCTCGCCCACCAACAATTTCCGAAAAAATTGTTGCCAAAAATAAAAATTGGTAAAAAATTAGAAATAGTTAATTTTAATTACTTCTCTGACTTTTTTCATGGTTTCTTTTGCAATGACTTGTGTTTTTTCTGTTCCTTCACGCAAAATTTTTTCGATATATTCAGGTTTTTTAGCAAATTCTTGACGTCTTATTCTAATAGGCGAAATAACATTTTTAAGTATATTAATAAGTCGATTTTTTATTTCAACATCACCTAAACCGCCGCGCCGATATTGCTCTTTTATTTTTTTTAGTTCTTCTTTGTCTTCGTCAAAAATATCAAGGTAGGTGAAAACAACATTACCTTCAATTTTTCCAGGATCACTTGCATGGATATGATTTGGGTCAGTATACATATCCATTACTTTTCTTTTGATTTCCTCTAATGAATCATCAAGATAAATGGCATTACCAAGTGATTTACTGGCTTTGGCATTTCCATCAGTTCCTACTAGACGCGACGTTTTAGAAAGAACCGGCTGAATTTTCCTGAAAGTTTCCCCATAAATTGAATTAAACTTCGCTACAATTTCGGCATAAGGTACATAAACGGGTGCCTAAAAATTGAATTTTGGTTGTATACTAAGCGCAGAAATGCGGTTTT
>PFWS01000034.1 GCA_002791255.1 Candidatus Uhrbacteria bacterium CG_4_9_14_3_um_filter_36_7
AACGTATGTGGGATTTTTTGGATAAACTCATTCATATTACATTACCTCGTGTACGAGATTTCCGAGGTATTTCCTTACATGCATTTGATGAGAAAGGAAATTATTCCATTGGTTTTAAAGAACACCTTGCTTTTCCAGAAATTCGCAGTGATGAAATTGAAATAATCCATGGTTTACAGGTTGTTCTTACTTTAAATACTCAAAAGAAAGAAGAGGGACAGAAATTATTAGAATCTCTCGGCTTTCCTTTTCAGAAGTAATATTTGTTTGATATTTTATGGCAACGGAAAATCAACGAGCCAAATCACGGCAAAATCCTAAATATTCGACACGTACTGTTAGACGTTGTTGGAAATGTGGGCGTAAACGTGGATATATGCGAGATTTTGAAATGTGTCGTATTTGTTTTCGTGAACTTGCAAATCAGGGCTCTATTCCAGGTATTATTAAGTCAAGCTGGTAATTTATGATTACTGATCCTATTTCAGACATGTTAACACGCATTCGTAATGCTCAGCTGGTAAAAAAAGCAGAGATTATTTTACCATTCTCGAGTATTAAGCAGACGATTGCAAAAATTTTAGAAAAAGAACAATATGTTCATTCAGTTTATGAAATAGAAGATGGAAATAAGCGCCTCCTTCGTATTGTTCTTTCGTATGGAAAAAATAAAGAACCACGTATTCAATTTATTAAACGTGTTAGTACGCCCGGCAGACGAGTTTATGCAAAGTTTCACGAACTTCCATACGTGCGTTCAAATATGGGTATTGCGATTATTTCAACCTCAAATGGTCTTATGACCAATAAAGAAGCGCGTACGCGTCATTTGGGTGGAGAAGTTATTTGCGAAGTTTATTAAATCTTTATGTCACGTATTGGAAAAAAACCCATTGTGCTTCCAGCAGATGTTGAAGTCATTCAGTCTGGAACTAACTTAACCATCAAAGGACCTTTAGGAACCTTGTCTTTAAATATTCCTTTGATAATTTCTCTTGAGAAAAAACAGGAAGATACAACAACAGTTCTTGAACTTTCAGTTAATAATTCAGAAGATCGCCAAGAACGATCCATGTGGGGGACTATGCGATCATTGATCCAAAATGCAGTCACGGGCGTGACAAAAGGGTTTTCAAAAAAAATGGATGTTGTTGGTGTTGGATATCGAGTCTCATTAAAAGGAGAAAATCTTGTATTTGAGGTTGGTTTTTCTCATCCAGTAACTTTTTCACTTCCAGAAGGTATTAAAGCAAATGTTGAAAATACATCAGTTACAATTACTGGTATTGATCGACAATTGGTTGGAGAAACAGCCGCGCGTATTCGTAAAATTCGTAAACCAGAGCCTTATAAAGGGAAGGGAATTAAATATACCGATGAAGTGATCCGTCGAAAAGCCGGAAAAACTTCAGCTGGATGATGTTAATTTGTATGAAAGATATTAAGGAAAAACAACGTAAACGGTTTCTAAGAATTAAACGAGTTCGTTCTCGTATTCACGGAACTTCTGATTGTCCTAGACTTGCGGTAAAACGAAGTTTGCGTTTTATTTATGCTCAACTTATTGATGATGAAGCAGGTAGAACACTTGTATCCGCCTCTGATCGATTTTTTCCAAATACAAGTGAGAAAAAAACAAAAAGTGATCGAGCAAAACAAGTTGGGCAAGAAATATCTCGATTAGCAAAGGAAAAAGGAATTGAGCGTGTTGTATTTGATCGAAGAGGCTATCGGTATCATGGACGCGTTGCTGCTCTTGCAGATGGTGCCCGAGAACAAGGACTTATTTTTTAATTAATAGATGTTATGGACGAAGTTAAAAATTCATCAATGGAACACAAAAAAAGAGGATCAGGACGACGTACAGGAAATCGTGGGGCTAGGCCAGAGCGTGAAAAACCTGAATATGAACAGAAAATACTTGATTTAGCTCGCGTAACTCGCGTAACAGCTGGTGGAAAACGTATGCGTTTTAGGGCGACGGTGGTTATTGGAAATCGTAAAGGACAAGTTGGACTTGGAATCGCCAAAGGCGCTGACGTTGCTTTAGCTGTTGATAAAGCTTATCGGCAAGCACGTAAGAAAGTGTTTCAAATTCCTTTGGTTAATGAGACCATTCCCCATGAGATCCGTTCAAAATTTGGAGCAGCTAAGGTTTTACTACGACCAGCACCAAAAGGAACGGGTTTAAAGGCAGGTGGATCTGTGCGTGTCTTATTAGAACTTGCAGGGGTACCAAATGCGGTAAGTAAAATTTACGGTGGATCAAACAATAAAATCAATGTTGCAAAGGCAACTTGTGAAGCCTTGCAACATTTGCAAATTTCCAAATAATGTTTTATGAGTTTACATCTTCACACATTAAAACCAGCAAAAGGTTCTATAAAGCGTAAAAAACGTATTGGGCGAGGTTTGGCTTCTACAGGAACCTACAGCGGACGCGGAGTAAAAGGACAACGCTCTCGATCTGGAGGACGAAATGGTTTACAAAAAAAAGGATTACGTCCAATTCTTTTAAATATTCCTAAATCACGTGGATTTAAGAGTATCCGGGAAAAACCATGTATTGTAAATATAGAACAGTTAAATCATTTGTTTATGGATGGGGCTCGTATTACTCCTGATATTCTTTTTGCCAAAGGTTGTATTTCTGATAAAGCTCATGGAGTAAAGATTTTAGGTAAGGGAACCATTCAAAAAAAATTTTTAATAGAACACTGCCTTATCTCTGCTTCTGCTAAGGAAAAAATTGAGACCGCAGGTGGTTCTGTTCTCATTTAAAATTCACCCAAGACCAAATACTATGATTTCATTCTCTCGGGTCTGGCGAACTAAAGAAGTGCGACAAAGTATTCTGTTTGTTTTGGGTTTGTTTTTGGTTT
This sequence comes from Candidatus Uhrbacteria bacterium CG_4_9_14_3_um_filter_36_7, assembly GCA_002791255.1. Taxonomy (GTDB): domain Bacteria; phylum Patescibacteriota; class Patescibacteriia; order UBA9934; family GWF2-40-263; genus UM-FILTER-36-7. The sequence continues at coordinate 2,883 of PFWS01000034.1, forward strand.
ACCGCTTTGCTGCTCATGTTCCTGTTCCTGGGGTTGATACAAGCGCCCTTTCATCTTTTTTTCAAAATAACCAACTGTTTGGTTTGTTAAATGTTTTTTCTGGGGGGACTATGGAAAATTTTTCAATTGTAGCCATGGGGGTGGCTCCGTACATTACCGCCTCTATTATCTTTCAACTTCTTGCAATGATGTGGCCAAAGCTTGAAGAAATGCAAAAAGAAGAACAGGGAAGACAACGGATTAATCAATGGACCCGTCTATTAACTGTTCCTTTAGCAGGCTTACAAGCGTATGGTTTAATTTTGCTTTTACGCCAACAAGCAGGAATTATTTTAGATCAAGGAATTTGGCCAATGATTTTAGCTGTTATTATTCTTACAGCTGGAACCGTTTTTATGATGTGGCTTGGAGAACTAATTTCAGAAAAGCATGTAGGTAATGGAATTTCTCTCATGATTTTTGCTGGTATTATTGCTGGACTTCCAAGTTTTCTGCAACAATCATTAGCTATTTACGATCGTCAACAAATTATTACCTTTATTCTTTTTATCATTGCTCTTATTTTGACCATTATTGGAGTAGTTCTTGTAAATGAAGCTCAACGTAATATTCCGGTTAAATATGCGCGTCAGATTAATGCTGCTAGATTTTCTTCTGGTGTTTTGACTCATTTACCTCTTCGAGTCAATATGGCAGGTGTAATGCCGATCATTTTTGCGATTTCCCTTATTCTTACCCCAACTGTATTTGCCCAATTTTTTGTTGAAGCTCGCACAGAATGGGTTCGTATGATTGCCACAAAAACGATTGAGATTTTCGCAAATCAGTGGATTTACGGGATTATTTATTTCTTACTTGTGTTTGGATTTAGTTATTTTTATACAGCTGTTATTTTTCATCCTGATCGTATTGCAGAAAATTTACAAAAACAAGGTGGTTTTATTCCAGGCATTCGCCCAGGAGCTCCAACAGCTCAATATTTGCATTGGGTTTCAAGTAGGATTTTATTTTTTGGTGGGTTCTTCCTTGCTCTTATAGCGGTTCTTCCTTTAATCGTTCAATATTTTACTGCAAACCCAAATATGGTTATTGGAGGTACATCCCTTTTAATTATTGTAGCTGTGATTATTGAAAGCATTAAACAGGTTGAAGGTCAGATTTCCATGCATGAATACGATGGTTAAAATTGATTTAAATTGCTAGATAAATAAAACTGGAAATTTTTCCAGTTTTATTTTTATATTTGATCATTTTACTTTTTTATGAAATTCCAAATAAGTTGATAAATTAATTTTTGAAGATGGGCGAATTCCTTTGATTCAATAAGAACGGCCATTTTTTCTTTCCACGACGCAATAAGAACTTTGTCATTATAAATATTTACTTCAGGAGAGAACGTTAAGCTTAAGTCTTCTAAAATAATACTTTCTCGAAGTTCCTCTCTATCGTGTTTAGAGCGTTCCTGAGATAGATAATTTTTAGGAACAATTGCTTTAATGTGAATCCCTGCTTTTGCTCGACGTTTATAATACTCAGGAAAAAATTGTGGAAGTCCTTCGTGCATGGTTTCAACATTAGCATAAGCTAAAATAGTTTCTTTTGCATTTAGCGTATCTTCATAAGCTTCTCGAATACCTTTTTCGCCTTCAAAAAAAGTTACTTTTGGTTTACTAGTATTTTTTGGATGGATAAGAGAAGAGAGCTCTGGTAATATTTCTTCCACAGCCTTTTGTTGAGAGATAATTTTTTTATCAAACTCTTCCCGTTCTCTTTCGAGATATTGGATAAGGCGTTTTGGATCACTTGCATGGAAATAGATTTTTCCTCTTTTTTTAAATTTTCCAATCAATCCTTTTTTTATAAGCGTTTCTAAAATATCATAACAACTTGTTCTATTAATGCCTGTTTTATGACTAAGTTCACTTGGGGTAGTGGAATTCATTTCAAGTAAGGCAAGATAAATATTGGTTTCTTTTTTGGAAAAACCTAATTGTTCAAAAATTGTTTGGGAAATCATAATTGTTGTGGAAATATAATCGACAGAATTATTATATAATTTTAGTTAAAAAAAATCAATTTTAAATATAATTGTCGATATATATATTGATTTAATATTTTTTTAGGTGTACCGTGTTTTCTTAATTAAACGGATAAATTATGAATATTAAATTATTTGCCCATAAACAATGGTATCATCAAAGATTTGACGGTGCCCCCATGTATATTTCTATGATTGGCGAAGCAGAAATCGTTAAGGAAGATCGTAAGCCCACGGGAACAGAGGCTAGGTGGCGTTTCTGTTTTTTTGATAATGGAGCTGATTGGTACTTGGATCAGGAAGATATTGATCGAGGAGCCGAGGTAATTTGTAAGCTTGCACAAACATCTGAAACTGTTAGTGAAGATCTTATGAGACAGTGGCAAGAAGACGAACGGGCGTTTGATGATTATTTCTATGCTTTTGCTCCACAAAGACTCTTATCGCTGTCTGACCAAGAACTTTTTCAGGAGTTTGAATGCTATCATAATTTGTCAAAGAAACGCTTTACTTCAAGTTCTATTATTGACCACTTTGCCCTTGGCACAGATCAAAAGATTGCTGATTTACTTCGTCTTGAAGCTGGACCATTTGAAAAAGAATCGAACTTTACCAATGTTTTTTCAATAGCCACCGCGCCTGTTCATCAGTCATTTATTAACGAGGCAGAGATTTCTCTTTTGCGGATCGCTATTCTTGTACAGAGTGGAAAATATATAGATGATCCAGATATTATTGATCTGCTTACTATACACAAGCAGGCATTTTTTTGGACTAAAAATAACTACCGCAAAGCGCAAGTGCTTTCATTAGATCATTTTAAGGAAGAAATTGCTGCTTGGCTTAGGACAGGAGTTGATTTGAAAGAGATGCTTAAAAAAATTGAAGGAACGTCTGTGGCAAATCAGGAAGCAAAAGAACAATTGTTTGCAAGTTATCCTTTGCGCCCGATACTTCTAAGACTTCTCAAAATTTCCGAGGATTTTACACGTTGGCAAGATGAACGCAAGCGAGCCACCTACTTTTCTATCCACTTGGGGACAATGCTTATGAGTGAGATGGCCAAACGACGTGGTGTTGACCCAGAGTTAACTAAACAGATGTTACTTGAGGAGGTGGGGTCGTGGTTTATTGATAACACACTAGGTATTGATGAGTTGCGTGAGCGGCAGAATCGCTGTGTGGCTTTTTGGAAAGAAGGAGAAACAAGGGTGTACACTGGATCAGAAGAATTTGATGGAATTCACTCTATTCTTTTAGGAGAAAATAAAGAGGATGACGCACAAGATTTGCGTGGGCTTGTTGCTTGTTTGGGGCGAGCTCGGGGAACAGCAAGAATTGTTAAAAGCGTAGAAGAAATTAGTAAGGTTCAGGATGGTGATATTTTAGTTGCGGTAATGACGCGTCCAGATTATGTTGTAGCAATGAAAAAAGCAGCTGCTATTGTTACAGATGAAGGTGGTATTACAAGCCATGCAGCGATCGTAAGTAGAGAGCTTGGAGTGCCTTGTATTATTGCAACAAAAAAAGCAACAAAGATTTTTAAAGACGGTGATTTCTTAGAGGTTAATGCCCACCATAATTGGGTGCGTAAAATAACAACGATTTAATTTATTTATGACATTCACTAAACCATTTTTAGAAATTAGTAAAACAGATACTAATCTTGCTGGTGGTAAGGGGGCTTCGCTTGGAGAAATGACACAAGCTGGTATTGTGGTTCCGCCCGGATTTGTAGTTATTGCTCCTACTTTTGATCAGTTTTTAAAAGAAACTAATTTGGTTCAAGAAGTTGAAATTCAATTAGACCAGGTTAATTATGACGATATAAATTCGGTTGAGCATGTTTCTAGCACTATCCGTGATCTTATTTGTAATGCCTGTTTGCCTAAAAATATTGAGGAAGAAATCATGAATAGTTTTAAAGAATTAGGATCTGAATTTGTGGCTGTGCGTTCTTCTGCCACAGCCGAAGATTCCTCCACAGCTAGTTGGGCTGGAGAGCTTGAGAGTTTTCTTAATACAACCGAAAAGACAATTTTGGACAATGTTAAAAACTGTTGGGCCTCACTTTTTACACCACGTGCGGTTGTTTATCGCAATGAGAAAGGGATGCGAAAAAGTTATGTTTCCGTAGCTGTAGTTATTCAGAAGATGGTCAATTCCGAAATTTCTGGTATTTGTTTTACAGTACATCCAGTTACAAAAGACCAAAATCAAATGATTATTGAATCTTGTTGGGGTTTAGGTGAATATATTGTCGGTGGAGTAGTTACACCTGATTCTTATATAATTAATAAATCAGATATCACAATTCTTGATATTCGTGTGAGTGAGCAAGAGATTATGCTTATTAGAAAAGAAGAGGGCGGTAATGAACAGGCTCAGGTTTCAAAAGATAAACAAAATCAACAAAAGTTAAATCAGTCAGAAATTTTTGAGCTTGCCAAGATATGTCAGAATATTGAAAAACACTATGGATTTCCTTGTGACATCGAATGGGCGCGTGAGTCCGGAATTTTTTATGTGGTACAATCAAGGCCAGTTACAACCTTGTGATTAGTTTTATGGTTAAAGCCATCAAAGTCGCCTAGGTAGCTGTTAAAAATTAAACCAGTTTTTAAGTTTATAAAAATAAGATGGTATGGAAATTAAAAAAACATTTGATCATGATAACTGGACACAGATGTGGGCTGGAGGTTGGGGACTACTCAGTTGTTCACATTTTGGAAATCAATATACTAAGGAATTTTTTTTCGGTGAGATACCATTTTTAAGTCAGTCGATTATCATTGTTCGAGAAGGAAAAAGTGTTGGGTGGGCGCAGCAGGATGACAAAGATCGTGTGGGAGCTTTACTGTGTGCTGAAATAATTAAGGATCAAACCTTTGCGGTAAGTGTATCCAGACAACTTAAAAAAGAAACAGATAAAGTCATACAGTTTATGGATAAACTAGATAGACAACCAATGGATTTTGAGGCCTATCAAGAGTTTTGGAATCGAATCATGATGTACTATTATCCTCATATTCAAATTAAATATGTTGTTGATTATCTTGAGCCGAATATTTTAAAAGAATTACTACCTGTGTTTGAGGAAGCCCGTGTTTATGCAGAACCTGTATTTAAACGGACTGAGGAGTTTCTTATTACAACTGCACAACACGTAGCACAGATAAACAATTGGCAGACACGTATGGTTCTTTCTCTGCGACAAGATGAGATGGAACACGTTTTACAAAACGGAAAATTGCCTCCACGTGAGGAAGTTGAAAAGAGGTACTGTCATGCTGTTATTGTTTCAGATAAGGATGGGCAGGATTTATTAGTAGAAAACGAGGCTGAAACTATAGAAAAGCGATTGATAAAAACCAATACCAATGGAATGTTAAAGGGGTCTATAGCGTATATCGGAAAAGCAAAGGGGACGGTTCGTATTATTCTGGATCCTTTACAAGCTGAGCATTTTCAAGAGGGTGATATTCTTGTGACAGGTATGACGCGACCGGAATATTTGCCGATCCTTAAGAAGGCAGCTGCGTTTGTTACAGATGCTGGAGGAATTCTCTCCCACGCAGCTATTGTTGCTCGTGAACTTAGGAAACCATGCATTATCGGAACTCAACATGCGACAAAAGTATTTAAAGATGGTGATTTTGTGGAAGTAGACGCAGATAAAGGAATAATTCGATTGCTTTTGTAATGATAAAATACTATGAAGAATTTTTTTGAAGCTCCTCCACCATTTGAAACTGCATCAATGGTTGAAAAAGAAAAAACTCCACGTCCTTCGATTCGTTTAGAATTTTTTCGACATGATGAAAAAGAGAAAAAAAATGAAGGACAAGATGATGAAACAGTAAGGCTTACACCACGTGGACGCCGACAAGCAAATGAAGCCGGATTTCTTCAAGATCCACATTGGGAAGTGGGAATGATTTATGGATCACCCAAAGAGCGTTCGCAAGAGACCGCCTACCGTCATTTATTTGCTTACGAA
>PFWS01000007.1 GCA_002791255.1 Candidatus Uhrbacteria bacterium CG_4_9_14_3_um_filter_36_7
GTTTATAAAGATGATCATTCAAACAAAGACACGTACGATTTTAGGAGCCCATTTGATTGGACCACGAGCTGGAGATATAATCCACGAAATAGCTCTTGCAATTCATTTACAAATAAAAGTTGATGTTTTAGATGAGATGATCCATGCATTTCCAACATATGCAGAGGCAATTACAGAAGCTGCTAGCCGCTTTTAAATTTGTTAAGTCCCCAACTTTCTAATTTCTTCTTCTTAATTCCTAATTCTTACTTCTTATTTCTATGTCCTTCCTCTTTAGTGCTTTGCTTGTTTTTTTGCTTATTTTTCAATTTTTCCTTCTTTTTATTCTTTTAGCCATTGTAAGTATTGTTTTTTCTTCCATTGTTTCTGTCCCTTGGGTACCAACACATAGCCGAATTGGTCGACAAATGTTTAAACTTGCTGATTTACAACCAGAAGAAATAGTGGTTGATTTTGGTTGTGGAGATGGATCATTGCTTATTACTGCAGTCAAAGAATTTGGAGCAAAAAGGGGAATAGGCTATGAACAACAGCTATTTGTAAGATGGCTTGGAAAATTACGTGTTCATTTGGCAGGGCTTTCTGGAAAAATAGAAATTCGTAAAGAAAATTTTTTTAAAGTAGAATTTCCTAAAGAAGTTCATGTTGTAGCAAGTTATTTATTTCCAAAAACACAAGCTGACCTTGAACCTTTATTACGTAAAGCCTATCCAAAAGGAACGCGAGTAATCAGCCGAACGTTTACTTATCCAACCCTTGAGCTTATTAAAACAGAAAAAAATTATAAAAATGAGAATCTGTATTTATATAGATTGTAGAATAAAATAGATATTATGGATAAAGAAATTGTTCTAGATATTGAAACACAAAATACTTTTCAGGATGTTGGGGGTTATGATACATCGAAATTAAAAATTTCAGTTATTGGAATTTATTTTTATGAAACAGATGAATATGTTGCTTATGAAGAATCGGAATTTCCAAAACTTTGGTCGCGTCTTGAACGCTCAGGACGACTAATTGGTTATAATAGTCGTAGTTTTGATATACCGATTATGAATCATTATTATCCAGGAGATTTGTGTCGTTTTCCTCAGCTTGATATTTTAGAGAAAATTCAACAAGCTCTTGGTTTTCGTTTAAAATTAGATGATGTGGCTGCTGCAACCATTGGAACTCATAAATCAGGCCATGGTTTACAAGCAGTTGAATGGTGGAAACAAGGAGAGATTGAAAAAATTAAGAAGTATTGTCTTGATGATGTAAAAATTACAAAAGCAGTTTATGAATATGGTTTAAAACACCATGCTTTAGCTTATGAAGATCGTCTAAGTGGTCGTCGGGCGATCCCTGTTGAATTTCATCCAGAAACACCTGAAGAAACTCATTCTGTACCTGGTGGAATTAATTTGACCATGCCATTTTAGCCTTAAATAGGCCTGGCCTAAATTTTAAAGGAAGTAAATGGATGACAATCATTTTTATAGCTTATTAAAGGTAAAAAGAAGTGTCGTTTTTTAGGAAAAAATGTGGATAAACATTCTTTTTGACGCTCGAGTATAGTGGGAGTACACTAAGGACAAACCACATGGATTTTGTGGTGGGGGAGAACGATAAATAATCCTCGCGTGGGGGTTGTTTTTTCGTCTCAGGAGTATTTTAATTTGTAGTATTCTTTTTTATGAAACATGAGACAAAAATCCAATCAGAGAACACCGCAGAGATAGCTTCTGTTGTACCAGGTAAAGCCATTGAAGCAGTATGGGAATTTGTTACATCCGTAAAAACAGTTGAAAAGCGTAATCAAAAACAAGAGTGTTTTGAACCACATAAAATTCAATCCTCTCTTTTAAAAACAATGGAAACCGCAGGATTAAAAGATCGTGCATCATTAAGTGTTCAAATAACTGAACAAGTTATCTCTCGTCTTCAACAATCATTTGATGGTCATACCACTCCTTGTACAAATGATATTCGCGATATAATTATACTTACCTTGATTGATCACAATCTTATTCATGTTGCTAAAGATTATAGTTGTTATCGTGTCCGTTTGTTTAAACAAAATCAGCCAGTTCCTCAATATGGAAACGGTCTTTGCATTGAGCCGTTTTTTTCAAAATCAAAAGAACATCCATTTGAGAAAATACACTGGGAATATCGAGATGCGATTATTACTGATGCAAAGGGAAAAATTGTTTTTGAACAGAAAAAAGTAGAGGTTCCTTCGTTTTGGTCACAGTCTGCAACAAATATTGCGGTTTCAAAATATTTTCGTGGCAAAGTAGGTGGTCAAGATCGAGAAATTTCGGTTAAACAACTTATAAGTCGAGTTACTAAAACAATCACTGATTGGGGTCGTTTTGATGGATATTTTCAAACATCACAAGATGCAGACATATTTGAAAATGAACTTACTCATATATTAGTTCATCAAATGGCTTCTTTTAATTCACCTGTATGGTTCAATGTTGGCATCTACGATCACCCACAATGTTCAGCTTGTTTTATTAATTCTGTACAAGATGACATGCGTTCTATTTTGAATTTAAGTGTAACTGAAGGCATGCTTTTTAAAGGAGGATCTGGGACAGGCACGAATATTTCTTCTTTGCGTTCCTCACACGAATATTTAGGTGGTTCAAATGGAAAAGCATCAGGACCTGTTTCATTCATGCGTGGATACGATGCATTTGCAGGAATTATTAAAAGTGGAGGAAAAACACGTCGAGCCGCAAAAATGGTTATTTTAAATATTGATCATCCAGATATTGAATGGTTTATTCGATGTAAAGCAGATGAAGAGAAAAAAGCATGGGCGCTTATGGATGCAGGATATGATGGATCTATTGATGGGGAAGCTTATGCATCTATTGCTTTTCAAAATGCCAACCATACCGTGCGAGTAACTGATGATTTTATGCGTGCATTTGAAGAAGATAAACCATGGGTAACCCATGAGGTAACTACAGGTAAACCATCTGTAATTTATTCCGCGCGTGATCTTATGAAAAAAATAGGTGAAGCAGCTTGGCAATGTGGTGATCCTGGTATGCAATACGATACAACCGTCAATGATTGGCATACGTGTAAAGTGTCTGGGCGTATCCATGCCTCAAATCCATGCAGTGAATTTATGTTTTTGAATGATTCTGCGTGTAACTTAGCATCTGTAAATTTGCTTGCTTGTCGAAAAGATAAAGATGGAAAAAAGGTATTTGATTTAGAAATTTTTAAAAAAATTAATGAAACCATGATTACAGCCATGGAAATTCTTGTAAGTAATTCTAGTTATCCAACACCCTCTATTGAAAAAAACAGCCTTGATTTTCGACCGCTTGGTATTGGCTATGCTAATCTAGGTGCTTTGCTTATGAGTTGCGGTTTTGCCTATGATTCTCATGAAGGGCGTCATATGGCAGCAGTTATTACTTCTTTACAGACCGGTTACGCCTATAGACAATCCACAAGAATAGCTAAAACAAAAGGCCCGTTTACGTATTTTAAAAAAAATCGATCGAGTTGTCTTGAAGTTCTTGAAAAACATAAACAAGCAACTGAACATTTTTTATCATCAACCGCTATTTCTGCTCAATGGGTTCAAGAAGCAAAAGATGTTTGGTATCAAGTTATAGAAGACGCCACTCAGTTTGGTATTCGTAATGCCCAGATTTCTTTGCTTGCACCTACAGGCACAATTGCCTTTCTTATGGATTGTGATACCACGGGTATTGAACCAGATATTGCCTTGGTCAAATATAAATGGTTGGTAGGTGGTGGGCTTATGAAGATTGTAAATCAAACAGTTCCAGAGGCGCTTCAGGCTCTTGGTTATTCATCTTTGCAAAAACAAGAGATCATGGACTATATTCATGAGAACGATACGATTGAAGGAGCTCCTCATTTACATGATGAACATTTATCGGTTTTTGATTGTGCGTTTAAAGCAAAAAATGGGAAACGAACGATTCATTATATGGGACACCTTCGAATGATGGCAGCAGTTCAACCATTCCTTTCTGGAGCTATTAGTAAAACTGTTAACATGCCACATGAAGCTACTCCGGATGATATTATTCGTGTTTATCAAGAAGGGTGGAAAATGGGCTTAAAAGCTATTGCAGTCTATCGAGATGGATCAAAGCGCCAACAAGTGCTCACTACATCCAAAGAGACAGATCAGTCAAACAAAAAAAATGAAATACAAAAAGAAAAAACCATTGGGGATAATCGTTCTCAAGCTCGTCAGCCACTACGACGTCGTTTACCAGATGAAAGGCGCTCTATTACTCATAAATTTATGGTTGGAAATCACCAGGGATATATTACAGTTGGGCTTTATGATGATGGAAAACCAGGTGAACTATTTATCACTATGTCCAAAGAAGGAACAGTGATTAGTGGTCTTATGGATTCATTTGCAACCTCTGTTTCTATAGGGCTTCAATACGGTGTGCCTCTTCAGGTGCTTATCAATAAGTTTGTTCATACTCGTTTTGAACCTTATGGTTATACTAATAATCCAAAAATTCGTATTGCTAAATCACTTGTTGATTATATTTTCCGTTGGATGGCATTAAAATTTTTAAGTCAAGAGGAGCAACATCTTATTGGTATTAATGAAGAAGATTCTGATGTCCACCTTCAACCTTCTTTGTTTAAAACAGATGATATGTTAGAAAAAACACCTACAACCTCCTCATCTACGACATTTGATAATCAATCAGATGCACCAGCTTGTGGAACATGTGGATCAATCATGGTGCGTAATGGATCTTGCTACAAATGTCTTAATTGTGGAGCCACTAGTGGATGTTCATAAATTTATGAAGCATCCGCGAGGATTTCTTCATATTTATACAGGTGATGGAAAAGGAAAAACAACCGCTGCACTTGGATTATTACTTCGAGCTATTGGAGCTCAAAAGCATGTTGCGGTTGTTTTTTTTGATAAAGGTGGAAAACATTACTGCGAACGAAAAACGATTGAAAATTTTTTAAATGATTCAGTTGATTTTTTTGTGACTGGACGAGATCGCCGGAATTCTCAAACAGGACTATTTGATTTCTCAATTATTGAAGAAGATAAGCAAGAAGCAAAAAAAGGTCTTGCAAAAGCAAAACAATTACTAGAAGAAGGATATCACGACCTCGTTATTTTAGATGAATTGAATTCAACAGTGCATCTTGGAATGTTGGATGAGAAAGAAGTGCTTTCTATTATAGCTCTAAGACCTTTAGCTATGGAACTTGTTTTAACAGGTCGTCATGCCCCTGATTCTTTTTTATCTAAAGCAGATCTTATTACACGAATGCAGTATGAAAAACATTATTTTTATTCAGGTGTTTATGCAAGAGAGGGAATTGATTTTTGAAGGCGAGGATTGTCTGTTTTAAATACTTTTCCATAACGTTCGTGTAGATCCATAATACTTTTAGTTAAGATCGCTTCAAGGTAGGAACTCTCTGGTGTATTTGAAAAACCTTGCGTTTTTAAGTGCTCTAAAATTAAAAGATAAGAATAAAAATGAGTTATTTCCTCTTCTATGTGTTTGTGCCAGAAAGACTGTTCTTGTAAACTAAGAGATTTAGCAAATGTAGTTTCATTTAAGGATTTATTGAGAAAATGAGATATTTCGATTTTTTGCTGTGGGCTTAAAGAAATGGGTTCTTCACAAGTAACACCCATGATTTGTCCTTCCTCATTTTTTAAAAAATAAAAGTTACCAATGGAAAGATGAATAGAATCAGGAACTTTTTCCATTTCCATTTTTTCTTTTTTAGGATTTTTTGATTCAAGAGTTACTGATGACCATCTATCTTTTAATTCATCTTGGAGTAAAGGGAGAATACCGGTTCTTTCTTCCCAATGGGTTAATAAATTATCTAATGGCACTTTTGTCATATCTGTCCATTTAGATTCAGGTTCATATTGTTTATATTCTTGATGAGCAGCTCCAACCACTGAGGTTCCAAATAGAAGAATTCCCATAGCTCGTCCAAGTTGTAGTTGTCGTTTAACTCGGCGTTCTGATTTTTTTACCCCAGGTTTATTTATAAGCCCTATTTCTTTTGCTGTATCGCGAAAACCATCACAAACCCATCTTTTTACCTGTAAAACTGCACGATCAATACCTCGTTCATTTTGGTAATCCAGCGATCGACTAATTTCTCTATAACGTTCAAGAGCAAGACCAACTCCATAACCTGTTGCGCGCAAAAAAAATGCTCCAGTAAAGACTCCCACAGAATTAATCATTTCATTAAGGACGGTTATTAGCTCGACGCGCGTACGAATCGTTTTATCAAAAATTTTTTGAATTTCCTTTTGTTTTCTTTGTGATGTTTTTTTTTCGTCTGTTTTATGTTCTCTATGAAGTCGATTTAATTCTTGAACAAAATAGTTTTTTTGTTCACTAGTCATGAAATTAGATTGCTCTACTGTCTGTAAAAAAACTGTTTCTTTATTTTCCATAGCTGTTCGTACACGATGATCTCCTGCTTCAAAATCATTTCTATCATTTTCAAAACGACGGTAGAGTTTTGCAAGGTGTTCTTGTTCTTTTTTAGTAAAATACGATTGAGTAATATAACGTAGTCCGTCCCAAGCAAGCTTTGCCCCAATAATTCTTGCTCCAACATCAAGTGCCCCAATCGCAAATGATTTTGTTTTACCTGTGATAGATTTATTTTTTTCGATTCGTTCTTTTTCCTCATCCTCAAAACGTTTTCCTTTAAGGTGTTTTTCAATAAAACGTTTTCTTTTAAAATGCTTTTCAATAAAACGTTTTGATAATTCCTTAAGTGTTCGTTTAGGAAGTGGTGGTTCTTGTTCAGGAATAGGTGGTTTACGTTCAGGAACAGGTCGTTTACGTTCAGGAAGAGAATTAAGAAGATTTAATCGCATTTCTGGTTTGATCATAAAAAACCAAGTTTTTCTTTAAGTTCCTGAATTTTTTTTTGTTGCTTCCATTGTTTTTCCAATGAACGCAATTGATATTGAATCGCATTGTGCTCCTGTTTATAATAGATATTTTCTGTTTTTTTCCATGTTTCAAGATCTTCTTTAAGTTCTACCTGTGCCATTTTATCTGCCTCATACCATTGCATAAGAAGATTTGTAAATTCTTTTTTTAATTCGTATTTTGATATTTGACAAAGAATATGAATAATATCTAATTTTGTTTGTTGATCTAAAATATCTTCTTGAAGCAGAGAAACAAGAGAGATAGATTGATCTACTTGAGTTTGAGATATTTCTTTTTTTAAAGATAAAGATGATTCCAAAATTTTTATTAATCGATCTAACTGGTCTGGCAACATCTCAGGAATAAGCTCAGCCCAAGCTTGTTTTTCTTCAAGAGAAAATGGAGATGCTGCAAGTAGTAAAGCCAATCGTCGCCCTATAAATTTCATGTTTTTTTGAATTTCTATCTGAGTAGAAGCGATTGAAGTGGGCATATTTGTAAAGATATATCAAGTATATATTATACAAAAAAAATAAAAAAAAATCTTGTTAGAAGTAATTTCTAACAAGCTGGAGCGGGCGACCGGAATCGAACCGGCAGTCTTTTGCTTGGGAAGCAAACATCTTACCACTCGACCACGCCCGCACAAGTTTAAAAAATCTTTGCTCACTTGCTTTTGCGTGTTATTATATGAAGGAACTATTTTTGTGGCAAGAGTCTATGATCCGTCTTAAAAATGTAACAAAAGTTTATCCACCGGACACGATTGGTCTTGGTGGTATAAGTTTACATATTCATCCAGGTGATTTTGTATCGATTGTTGGACAAAGCGGAACTGGAAAAAGTACTCTTGCTAAACTTCTTTTTGCCGAAGAGCGGCCAACTAAAGGAGATGTTATTATTGGTGGATGGAATATTAGCCAAATCTCCCATCGGGAAATTCCTCTTTTACGTAGACAAATTGGTGTTGTTTTTCAAGATTTTAAATTACTTCCTAAAAAAACGGTTCAAGAAAATATTGCTTTTGGGCTTGAAGTAGCTGGAGCTTCTTTTCGCCATATTCGTGAAGTGGTTCCTCGTGTTTTAAGTATTGTAAACCTAATTAGATGTGAACATCGTTATCCTGCACAGCTTTCGGGTGGGGAACAACAACGCGTAGCTATTGCACGGTCTCTTGTACACAGGCCAAAAATTTTAGTAGCAGATGAACCAACAGGAAATCTTGACACTATTCATTCACGTGAGATCATGCAACTTCTAAAAAAAATAAATGAATTTGGAACCACAATTGTGCTTGTTACTCATGATCGAGAAATGGTTAATGCCCTTCGTAAGCGTGTGGTAACCCTTGATAAGGGTCGAATTATCGCTGATCAAGAAGAAGGAAGATACCGTTTATGATAACCTCTTTTTTGCGTATTATTCGTTTTGGAGCCCAACATTTTTGGCGTAATATTTGGCTTTCTATTATTACCATGAGCATGCTCATGCTCACTCTTTTAACTGTAAACGTTTTGCTTCTATTGCATCAAGTAACTAGTGCTGCCATTGAATCAGTTGA